>JAGQVV010000252.1 GCA_020437805.1 Flavobacteriales bacterium
TGGGGATGGTGGTCCGGCAGCGACCTGGTCCCGGGTGCTGCTCATCCTGCTCACGCTCCAGATCGTGTGGGGCGCCTTCACCGCTGGGCTCGACGCAGGCAGTATCTACAACACCTGGCCGCTCATGAACGGTGCCTTCATGCCGGAGAATGTCCGTGCCTTCGGCGACCTGGTCACGGACCTTTCGGACCACCGTGATGGCGTACAGTTCATCCACCGCAACTTCGCCTACGTGGTGGCGCTGGGCTTCGTCCTTTTCGCATGGCGTTTCCGGCATGTAACGGCCATCCGGGGACAAGCGCCATGGCTCATCGGCGGCGTGTTGCTGCAGTTCGTGTTCGGCGTGCTCACATTGCTCACGCACGTGCACATCGCGCTTGGCGTACTGCATCAATTGGGGGCCTTGGCCTTGCTCGCGATCCTCCTTCGCGCCATCCACGCTACTGGCCGCCCGCTCGGCGCCACGCCAGCGTAGCCGCCATGTGCTCCATATCGGCGCGGATCCGATCCGTTACCGGGGCCAAGGAATCGGAGTTCGGGCGAACGTCGAAATACAACGCACCGTAAAGGAAGTTGTCCGTACTGTCCGTCAGGTAGAACACCAAGGGGCTGGCGACATCACCTTCCACATGGAACACCGTACCGAACACCCGGGCACTGTCACGCAGCACGCGCTCGCTGGAGATCTTTACGGCTTTCGCTTCGTGCGTGCTCTTGAACACATGTGCGTCCTCGATCAGGTTGCCGAGTTCGCCATTCACCGGGGACCATGTCAAGTGCACCGTGGCGCGCTGTCCCGGAAAGCGCACATCGTACCAGCGCGCATCATTGCCCGACTTTCGCGCCGCGATCTTGGCATAGGCAGGTAGCTCAGCGGAAAAGGTCACACTGTCGGACCAGACCACTGGCTCCTCAGCAGGTAGGTCGATGCGGAAGTAACCACGCGGTTTCGGTGTCGGGTCCTCTTCGCAGCCGATGAACGCGACGCAACAGATGAGCAGGGCCGGTCGGAGACGCTTCATTTTCAAATGCGGTCCTCGGCCTCGTCGCGCATGATCACCTTCACCCGTCGCACCCGTTTGTTGTCCGAGCCTTCCACCACGAAGGTGAAATTCCGTAGCTCCACACGCTCACCGCGCTTCGGGATCCGGCCTGTGAGCTCCAGGATGAACCCGCCCAACGTTCCGCTCTCGCCTTTGTTCTCCTCGAAAAGCTCGCCATCGATACCCAGGATCCGGTACATGTCCGTCAAGGCCGTCTTTCCCTCGAACACCCACGTGTGGTCATCGAGCTTGCTGTACAGCAGGTCCTCGTCGTCATACTCATCGGTGATCTCGCCCACGATCTCCTCGATCACATCCTCCAAGGTGATGATGCCGCTCGTCCCACCGTATTCGTCCACCACGATCGCCAGGTGCAAACGCTCCGCCTGGAACTCCTTCAGCAGGTCGTCCAGCTTCTTGCCTTCGGGCACGAAGTACGGTTCGCGTAGCAGGGAGTGCCAATCGAAATCCGATTTCTCCAAGTGCGGCAGCAGGTCCTTGATGTGCAACACCCCGACCACCCGGTCCGGTGTTTCATCATACACCGGTACCCGGCTGAATCCCGAGCCCACGATCGCCTTCAGCAGTTCGGCGAAGGTGATGGTCCTGTCGAAGGCCACCATCTCCGTGCGCGGTCGCATCACCTGCCGCACATCGAAGTTGCCGAACTTCACGATACCGCTCAGGATCCGTTGCTCTTCCACCGTGGTGCTCGCATCCTTGGTCAGGTCCAAGGCATGGCCCAGCGAATCCACGGAAATGTTCTGCCCACGGCGTTTGCTGTACCGCTTCTCTATGAAGGTGGTGCTGCGAACGAGCATCTCGCTGATCGGCTTGAAGAGCACGCGCATCCCCATGATAGGGCCCGACATCATTTGGGCCACCCGCACCGGGTTGTTCGTGGCGTACACCTTAGGGATCACCTCGCCGATCAGCAGCAACACAAAGGTCACTGCGACCACCTGAACGGCGAAGACCGCATAGGTGGACATCCGTGAAAGGTCCAAGAGGTCCACCACGGCCACGGTGCTCAGGATCACCACACCCACGTTCACGAAGTTGTTCGCGATCAATATCGTGGCCAGCAGACGGCGGGGTTTGGACAGCAGGTCCATCACCCGTTTGCCACTGGTCCCGCCGCGCTCTTGTACATCACGCAGTTGGGTGGGCGAGAGGGAGAACAGGGCCACTTCGCTCGCCGACATCGCTGCCGAGATCACGAGCAACAAGCCGATGATGAGGAGGACCACGATGGTGCCCGGCTCCAAGGGCCGTAGGTACATCACCATTGACAAGGGATATGCGGACGGAGGCTCCACTAAAGCAGCTGGTCAGTGATCGGGGCCAGCGCCTCAGAACGGCAGGTCATCGGTATCATCCGGTTCGTTCTGTGCCGACGCGGGCGCCGAGGCTTGCTCCTTGCGCGGTGCGGGCTGGCGCTCGGGGGCGGGCGAGGAGCTCGGGCCGCCGTCGGTCGGTCGGTCCAACATGTTCATTTCGTCGCACACGATCTCCGTGATGTAGCGCGTTTGCCCGTCCTTGTCCTGGTACTGCCGGCTGCGCAACTTGCCTTCTATGTACACCTTGCTGCCTTTGCGCAGGTA
>JAGQVV010000253.1 GCA_020437805.1 Flavobacteriales bacterium
CAAGATGCGCGTCCAGACCGGCAGCGAAGGAACAGTTACGAAAGTGGAGCGAAACACCAGCAGCCGTTCCGCCCAAGTGCAACTGGTCCAGAAAGAATACCCGATCGATAACGAACGATCGATGGTCGTGCACGAATGCCACGTCCAAGCACAAGCTGAGCTCTTGACCCAAGGCGAATTCCGAAACTTTACCGTTCTTCTTCAGTCCCTTCAAGAACTCCTCGTTGCTGCGCCGCTCGTCCCCAGGCAACATGCTCGGCACTCCATAGTGCTGTACCGGCACCGGGGCAAGTTCAAGCGACCCCGCGGGCTCGACCTCTTTGCTCACGGACGCTGTCTCCTCATTGATCACAGCACCTTCTGCGGGGACCGCGATCGCATTCGGTCGCCAGGCCGGTATGAAGATGTTGCCCGTACCGAAACTCTCCGGCACCAACGGCAAGTCCATTAATCGAGCGGTATCGTTCACCATTTCGATGGTGCCTGTGGCTTGCACCGCGAACGCAGCCAAGAAGGCAGCGTTGCCAAAGATCACCAGAACGCGTTGCCGACCCTCGGGCGGCGTGGATGGGTCCAGCGCCATGTCTTTCAACTCCACTTCCGTTATACTGGTGAAGTCCATCTCTACTGGAAGGTTGTCCAGTTGGTCCTTTGTCAATGGACTATGGAAGTTCAACTCCCGCCGGTAATGCGGCACCAAGAAGGGACCTTCACTGCCAAGCACGCCCCAGCAAAAGGTGCGGATGTAGTCGCACACCCGTTCGACCGTATCCAATTGGATCTCTCCATCAATTTCGTTGATCTCATAGAATACGGATGGCATCCCATCAACCGGTTTAACATCCACCCCTTCTGGGGTTTCCCGCACGAAGCAGTACCCACGACGGTAGTGGAGCTTTTCCGGGTGCAGGATCTCCACCAGCTTGTAGTGGCGGTAGAAACTCACCTCCGCCACGCGGATCAAGCTGCTCTCCTGAATGTCGCTACCACCCTGCCGTAGCGCTTCGAACAAGGCCACACCTTGGCCCTGTGTATGGCCCCATTGCTGCACGGCCATGATGGACTGTGCCCGCAACGGGAATTTGGAAAGCCTCGGGATAGCCGCAACCGCATAGCGCTCCCATGATAGCATCAGTTCTTCCAAGGCTTCGTGATCGCCCTGCCATGGCGCATTGTGCCCCAATGCCTCCATTCGTTCGCGGCCCGCATCCAGTGGCCGGTAATCGCCCGGCGCATATAGGCCGTAGCTCTCCCGTTCCTCGTTACCGGCAAGGGGCTCTACCAATCGCACCAGCATATAGTCGTTGAAGTTCACCGTAGGGTCGTGGAACACCAGTGTCGGGTTCATGCCGGGATCCGGGCAATGCCGATGGAACTGAACAAGGATGGCTTGTGTTAGCCCCGATCCGGTCCCGTCGGTCGGGATCGCTTCAAATGGTCTTTCCCACATGACAGTTGGTTTCAATGTTGGTATTTCCCCACCCCCCCGGTACGCGACGGGCAGAACCAAGGTAAATGGATAACTGGATCACGAGCACGACCCATGACCGCACAACACGTGGTGTTATGCGCTTACAAACCTCGATACGGCCGCTCGAAGAAGACCCAGGCGTTCGTGGCCGAAAGCGCAGGGGCGCTTCGCGCCTCAGGAGGGGCTGTGGAGGTACAGGGGGCTACATGGATGCGAACCGAAGAAGGAAGCCGATCTGCCTTTTCAATCCCCACTGAACTCCCCCGCCAACATCTCCGCCTGTCTTAGCACCAACTCCGTGGCCAGCTTCTGCATATCCGGCGGATAGCCGAAGTGGCGCAGCGTCCGCTTCACGATCACCTTCAACTTCGCTTTCACGCTCTCCTTGATCGTCCAAT
>JAGQVV010000254.1 GCA_020437805.1 Flavobacteriales bacterium
GCCAACGGCCAACCCTTACGTGTTGAGGTGGACCCAACCGAAGGATGGACCAACAGCCTCGACACGCACAGCTTCAACAACATCAGCATCAAGCGGGGAAGCAAGATCCAGCGGGTGCGCCCGCCCTTCTATCCCGCCAACGGCCTCCGCATTGCGGACATGCTCCCGGCCTCGGTCGTGGAGCGGCTGAAGGCATTGACCAAAGCGTATGAACATGAGCAAGCGTAAAGATCCCAAGGCAAAGGCGGTCTCCACCGGCTTACGAAAGGGCATTTCCAAGGCTAAAAAGAAAACGGCCCCGAAAAAGAAGCCTTCGATGGGATCCCAAGAAAAGGCCAAGCCGGTACCAATTCCGACCGACCAGGAACTGCTCACGGACAAGGCGTTTGAAGCGGACAAGATCAAGGAGGACTTCCGCCGCTTCATGGCCTCGGACGCCTATCCGCACATTCAACACCATAAAAAGCGGGCGAGCCTTTGGGCGCTGCAAAAGACCTTCGGGCTTGTCAAACCGGCCTCCGAAATGGTCCGCTTCGACCGGGGTTCGTACTACAACTGGCGCAACGAGGACCCGGACTACTACCACGCCACCGAACAGCTACAAGAAGACCTGCTCGACCTGGCACAGAGCAAGCTCACCGAACGGGTGAACGGGGTGAAGGTTGCCAAGGGGGATGCGGTGTATGACCTACCCCCTGACGTGACGGCGATCCTTGCGGTGCTCAACAACTTGGGCAAGAAGCGCGGGTTCAACGCACCTATCGAGGTACGTCACCAAGCGGGAACGCGGATCCTGCTCCCTAATGTCCCGGAATAACGAGCCGACGATCATCGACCTATCGAACCCGGCGCTTTGGGTTCCGGTCTACCTGCCTTTGCTCACCATGGCGAAGCGGAGGAAGATGCTCTATGGTTCGCGTGATAGTGCCAAGTCACACTTTGTCGCTCAGGCGATTATCGTGCGAATGTTGAAGGAGAAGTTCAAGGGCTTGCTCGTTCGTAAGACCTATGCCTCGATCAAGGAGAGCCAATGGCAAACGATCAAGGAGATCATCGAGGGTTACGGTTGGGAGGACCTGTTCGATTTCCGGGTCGCACCCCTTCAGATCATCTGCAAGCTGACCGGGGCGCGTCTGATCGCCTTAGGGATGGACAACGCGGGCAAGGCGAAGTCCGTGAAGGATGTATCGCTCGTGTGGTACGAGGAGTTTGATGAACTCGACCTTAACGACTTCACGCAGACCACCCTATCCATCCGGGGCAAGGGTATCGAGGAATGGTTCACCTGGAACAGCACAGCCACCGATCACTGGATCCTTGGGCGGTTCTTCCCCAAACTTCAGGACGGGGAACCGGACCTGTCATTCGAGGAGGCGGACGGGATGTTCACCACCGTACCCAGCACGGACCCCGAAGCGTATATCATCCACACCAACTACCACCACAACCCGCATTGCAACGCCACCCGACGCAAGGAATACGAATGGATGGCCGCGCACATGCCCGAAGAATACCGCACATCGGGCCTTGGGTTGATGGGCAGGCGCAACCTCGGCTCCCTATGGTGCCGCGCCTTCGATCGGAGCAAGCACCTCCGCAAGCTCCAATACCGTCCGGACCTACCTGTACACCTCACGTTCGACCAGAACAACCTTCCCTATTCAACGATGCTGGCTATTCAGATCGTGCCGTTGGAGGACAGCGTTGTGGAGATCCGGGTGCTGAAGACCTTCTGCTACAAACCACCGTCGAATAGCACGGAGGATCTTTGCGCGGGCTTCGTGTACGAATTCGATGGCGTTGAACTTGAGGACGGGACCATAGCCCCAAGCCCGGAGGTCTACATCTACGGGGACACCACCGGGCGTAATGAGACGCAGAAAAAGGAACGGCAGGAGTTGGCCCACCACTACGACGCGGTAAAGAAGCACCTCGCGCCGTACATCCACAAC
>JAGQVV010000255.1 GCA_020437805.1 Flavobacteriales bacterium
GATCGTACTCGATCGTCTTCACCGTAGCAGGGATACCGTGCTTGTTGCGCTTCAGGTCGATCTCCCGATACCGTTGCTTGTGACCACCGCCGAGGTAGCGCATGGTCATCTTGCCCTGGTTGTTACGGCCACCGCTCTTGTTGGAACCGCTCGTCAGCGCTTTCTCGGGCACACGTGTGGTGACGCCTTCGAAGTCGGTGATCACCTTGTGACGGGTGCCGGGGGTGACCGGATTGAGTTTACGTACGCCCATGGCTTAGATGCTGCTGTATAGGTCGATGGCCTCGCCGCTCTTCACGGTCACGATCGCTTTCTTGTAGCTCTGCGTGCGACCCTTCAGGATGAGGCTCTTGGTGTAACGGGTGCGGTCCTTGCCGGCACAGATCATGGTGCGAACACCCGTCACCGTGACGTTGTATTCCTTTTCCACCGCTTGCTTGATCTGCACTTTGTTGCTGGTCCTGGCGACAACGAAGCCGTAACGGCCTTCCTTCTCGCCTTGGGCAGTCATCTTCTCAGTGACGATCGGTCGGATGATGATCTGGCTCATGGCTTACTTGGTCAGCGTTGCTTCCAACGGTGCGATCGCGTCCTTCACGATCAACAGGCCATTGGCGTTCATGATGTCGTACGTGTTCAGTTCGCTGGCCACCACTACGCGCGTGCGTTGGAGGTTGCGTGCGCTCAACACCACATTGTCGTCCTTGCTTGGCACCACCAGTACGCTTTTGCGGCCGGTCAATTCGAAGGCCTTCAGGAAAGCCGCGAATTCGCTGGTCTTCGGTGCGCTCATTGTCATGGCGTCCACCACCCGGATCGCACCGTCCTTCGCCTTGTAAGTAAGGGCGCTGCGACGTGCAAGGTCCTTCACCTTCTTGTTCAGCTTGAAGTGATAGTCGCGCGGCTTGGGGCCGAATACGCGTGCACCACCCTTGAACAACGGGCTCTTGATGGACCCTTTCCGGGAACCACCCGTACCCTTCTGACGATGAAGCTTCTTCGTGCTTCCGCTCACCTCGCTCTTCTCCAAGGTCTTGGAGGTGCCTTGACGCTTGTTGGCCAGGTGCTGCTTCACGTCCAGCCAGATGGCATGGTCGTTCGGCTCGATCGCGAATACCGCGTCGTTCAACTTGGCCTTCTTGCCAGTGGACTTGCCGTCCTTGCTGTGGATATCGAGTTCCATCTTACTTCCAGATGATCACAATGCTGCCTTTGGGACCGGGAACGGTACCCTTGAGCAACAAGAGGTTCTTTTCAACGTCCACCTTCACCACTTGGAGGTTCTCCGTGGTGACCTTGTTGCCACCCGTGCGACCGGCCATGCGCAGGCCCTTGAACACACGGCTCGGGTAGGAGGAGCCACCCAGGGAACCCGGTGCACGGCTACGGTCGTGCTGGCCGTGGCTGGCCTCGCCCACACCGCTGAAACCATGACGCTTCACCACACCCTGGAAGCCCTTGCCCTTGCTGTTCCCGGTCACGGTGACAAAGGATCCCTCGGCGAACAGGTCGACACCGACCATGCCACCAAGTTTCATGTCCCGTGCGAATTCCTTGAACTCGTGCGTCTTCACCTTGGGGGTGGTACCCGCTTTCTTGAAGTGCCCGAGGGCTGCAGCCGGGGTGTTCTTCTCACGGCGCTCGCCGTATGCAAGCTGCACCGCTTCGTAACCGTCCTTCTCAAGCGTCTTGACCTGGCTCACCACATTGGGCGTGGCCTCGATCACCGTGCACGCGACCATGGCTCCGTTCGCATCGAACAGGCTGGTCATGCCGATCTTCTTTCCAATTAGTCCGCTCATGGCTCTGTGATGCTATCGGGTCAGACCTTGATCTCCACGTCC
>JAGQVV010000027.1 GCA_020437805.1 Flavobacteriales bacterium
CGATGATGGGGATGATATCTCCGGCAGCGAGCGAAAGAAAGGCGCCCGGTAGGTCCTATGATGATGCGTTGACGCCCGATCCATGGATCGGGCGTTCTTTTTTCCGGAACATGCGTTCACCGATGGCTGGGGCCATTCTCCCGTTCCTCGACAGAGGACACGCCGGTCCGTGTGGGCTTGGTATTTTCTCAGCGCCAAGCAACGCAATGTCCCATAAGGCACACGATCACGTCCATCGCCTCATCCGATCCATGGATCGGGCGGAGAAGCGCTATTTCAAGCTGTTCACGGGTCGACATATGCTGGGCGGTCATAGCAATCACCAGCTGCTTTTCGATGCGATCGCGGCCATGGAGGAGTATGATGAGAACGCGTTGCTTCAGCGCTTCAAGGACGCCCCGCTCACCAATCGATTCGCCGTCACGAAACGACGCCTGTACGAGACGATCTTGAAGAGCCTTGATGCCTACCACGCCGAGAGCTCCGTGGATGCGCGCCTTTACCGCACCCTGCACCATGTGGAACTGCTGTTCCAACGGGCACTCTACGAAGACGCATCGAAGGTCCTGCAAAGCGCACGCAAGCTGGCGCGACAAGCCCAGAAACAGCCTGCGATGCTGGCGGTGCTGCAATGGGAAAGACGCTTGATGGAGGTCGGCAACTATGGCCAGGTGGACAAACCGATGATCCAGCAGCTTGCCAGGGAAAGTGAGGAACTGCTGGCGGAACAACGTGAACTCGATTCGCTTTGGGCGCTGAAGAGCGAGGTGCTCATGGACCTTTACCGGCAGGGCCAGACGCGCAATGAACAAGGCCTGAAGGAGATGCGGGCGCTCATGGACCATCCGCTGCTACGTTCCGCGAAGACGTTGCGAACGGCACGGGCACGCTTTCTCTACCATCATGTGCATGGTGCAGCGGCGTTCGCGACCGGAGCCTTGACGCGGTGCATCGATCACCTCAGCGCGAACCATGTGCTTCTCGAGGAGGAACGGGAGCGTTTCCAGGACGAGCCGAACCTGATCCTCTCGACGCTGAGCAACCTGATCGTGATGCACGTGCGCCTTGGTCATTATGAGGAGGCTTTCTCCCTGCTGCATCGGTTCCGCACGCTGCCGGAAGAATGGAAGATGCCGGAGACCGGGGACCTGGACCTGAAGCTGTTCAGTACCAGCACCAGTTTGGAGCTGACCATGCACACCCGAATGGGCGCCTTCTCCAAGGCCCTAGAGCTGGTCCCCAGTGTGGAACGCGGCCTTGCGCAGCATGGCGATCGGTTGGGAGCCGTACGAAAGGCGGGCTTGTACTATCAGGTCGCATACGCCTATTTCGGCGCTGGAAGACCCGACCTTGCATTGAAATGGAGCCAGCGCCTGTTGAACGATGTGCATATCGACGAAAGTGCGGAGATCGGATGCTTCGGCCGGTTGTTGAACCTGCTCGCCCACATCGATTCAGGCGAAACCGACCTGTTGCCCTACGCATTCCGCAGCACGGAACGGTACCTGGAAACGCGCCAGCGCCTGTATCGCTTCGAGCCCATCTTCCTGGACATGGTGAAGGCCGTGATGAAAGCCAAGGGACCCGATGCGTTGGCGCTGGCTTACCAGGCCTTTTTGGAACGATCACTGCCGTTGGAACAGGACCCCATGGAGCATGCCGTGTTCGACCACCTCGATCCGATCGCATGGGCGCAGAGCAAGATCCAGGGAAGGACGTTCGCCGAATTGGTCAGCGAACGCGCCCTGAGCCCAACAAAGGCAGCCTGATGCCTTAGCTTCCGGATCGCAGGAATGCGTCCCAGCCTTGCGCGCGCAATGCATGCAGGCCACCCTGCTTGTCCACCAACTGATGGCCGCCCTCCTTGTCCGTCATGTGACCGATGATCGACAGATCCGGATTCCCCTTGATCTTTTCCAGATCGGAAAGCGCAACGGTGAACAGTAGCTCGTAATCCTCCCCACCGTTCAATGCACATGTCGATGGGTCCAGGTCGAATTCACGTGCGGTGCGGTATGTGGTCGGGTCTATCGGGAGCTTTTCGTCGTAGATCACGACGCCATTGCCTGAAGCGTGTGCCAGATGCAGGGCCTCGCTCGCCAACCCGTCGCTGATGTCGATCATGCTTGTCGGGCGCACATCGAGCTGCTTCAGCAACTGGATGATATCCCTCCGCGCTTCCGGCTTCAACTGGCGCTCCAGGATGTAATCATGCCCGTCCAGGTCGGGTTGCGCATTGGTGTCCTGAAAAACCGCCTTTTCGCGTTCCAGCACCTGCAATCCCATGTAAGCCCCGCCAAGGTCCCCGCTCACCACCAGCAGGTCGTTCACCCTGGACCCCTTCCGGTACACGATCTCTTCCCTGTTCGCCGCTCCGATGGCCGTGACGCTGATGACCAGACCACTGGGGCTGGCACAGGTATCACCACCGACAAGGTCCACACCATAGGTCCGGCAGGCGAGCAGGATCCCTTCATAAAGTTCATCCACGGCCTCGACCGGGAACCGGTTGCTCAAGGCGAGGCTGACCGTGATGTGTTGCGGTGTCGCATTCATCGCGTACACATCGCTGAGGTTCACCACGACCGCCTTGTAGCCTAGGTGTTTCAGAGGCACGTAGCCAAGATCGAAATGGACCCCTTCCACAAGCATGTCCGTCGTCACGACCTGATGCAGACCGGCGGGGTCGATCACTGCGGCATCATCACCGATGCCTTTGACGGATGACGGTCGGTCGAGCGTGATGCGTGCGGAGAGTCGTTGGATCAGGCCGAACTCGCCCAATTCGGCAAGTTCAGTGCGTTCGGTGGAGATGGACATGGGGGGCAAAATTATCCATCACGGAGCCCCGCCTGCTTGACTTGCACGTGCCCTCGGGAGTCGATGATGAGGGATGGCCCGTGCTCCCAGTGTCGGGGGACAGGCATTGTGTACATGCTCCTGAACTCGCCTTTACCCACCCGGTCCACTAGTTCCTCTCCCTTCTGGGCCGTACCTTTGCGGCGCGGATCTAGACGGATCCTAAATAAGACCCCTCCACCGCCAAGGCCATCGGCGGTAAGGCCATGATAAAGGTGAGCGAGAATGCAAAGTCCGAAGTGACCAAACTCCTTGGAAGCGAGGGCCGTGGGCCGAACCACTTCGTGC
>JAGQVV010000256.1 GCA_020437805.1 Flavobacteriales bacterium
TGGAGAGCAACCTCTTCCTCAGCGGTGTTCGCCCAGCCATCAACGTGGGTATCAGCGTGAGCCGCGTAGGCGGTAATGCGCAGATCAAATCCATGAAGAAGGTGGCCGGTACCTTGAAGTTGGACCAGGCCGCGTACCGCGAGCTCGAAGCCTTCTCCAAGTTCGGCTCCGACCTGGACGCCGCGACCAAGGCCGTGTTGGACAAAGGAGCGCGCAACGTGGAGATCATGAAGCAGGGCCAGAACCAACCGATGCGTGTGGAGGAGCAGATCGCCATTCTCTACTGCGGCACCAAGGGCCTGCTCGGAAAAGTGCCCGTCAAGAACATCAAGCAGTTCGAGGCCGAGTTCATCACCATGCTGCGCAACAAGCACAGCGACGTGCTGGAGGCCCTGAAGCGCGGTGAGTACAACGATCAGCTTACCGCTACCTTGGAGAGCGTGGCGGCTGACCTGGTCAAGAGCCTCGATAACTAGGACCTCGAAGCGCACACGGAATGCCCAGCCTGAAAGAGGTACGCAGCAGGATCGTCTCGGTCAACAGCACCAAGCAGATTACCGCGGCCATGAAGATGGTGAGCGCGGCCAAACTGCGTCGTGCCCAGGATGCGATCGTGCGCATGCGCCCCTACGCTGAGAAGCTCCAAGCGATCTTGAGCAACGTGAGCGCCAGCCTCGACAGCAGTGAAGGGAAATACAGCCAGCAGCGCGAGGTGAAGAAGGTGCTGTTCGTGGCCATCGTCAGCAATCGTGGTCTGGCCGGCGCCTTCAATTCGCAAGTGCTTCGCACGGTACGACGCTCCACACGGGAAGCCGAAGCCGCTGGACACCATGTTACCGTGTTGCCCGTTGGAAAGAAGGCCATGGATGCCTTCCGCCGTACACCGTACTTCGACACTACCCTGCCTTCCGATCTGGCCTCGCTGTACGACGGATTGAACTTCGACAGTGTGGCGCCTGTTGCCGAACTGATCATGGATCGCTTCGCGGACGGAACGTATGATCGCGTGGTGCTGTTCTACAACAAGTTCAAGAACGCCGCTGTGCAGATCGTGAGCACAGAGCCCTACCTGCCCATCCAAGCGGCACAGGAGGAGGGCGCTGAAGCCAAGGTAGGTAGCCGGACCGACCACCTCATGGAGCCGGACCGCCGGACCATCGTGGAGGAGATCATCCCGAAGAGCCTGAAGATCCAGCTCTACAAAGCGCTGCTCGATAGCAACGCAGCGGAACACGGTGCCCGCATGACCGCCATGCACAAGGCCACCGACAACGCCGATGCCTTGTTGAAAGACCTGAAGCTGACCTACAACAAGGCGCGTCAGGCAGCCATCACCAACGAGATCCTGGAGATCGTGGGTGGTGCGGAAGCCCTGAAAGGCTGAGCCGTTCCAAGGCGCTTTCTTTCCGTTCATGGAGGTTGATCACCGTTCCAGCGGCTCTGACCTGCAATCGGTCGATCCGTGGTGGTAACATGTGCCCTGCCTTTTGCGTACAAGCGGCAATCACATCCGCTCCATGCGCTCTTCACTGCTTCTATCGTTCTTGTTGGCCAAGCTCCTGCTCAGTGCCCAGACCGGGCCCGGCGGTGTTGGCACGTCCACGAACAATGTGCTATGGTTGAGCGCCGATCAGGGCATCACCGAGTCCGGGGGCTTGGTCTCGGCATGGAGCGACCGGTCCGGCAACAACAACCACGCTTATCCGCCAGGTGCGATACCCGGAGCACGACCGAGCTATGTGGTGAACTCCGCGAATGGCTACCCGGCACTGGATTTCGATGGTAGCGATGACCAATTGTGGGTACAGGATCACTCTTCGATCGATCTGACCCAATGGCACTTCTTCATGGTCCTGCGCGTGGATCTCCAAAAGGACTACAACGCCTGGATGGTGAAAGGTGATGATAGTGATGAGAATTTCGAGGTGCTCAGTTACAACGACGGGAACATCCACGCACCCACGAAGTACAGTGATGGAACACGCACCCACCCCAGTACGGCCGGCGGACAAGTGACCACCTCGGGCTTCAATATCATCGAATACAGCTATCGCTCGGCCGATGGTCGGGATATCTACAAGAACGGATCGAGCATCCATACCGATAATGAGAACAAGACCCCACGGACCAACAACTTACCGCTGTACATCGGGAATGAACGGAGCACCAGCGGGCGTGAATTGAATGGTGATATCGCGGAGTTGATCGCGTACAATGCGCCACTGAACGCTACGCAGCGCATCCTCTTGAACAACTCCATCAGCGCCAAATACGGCCTTACACTCTCGGCCAGCGACCTGTATGTGCAGGACGATCCGGCGAACGGCAACTACGATCACGAGGTGGCAGGCATCGGTCGGATCAGTAGCAGCGACCAGCACAACGATTCGAAAGGCTCCGGAGTGGTCCGCATGAACAATCCTTCGGGTTTGAACAATAACGAATTCTTGTTGTGGGGGCACAACAACGCTCCCATGGACGCTTGGGGCGTGACGGACTACCCGGTCAGCATAGAAGGACGTGTGGCACGCGTTTGGCGCGTCAGCGAGGTCAATGGTACAGGGTCCGCCGTCAATGTGGGCAACGTGGATATCATCTTCGACCTGAATGGCCTGGGGTCTGTGACCGCCAGCGACCTGCGCTTGTTGGTGGATACGGACAACGACGGCCTATTCGCGGATGAGACCCCGATCGCTGGCGCCACCGGTATCGGGGGTGGGAACTATCGTTTCGCAGCCGTTAGTGCGTTAAGGAACGGTCGTCGCTTCACGTTGGGCACCAACAACGGCAGCACCACGCCCCTGCCGATCGAACTGCTCTCCTTCACCGCCACCGATGCCAGCGACGAGGTACGTCTGGATTGGGCCACAGCCTCCGAAGCGAACAACGCCTTTTTCACCGTGGAACGCTCCGGCGATCTGGAACGCTGGGAGGACGTGGTCGAGGTCGCGGGTGCGGGGAACAGCAAACAGCGCTTGGACTATGCGGCCCATGACCATTCACCATTGAACGGCACTTCGTACTACCGTCTTCGCCAAACGGATACCGATGGTAGCAGCGAGCTCTCCGCCGCGGTGGCCATTACGCGTACCTCAACGATCGAGGCATACATCTACCCGATGCCCTTCCAAGACCGTGTCGTGGTGGAAACACCGAACGAGCAACTCCTTTCCGTGGACCTTTTCAACATGGCCGGGCAGCGGCTTAAAGTGCCGATGGAAGGCAGCTCCGACCGCACTACGCTGGACACCTACACCTTGCCTTCCGGGTCCTACGTGATCCATGTACTGACCGAGAAAGGTGCTTTGACGAGCACCATCGTGAAAGGGCAGTAAACCTGTTGCGTCCTACTCCACGGTCCGTTCCGTGAGAAGACGGGAACACCTGGGAAGGCCCACTATACGACGACTTCCGGACAGGGAACGTACCGTGATCCGATCTGCGGGTCCTTGCTTGGTTCATGTGATGCGCGCATCGACCTTGGATAATGCACCTATCGGCGTTTCAGGCTTGAACACGTGTGTCTTCATGATGCAGGTTCACACCGCGAAGAAGAACGCATCATTGCCGATCGGACAACGCCATGAGAAGGATCGCCCCACTTATCGCCCTGTTGTGTTTCTGCGCCGCGACCGCTCAGGATTGGGCCCCCATTGGAGCTACATGGCACTATCGATGGCTGCTATTCGAACCCCCACCGCAGGAGGGCTACCACCGCTTTGAGGCCACAGCCGATACGGTGATCAATGGTCAAGCCACGCGCAAGGTCATTTCACCAAGCTACCCGTACCCCATATACACCCATGATGTGAATGGCCTGGCCATGATCTTCGTGCCCGGCTTGGATCTGTTCGATACGCTCTTCAACATCAATGCGTTGCCGGGCGACCGGTGGGGCATGGTCCCATTGCCGGAGCCGATGTGGTGTACCACTGAAAGCTGGGTGGAGGTGGTGGATACCGGAACGACCTTGATGAACAATGTTCCGCTCCGTTGGCTGGCGGTGGACTACCATTATCTCGCGGAAGAGGTCGAGTACGTGGAGCCGGACACGATCATGGAGCGGCTCGGGTCCAAGAGGAACTTCATGCTACCCCATGAGTGGTGCAACCAGTCCGTGAACCCAGGGGTCATTTCAGACCTGTACTGCTATTCGGATGCGGAGATCGATTACGTGGAACCCGGCATTGTCGATTGCGACCTCGGAATGGGGATCACACAAGTAGAGCGGTCGCGGCTGGAAGTGTATCCGAACCCCGGATCGGACCAGCTCACATTCAATTGGCATGGCCACACGAAGTATTCGGTGACCTTTGTTGATGCCCTTGGCCGCGTTGTGTTGCAGGACCAGTTCTCAACTGGACCTTATCCGGTGGGGGTATCGGAACTCTGCTTCGGAATTTACACTGTGCATGTTCGCTCACCTTCAGGCGAGCGTGTTTCCACCAAATGGATCAAGCGGTAAAGCATGCGAAGGCCCAGTTTCTCGCGCCGCCCATTCGTTTCATCAGAAGGCACTGCTCGTCATCCTACGCTGCCGTCCACTGTGCGTGCCGTAGTACAGTATGGAGAATTCGAAGGCGCCGTTCTTTCGCGTATAGGCCTGCAGCGTTGACACGTTGATGTCGTAGCTGAAGC
>JAGQVV010000257.1 GCA_020437805.1 Flavobacteriales bacterium
GGCGAGATCTACGTGTTCGACATGGGAAAGCCCGTACGGATCGCCGATCTCGCCGACAAGATGGTGCGGCTGAGCGGTATGGATCCTGGTACCGATATCGAGATCGTTTACACAGGGCTTCGGCCCGGCGAGAAACTGTATGAGGAATTGCTCTCCACCACGGAGAACACCTTGCCTACACATCATCCGCGGATCCTCATCGGTAAGGTGCGTAACGAGGATGCCGCGACCGTCCTGAGCAAGGTGGACCACATCACCGCGAACACCGATGCGAATGAACTGGTGCAGGCCATGAAGGACCTGGTGCCTGAGTACAGGAGCCATAACTCGGTGTACAGTAATTTCGACACCCCACCGGATCGGTCATAGTGGCAAGCAGCCGCTGGTCCCGGTCGAGGGGAACACATATGACAAGGGATAAGAACCTGGAGATCGCCCGCCTGCAGAAGGAGATCGGCGCGTATATCGGATTGGGGCCGGACAGCCTCGTGTTCAACTTCGAGGAGCCCTCGGATGGCACGGTGAAGCTCTTCGTGATCACCCTCAATCCCAATCACAACCAGAGCTTCCTGTTCCATCAGACCACTGGAAGCGACAAGCTTGATGCCTTGCGGGCCATGCTCGAGTATGTGGAAACCTACAAAGAGCGGAGCAGCAGCTACACCATCCAATGGAGCCTCCGGGGAGAGAGCGGGCTGCAAACCTCCTACTTCAGGGCGAAGAACATCCTGGAAGCGCTGGACAAGCTCTTCTACGATCGTGACCCGAACGCCATAACGGTGTTCAGCGTGATGTTGAACCCCATCACCTGATCCTGGGATGAGCGGTCGCAGGATCTCGATACCCGTCCAGATACGGTTCGCCGATGTGGACATGGCGAGGCATGTGCATAATGCCGTTTACCTCCATTGGTTCGAAGCGGCTCGGATGGCACTGCTCCAGGAATTCATCCCACCGGCCCACGATTGGCGCAGCGAAGGGTTGATCCTGGCGCGGAACGAAGTGGACTACCGTATGCCCGTTCACCTGAACGACAAGATCGAGGCTGAAGCGTGGTGCGGGACCATCGGCAACAAGAGCTTCGACCTCAACTACGCCATTCGACGTGTAGGCGGTGAGAAACCCGGGCTCTGTGCCGAAGGCCGAAGTGTGATGGTCTGCTTTGATTATTCCCACGAACGAAGTTTCGCCGTACCCGGACGGTGGCGCTTGGCTTTGGAACAATTGATGCCACAATGAGAACATCCATCGCTATCGCGTTCTGCACATTGCTCCTCTCCTGCTCCACTCAGGAGATCCAAAGCGTACTGGACAGTATTCCGAGTGCCACGGGCCTGAGCAACGAAGAGGTGGTGGCCGGATTGAAGGAAGCACTGAAGGTGGGTACGGAACGAAGCGTGGATGAAGCCAGCATGACGGATGGGTTCTGGAACGATCCGCGCATCCGGATCCCCTTTCCACCGGAAGCCATCAAGGTGAAGAACACGCTCATGGACATCGGATTGAGCGCAACGGTCGAGCAATTCGAACACACCATGAACCACGCCGCGGAGGAAGCAGCGAAGGAGGCGGTCCCGGTTTTCGTCGATGCCATCACGAGCATGACGATACAGGATGGCTTCGACCTTTTGAGAGGTGGCGACAATGCCGCCACTGAATTCCTGCGGGCCAAGACCTCCGAAACGCTCAGGGCACGGTTCACTCCCGTGGTCGAAAGGGCCACTGCAAAAGTTGCGCTCACGAGCTACTGGCAGCCGGTCGCCAACACATACAACACGGCTACGTTGTTAACTGGTGGTAAAGCCGTGGACCCCGACCTTGATTCGTACGTGACCACCAAAGCGATGGATGGGTTGTTCGTGTTGCTCGCAGCGGAGGAGAAGAAGATCCGGCAGGACCCTGTAGCACGCACAACGGCGTTGCTGCAAAAGGTATTCGCGCAACAGTAGTTCTCAGTTGCTGGTTGTCAGTTGTTCGCAACAGCGCGGCAGAAAATGCGACCTTCGGCGATCCCGCTCTGAAGATCCCGGCCTGGGACCCTGACAACCGGTAACAGACAACTGATAACCAGAACCAATGCATCCAATCACCCTCACCCCTGCCGGTACTGTGATCGCACCCAGTGAATTGATCGTGAACCCTGACGGTTCGATCTACCACTTGGCCTTGCGTCCGGAGCAGCTCGGGGATCTCGTCTTCGTGGTGGGCGATCAGGGTCGTGTGGAGTTGATCAGCAGACACTTCGAAAAGGTGGAGCACCGGGTGCAGAACCGTGAGTTCGTTGCCCATACCGGGGTCTACAACGGGACACACATCACTGCGCTCAGTACGGGGATCGGTACGGACAACATCGATATCGTGGTGAACGAGTTGGACGCGCTGGTGAATATCGACCTGGGATCACGGAGCCCGAATGCGAAACACAAAGCCCTGAGGATCATTCGCATGGGGACCTGTGGCGCCCTGCAAGAGGATATCCCGGTGGACAGTCGTGTGATCAGTGCCTACGGTGTGGGCATGGACAATGTCCTGCACTACTACGCCTACGAGAACACGGATGCCGAATTGCGCCTGTTGCACAGCATCCTCGAACAGTCCGAATGGCCGGATAATCTGCCCGTTCCTTACGTGGCCAAAGGTGATGGTGAACTGATCGAACGCCTTGGGCATGACAATTTCGTGGGGATCACGCTCACCTCAGGTGGGTTCTACGGTCCCCAAGGCCGCCAACTGCGCTTGCTGACCTCAGTGGACGGCTTGAACGAACGCCTCGGTGCGGTCGAGCATGAAGGCTTACGCGCCACGAACTTCGAAATGGAAACAAGTGCCCTCTACGGTCTGGCCGGCATGTTGGGCCACCGTGTATGCACGGTCTGCACCGTGGTCGCGAACCGCTTGCGCAAGGAGTACAGCAAGGACCACCATGCCGCGATCGACCGGATGATCAAGGAGGTGTTGGAACGGGCTACGGCCTAGTACCACTCACTTCCAGGGAGTGACGAAAGCATTTCCAAAGGAATTGGTCATCAACAGGGTGTTCGTGGAAACATCTTGCTCCACGATCTGTTGACGCTCATAGCGGCGGATATTTTCGCCCTACCACGGTCCACCAGCGACACGTAGCGATGAGCGAAACCGAGATCCGCGCTTTGATCACCTTGATCGACGACCCTGATGAAGGGGTCTACACGCAGATCCGCGAACGCATCGTTTCCTTGGGAGGTCCGGTGGTACCCGTCCTTGAACAGGCTTGGGAAGTGGATGATCTGGGAGACCTTTTCCGCAACCGGATCGAGGATATCCTGCATACGATCCACCTCGCCGGTGTCACGGACCGGCTGAAGGCATGGAAAGAGACCGGTGGTGAAGACCTCCTGGAAGGTGCCCTGATCATCAGCCGGTATCGCTATCCCGACATGGATGAAATGAAGGTGAAGGCGCGCTTGGCCTCCATTCGACAGGACATCTGGCTTGAGCTGAACGATCACCTTACGGCCTTCGAGAAAGTACGCGTGTTCAACCACATCTTCTTTCAGGTGCACGGCTTCAAAGGCAACAAGCGCAACTACCACGCACCACAGAACTCTTACATCAACGAGGTATTGGACAGTCGCAAGGGCAATCCTCTTTCCCTGGCCATCATCTACCAGGTGATCGCAGAGGACCTTGGTCTTCCATTGCGTGGCGTCAACCTCCCGAACCACTTCGTGCTCGCCTATCTTGATGAGGAAAGCATTGGTGGCGCTGACAGTGGCCAGGAAGCGGAAGAATGCATCCTTTTCTACGTGAACGCATTCAGCCAAGGGGATATCCTCGGACGTAACGAGATCAACGAATTCTTGGAAAAGCTGAAGATCGAGCCTCGCACGTCGTTCTATGCGCCCTGCACGAACATGGACATCATCCGCCGCCAGTTGAACAACTTGGCGAACAGTTACCAAAAGCTCGGTGATCCGGAGCGCAGCCAGGAATTGGAGGCCTTGCGCGATCTGCTCGGCCCTGCTGAGGCGAAGACCTGAGCATTGCACCATTCCGATCGAAACAAAAGCGGCGGACCCATGAGGGCCCGCCGCTTTTCAATTCGTCATTCTCGCGATCAACGCAGGACCAACCGTGCCACGCCTTTACCCTTGTCGCTCTGCATGCTCAAGAGGTACACGCCTGCCGGCTGGCCGCTCAGGTCCATGGTGTACAATGCATCGTTCGTACGATCGGTAGCGATCACACGTCCGGTCGCATCGCTCAAGGTGAGCACCGTGACCCCATGCCCTTCCAAGGAGAGTTGGAAGATACCTGTGCTCGGGTTCGGGTAAGGCTTCGCGTCCACATATTCACGATCGGCCACACCCGTGCTGATATCACCCATTTGCGCCCCGTGACTTGCAACTGGACCTCCTACGAAGCCGAGGAACCAACTATCGACGTTGCGGTTCGTAGAGGTGGGCTGGTCGTATACGATCTCCGTGGCCTCCATGTTGATGTCCTCGTTGTAACCGAAGAACACACCCGTATTGAAGGTCTGGATGCAGATCAGGTAGCGCTCATCGTCCTCCAGGAGCACGGGATCATCGAATTCCAGATATGGTGTTACGAAGTTCCCCGTGTCGGTAAGGAAGTGTTTTTGGTAATGGATCTCGGCAAGCGTAGTGATCGTGAAGTTGGGGTCACTGAGACCGGTGAAATCATCCAACCAGAGGTACACCCTGGAAATGATCAATTCATCCTCCATGTCCCCGGGGTCGGCTTGTGAACCGTAGAAATGGATGCCCTCCACGGTGACCCGGCTCGCATGGGGGTCCTGGAAATGGATGCAACTCTCGTAGTCACCGAGGTTGTCGGCCGGCTGGATCCCGATCGTGTACTCGGGCAAGCCTTCGTCGTCCAGGTCCACCAAGGCATAGATGTCCCCGAAGTTGAATTGGATGGAACGTGTATTGTCCAAGGTGTGTCCATCATCACCCGCGAAACTGGCCGTGTAGGTGAGGTCATAGTCACCATCGTACGAGGACTGCTCGAAGGCCGGAAGCTCGACGAACACGGAGTCGCCTGGGAGGATCGTCACGGCATCGCTGGTCTCGTTGTACAACTCACCGCCGTTGTGCATCACGGTGGCGGTCAGTTGCGCATCGGTCCGTGTGTTCGTTCCAGGGTTCCGCACCCACGCGCCGATCTGGATCACACGTTCGCCGGCATAGGCCGCAAGCACCCGCGGCGTGGACAAGGCCTGAGGCATCACCACTCCGTACTTGTTCAATCCGATATCATCGGCGTAATAGCCATCCTTGTTGCCGAGCAACATCGTCACCGTTGTTCCCATGTCCATGGCCGCTCGGATCGTGGCGCCATCCGCCTGTGCGATCTGGAACACGGGGATCGTGACCAAAGTACCCTGCGAGCCCGCTCCCATTGGAGGAGGTGCCGTGGCCACGTTGTTGATCAGGACCACAGCGATCGCTCCGGCGTCCTGGCAGTGCTTCGCCTTCACAGAATAATTGCATGTGCCGCGATAGATCAAGGCGATCTTTCCGGCGATATCGCCCGGGTTGGCAATGGCCTCGCAAGCCAAGCTGTCCGCCGCAGTGGCGTCGACGGCAAGGGCGAGATCACCGATCACACGGTTCTCCACCAGCAGCATGTCCGGCGTGGACCAGGAATCGGTCCCGGGTTCAGCCCAACTGTGGACGTAACTGCCTTGAAGTTCCGGAGGGCTCAATACATCCGCCGCAACCTGCGCGGAAAGTGTGAACGAAAAGGGAATGGCCAATAGCGTAAGGGATCGTCTCATGTGTCAGGTGCTTTGTGTTGTAGGTTGCCCGAATATACTCAGGAGGCTCCGATCCCATGTTCGTGAAGTGACCAAGCGTGTTGCTGACCATTTCATCCATGACAAGGAACAAGCTGTCGAACAGCGCGTTGGACCCATCGCCCGAAGGCGCGGATGATCAGCCCTTCACGATTCTGGATATCGTACCAAGGATGATCCGAAGGTCAAGCCAGAAGCTCCGTTCGGCCACATAGCGAAGATCGAGGTCCAGCTTGTGCGGCATGACCTGTTCGATGTACGCCCGTTCGGGGTCAGCGCTGGCCCCCAGGATCCCATTCTCGTTGATGTAGGCTATGCTGGCCGCACCGGTGAGCCCGGGCCGGACGGTGAGCACCTTGCGCTGCTCCGTGGTGTACATGGCCACGTAGCGCGGCACTTCGGGGCGCGGGCCCACCACGCTCATATCCCCTACCAGTATGTTGATCAACTGGGGCAGCTCATCCATCTTGATCCGGCGCAGGAACAGGCCGACCTTGGTGATCCGCGGATCGTTCCCCCCCACCGTGATCTGTCCTTTGGCCTCGCTATCCGGATGCATGGTGCGGAACTTGATCAACTTGAAACGACGACCGTGAAGTCCTACGCGCTCCTGAAGGAAGAATACCCCACCGGTCGAACCCAGGCCCACGGCCAAGGCCATCACAATCATCAACGGGAACAACGCGATCAATGCCAGGAGCGAAAAGCCGATATCGAAGGCCCGCTTGATCATCGCTCAGCCCAGGACCTCTCCCACTGCGGCGCGCACGGCGTTCACCACGATATCCACTTGCTCACCCGAAAGGTCGTAGTACACTGGAAGTGAGATCTCCTGGCTGTACAGCCCATAGGACCTTGGAAAATTCTCCATCCGGTGCCCTTCCGCCTTGTAGAAGGACAGCATCGGCAACGGGAGGAAATGCACATTCACGCTCACCTCTGCAGCGGAGATCGCCTCAATGACCCGGTCCCGCTGATCTTCCGTGGCATTGGCCAAGCGCAGCATGTACAGATGATAGCTGCTCTCCCGTAGCGGCGACCCATCGTTCACCCCATCGACGAACAAGGGCACAATGAAGCGCGGGTCGTTCTTGAAGGCCTCCGAATACCGCTCGCAGATCCACTTTCGGCGTGGAATGGTATCCGGATCGTACCGATCCAATTCAACAAGGCCGATGGCCGCTTGCAGGTCGGTCATGTTGCACTTGTACCCGGCCTGTTCCACATCGTAACGCCATGCACCGGGACGCGTCTTGGCCAAGGCGTCCTTGTTCTGGCCATGCAGGCTCATGGTGTTGAACCACTTGTACATGCCTTCCTCGTCGAAGCGTTCCGGCATGTGGAAGGCAAGCGCTCCACCTTCGGCGGTGGTGAGGTTCTTCACCGCATGGAAACTGAATCCCGTGATATCGGCTTGAACACCGACAGGAGCTCCCTTGATGCGGGCACCGAAGGAATGGGCGGCATCGCTTAAGACCAAGGGACGCCCCAAGGCGAGTTGTGGATTCGTCTTGCCCGATCGCAGGTTCACCGCTGGGGTGAAGAACGAACGGCAGTGCTCCGCCACCTCCATGATCGCGGCCATGTCCGCAGGAAGACCACCGACATCCACCGGAATGATGCACTTGGTCCGCGGAGAGACCACCTTCTTCACCTCCGCCGGGTCCATGGTGAAATCATCCCGCACGTCCACGAGCACCGGTTTGGCCCCGACATGCATCACGATGTTCGCCGTGGCGCAGTATGTGTAGGCGGGAATGATCACCTCATCGCCGGGTCCAATGCCGTACCAGCGCAACACCAGTTCACAGGCATTGGTCCAACTGTTCAGCGCGATCACATGGTCCACACCGCAATACGCCGCGAGCTTTCGTTCGAATTCCTTCGTCCGCGGCCCGGTGGTGATCCAGCCGCTGCGCAAGGCCTCCTCCACGGCTTTCACCGTGCGGTCATCGATGCGGGGGGGGCTGAAGGGGATCATGGGGCTGCAAGATCGGCAATGCGTGTTTCATCCATGGCCTCCCACAAGCGGTTGCCGATCCTACGGCGGTCGAAGGCATCCCGAACATATCGCGCTCCGGCCTTTCCAAGCCGTTCACGTTCCGATGGGTCTTGTGCTAGGCGGGTGGCTGCATTGGCCAATGCTTGGGCGTCCTCCGGCTCCACGTACATACCGCCTCCTCCCTGGTCGATGAACAGGTCCCTTGCCTCACCGTCCACGCCAAGGATGACAGGACGTTCCAAGGCCAGCGCCTCGAAGATCTTGGACGGGATGGCACCCTTGAACAAGGGATTTGAGCGCAAGGGGATCACGGCCCCATCACATCCTGCCACTAAAGAGAGCACTTCCGAGCGCGGCATGGGATCGATGAAGCGAAGGTTCCCCAATTCCATTGTGCGCGCCATCTCCTGAAGACCTTTACGCTCGGGTCCATCACCGATCAGGAGGAAGAGGATCCGCCGATCATCCACCAGCTTGGCCGCTTTCAGTATCACCTCCAGACCTTGTGCATGACCGATGATCCCCGCGTACGCGAACACCACGGCATCCGGTGCGATCCCGAAGCGCTCCCGATCCACGGGACGAATGCGGTCCATCAGCTCGAGGTCCACGCCGTTCGGGATCCACACCACCCGGTGATCAGGACAGCGTTGTTGGATGTCCCGGACGATCCCCATGGTCTGTCCGGTGATCAACACCGCGTTCCGGTAGCACCACATTTCCAAAACCGTGCTCGCCTTGATCATCCACGATGAAGTGACCAAGCCCAACTGAACAGCACTCTCCGGCCACAGGTCGCTCACATTGAAGACCAGCCCCGCTCCTTTCGCCCGGGCCAATCCGACAGCCGAAAGACCGAGGAACAACGGAGGCGACTCCACCATGAGCAAGCGGGTGCGGCCCAGCACCAGCAACCCCATGATGTACGATGTGACCACGAACGAAAAATAGTTGCACAAACGCCAGAAAAGGGATCTCTTGGAGGAAACGAGCAACCAAGCACGGTGAACAACCACGCCATCCAATTCCTCGCGCTTGTATAAGCGACCGCTATAGTTCGCCTGGATCCGCATGTCGGGATAGTTGGGCATGGCGGTAAGGACCGTCACCTCCGCGCCATGTGCGATCAACTGCTTTGCCAGGGCATGCAGCCGGTTCTGTGGTGCTCCGGTCTCCGGAGGATAGTACTGGGTGAGCAATACGATCCTATCGCGTCCATCATCGGGCCGTTCCTTCCACAGGAGAACCATCGCGAAGAACATGAACGACATAACCCCGGCCTGGACCTCCAGCATGGATTCCACCGACCAGTTCAACAGGGTACACAATAGCAGCACTATCAAAGGATGGTTCCGACGACCGAACGCGACCACCAAGGGAATGAGCAAGCCACACCCGAGCAGCACGGATCCCACCACTCCCAAGGCCACCTGGGTCTGCACGAATTGTGAATGTGCATTCAAGCGATGCGCGAAGGCGAATGTGGCACCGTTGCGTTCATACCGCGCTATGAGCTCGTTCTTCACATCGCCTGTTCCTTGCCCCAGCAGCGGCGCTTCGGAGATCAGCTCGAAGGCGGAGGTCCAAACCGATCGGCGCGCACTGCTGCTGTCCTCGGCGGATCCGTTCGCCTGCCCCATAGCTGCGATCGCTTCCGTCACCTTGCCGCGCACGCCACCGATCGTCGTGAACAGTATGGCGAAAACAACGATGCCGATCGAAGCGGACGCCAGCAGTATCCTCCGCAAGCGCTCGTGTCGCCACTGAACTGCGAGGATATACGGACCCAACAAGGCAAGTGCGATCCACCCCATCTTTGAACTGCACAAGACCACACCCAGCACGAGCACGAGCAGCACCGTTGCGGATCGCCATCCTTTGATCTTGTCATGAAGGTCGGTCAGTGTCCAT
>JAGQVV010000258.1 GCA_020437805.1 Flavobacteriales bacterium
TCGGCAACGACCCACTTCCGGAAGTTCTGCTCTTAGGCACCTTCCACTTCGGCTATCCGGACCTGGACAAGCACGTGACCGCGGTGGACGACCGCGTGGATGTACTTTCCACCGAACGTCAGCAGGAGATGGAGGAGTTGATGGACGTGGTGATGCGCTTCAAGCCCACGAAGCTTTGTGTAGAGACCCAAGGTGGCTGGCTGATGCATGCGTACCACGACTACAAGGCCGGCGAGCGCGCCTTGGGCCGCAACGAGGTGTTCCAGATCGGTTTCCGAGTGATGGACCGAGCG
Organism: Flavobacteriales bacterium; assembly: GCA_020437805.1. Classification (GTDB taxonomy): domain Bacteria; phylum Bacteroidota; class Bacteroidia; order Flavobacteriales_F; family PHOS-HE28; genus PHOS-HE28. The sequence continues at coordinate 294 of JAGQVV010000258.1, forward strand.
CAGCTCGATACGGTCTATGCCGTGGACGCAGGACCGATCGTGATGGACCTCTTCGAGGGTCCGGATAGCCTGCTATTCACGCCTTGGTTGGACAGTCTCTACGCAGGCTGGGACTTCGGCGGCGATGACGCCATTTCCCATCGTTACTCGGCATGGTACGCTGCGCAGGACAAGGCCAAGAAGGACAATAGTCTATTGGAGATCTTCCTGGCGATGAACGACGACCACGCGTTGGACCGTGGTTACGGTGCCTACCTCACCGGCCACTACAAGCTCGGTGGCTACCGAGGTGCGGACATCCATGCGATGCATTGGTACGACCGCAACCTGCGCATCTTCCGGAACATCCAGGACATCACCACTTCCCCGGACGACCGTATCCTCGTGCTCTTCGGTGCCGGGCACATGGGCATTCTGAAGCACCTGTTCAACTGCTCCCCAGAGTACAAGTTGGTGCGCTTGGTGGACCTTGTCCGGCAATAAGGTCACCCCCGCTTAGCTTCGCCCGCATGAGCGAAGCCCTCCCCTGCAAGAGCTGCGGAAGCGTGGTGATCGGTCGCTACTGTTCCGCTTGTGGCGAGAGGGTCCTCACGCCGGACGACCACACGCTGAAGCACTACTTGGGCGCGCTGCTCAACGCCTTCACCTTCGCTGACAGCAAGTTCTGGAACACCTTGAAGGCCGTGGTGCTCCGGCCCGGTGAATTGAGCGCAGCGTACATGGCCGGCCAGCGCGTGAAGTACATGCGGCCCGTGGCCTTCTTCTTCCTTGCCAACTTCATCTACTTCGCCTTCCCTGTATTCCAGACCTTCAATACTTCACTGGAGGGGCATATGCGCTACATGCCCTACCGTTCCTGGGCGAATGCAGCGGTGGAACAACACCTGGAGGGCTCGGGCGAGACCCTGGACGCCTTCACCGCCCGCTACACTCCGGCCTCCGCCAACAACGCCAAGCTGATGCTGGTGCTCATGGTCTTCCTGTTGGTACTGCCCGTGGGACTGCTCTATGCGCGTAAGCGCGCGTACTTCAGCGCGCATGTCACGGCAGCCTTCGAGCTGATGGCCTTCCATGTTTGGGTTTCCACCATCGTGTTGGGTACGGTCTTCGGACTGTTGGTCTTCCTGTTGAACTCGACGGGTCTTCGCACCGCATTCATGGATGCGGATAGCTACCTGAGCGTTCCACTGATCCTCTTGCACATGTGGGTCACCATCGGCATCGGACACCGGTTCTTCGGATGCACATGGGCCGGCTCCATGTGGCGTGCCCTGGCCATGTTGTTCGGGCTGCAGTTCGCGCTTTCGGCCTACCGTGCCCTGCTGTTCGCGGTCACGTTCTGGCAGGTGAGCTGAGACCTTGTGGAAGTTCACCCACCCGAATTCCTATCAGAAACCCGCTGGACTGCGTTCCTTCGTATCGTGGAACATCACAGCAAGTTCTTGAGCGCTATGCGCACCCATTTCGAAAGTGGGGCCACCCGTCAATTCGCTGTACGTCGCAAAGCCCTGCTGGCTCTGCGCACGGCCATCAAGAAGCACGAGGAGGCCTTGCTAACGGCCATGCATGCCGACATGTGCAAGCCGCGTTTCGAAGCCTACCTGGGAGACATCGGCTTGGTGTATGCGGAGCTCGACCACACCCTGAAGAACCTGAAGGACTGGATGCATCCGGAGCGGCTGTCCACCCCACTTTCGCTTCAAGTGGCCAGCAGTGCAATGCATACGGAGCCGCTTGGCGTGGTGCTCATCATCGCCCCGTGGAACTATCCGGTGCAACTCGTACTGACACCATTGATCGGTGCGATCGCCGCGGGGAATTGCGCCGTGGTGAAACCCAGCAACGAAGCACCAGCGACCGCAGTGGTGATCGAAACGATCCTGACCGAAGCCTTTGCCAAGGAGCACGTGCTGGTGGTGCAAGGTCCCGGTCGCGATGTCGGACCGAAGTTGATCGAGCCTTTCCGCTTCGATCATATCTTCTTCACCGGTAGTCCGCGTGTGGGTCGCTTGATCATGGCCTTGGCAGCGCCGCACTTGACACCCGTCACCTTGGAGCTCGGTGGGAAAAGCCCGGCCATCGTGGACCACACGGCGGATGTGGATCGCGCGGCTCAGCGCATCGTTTGGAGTCGTTTCTTCAACGCAGGCCAAACCTGCATTGCCACGGATCATGTGCTGGTGCATACCGATGTGAAGGAGCCTTTCCTCAAGGCTGTCGCGAAATACATCGAACGGTTCTACGGCACGGACCCCAAGACCAGCCCGCATTTCGCACGCCTTGTGAACGACAACCGGTTCGGATCCGTGAGTGCATTCCTCAACGACGGCACCATCCTCATTGGTGGAGAAAACGACGCGAACGAACGCTACATCGCACCGACCGTGTTGACCGATGTTCCGTTGGATGCGCCCGTGATGCAAGAGGAGATCTTCGGGCCTGTGCTTCCCGTAATATCGTGGACCACACGGGAAGAAGTGCTGGGGATCGTTGCGCGCAACCCGTATCCGCTGGCCACCTACGTGTTCAGCAGCGACCGCAAGGCGCAACGCTTCTTCACCGAGCGGATCGCCTTCGGCGGGGGCTGCATCAACCATTGCCTGCTTCAGTTCGGCAATCCGGATATGACTTTTGGAGGAGTGGGTAACAGCGGCATGGGGCGTTACCACGGCAAGGCCACCTTCGATCTGTTCTCGCATCACAAGGGCATCGTACTTGCCAGCACCATGATCGATCCAGGGGTTCAATACCCACCCTATTCGAGTTGGAAAGAGCGGATCCTGCGGTTCGTTCTTCGGTGATACCAAGGTGATATTCGTCACCGTTGCCTCGGCCCGTTCAGCGCAGCTTTGCGGAAAGTGACCCTACATGCGCCGAACAGTGATCCTTCTATTCCTCTACGCCGGTCTGACCAACCTCTCCGCACAGGACCTCGGAGATCGCCGCATCGTGTTGGAGGAAGTGACCATCCCGGGCATGCCCGGTGTGCAGTCCTTCGCCTGCGGACAGGACGGGAACGAATGGTTGCTCCTTGGCGGTCGCACGGATGGTTTGCACCAGCGCCAACCCTTTGCCGCCTTCTTGGCATCGGCCAACAATACCATGGCCCACGTGGTGGATCCCATCACGAACGAAGTATGGAGCGCGAGCATCTCCGGTCTTTCCACGGCCCTGTACGAGCAGTTGCAGAGCACCAACATGGAGTTCTTCCAACGCGGTAATACGCTGTACATCATTGGCGGGTATGGATTCTCCCCTACGGCGAACGACCATGTCACGCACAGTCGCTTAACGGCTGTGGACGTGCCCGGTGCGATCACAGCGATCAAGAACAGTACCACGCTCACGCCGCACTTCCGGCAGATAACAGATAGCCGCATGGCCGTGACCGGTGGTTACCTCGGACACCTGAACGACACGTTCTACCTGATAGGCGGACAGCGCTTCATCGGGCGCTACAACCCGATGGGGCCGGACTTCGGACCGGGCTTCATCCAGGAATACACCAACGCCATACGCAAGTTCCGGATCTCGGACGATGGCACTTCACTAGCGATCACCGACTTCGAGGAGACCATTGACACCGACAACCTCCATCGACGGGATTACAACCTCGTGCCGCAGGTGTTCCCGAATGGTGAATTCGGCTTCACAGCATTCTCCGGTGTGTTCCAGTACATGAGCAACATCCCCTGGCTCAACACCGTGGATGTCACAGCTTCGGGTTACACCGTGGTCCCGGAGTTCGAGCAACTGCTCAACCAATACCACACCGCCCACCTCCCGGCCTTCGCCAGCACATCGAACACCATGAGCACGGTGTTCTTCGGTGGCATCGGGCGGTACTACTTCGATGGGAACGGCCAACTGTGGGATGATGTGAACGTACCGTTCGTCAACACCATCAGCCGTGTGCAGCGGAGTGGGGACGGTTCGATGCTGGAAACAGCCATCGGGACCATGCCGGCGCTCCTCGGCTCCAGCGCGGAGTTCATCACAGCGCCGGGTGTACCAACGGTCTTCAATGATGTGATCGACCTCGATGCGCTGGATGGCGATACCGTTCTGGCGGGCCACATCGTGGGCGGTATCGAAAGCAGTGCAGCGAACATCTTCTTCATCAACACCGGAACACAGAGCGATGCCAGTACACGCGTATTCAAGGTGCTGCTCATTCGCGAGATCAACACCGGTATCTCGGAGGCACCGGACGTGGCGAATTCCCTTCAAGTAGTGCTATCCGACAGCGGTGAGCAGCTCATCATTTCCTTGGCGTTGGCCCATGGGACAGAGGGTACGCTGAACCTTTTGGACAGTAGTGGTCGTTTGGTCCGCACGTTGGTGAAGGCTCGCATGCCGGCCGGAGACCAGAAGCTGCATAACGATGTGCGCGATCTTCCGAAGGGCTCCTACCTCGTGGAGTGGGTCACTCCTGAAGGGCGATCCGTAGCGCGCTTCGTGCGGTAAGCTCAGTCCTCCAGCACGCGTTCGCCGCGTACTGGTCTTAGGGCTTCTCTGATGACCTTCAGATGCTGCTCGTCGCATTCGAGAACAGCTGTGCAGCGGACAACTTGTCGGGTAATACCGTGCTCGTACTCCCGAATGCCATTCCGCGCACAGAAGTCATCGATGTGCTTCAGGAAATGCTTGGCCGTTGTCACTGCGTCCGGACCAAAGAAGTCCCAATGGAACCGAAGCCGAGCCATTACGCCAGTTTCTCGCTCAATAGCCGCATCTCGATGACCGGTGCCATCTTCTCGTAAAGCATGCGGTATGTCGCCTCGCAGATCGGCATGTGCACGTTCAACTTCGCGTTGATCTCGTGCACGCATTTGACGGCGTAATAGCCTTCCGCCACCATGTTCATCTCCATCTGGGCGGCCTTCACGCTGTAACCCTTTCCCACCATGTTGCCGAACTCGCGGTTCCGGCTGAAGGCGGAGTAGGCGGTCACCAGCAGGTCCCCGAGGTAGGCGGGTTCGTTGATGTCGCGATCGATGGGGTGCACGGCGGCCACAAAGCGCTCTATCTCTTGTATCGCACGGCTGACCAGTACGGCCCTGAAGTTGTCCCCGTAACCCAACCCCACGCTGATCCCGGAACAGACCGCGATCACGTTCTTCAGGATCGCCGCGTATTCGGTACCGTATATGTCATCGCTCAAGGTGGTCTTCAGGAACCTTCCGCTCAAGGCCTCACCCATCAATCGGGAAATGACCCGGTCGCGACTGGCGATCGTAAGGTAGCTCAAGCGCTCCATGGCCACCTCCTCGGCGTGGCAGGGGCCACAGATCACCCCGAAGTCGTTCTCCTTCACTCCCCAATGCTCGAACAGGTATTCGCCGACGATCTGGTTCGTTTCAGGTACTATGCCCTTGACCGCACTGAAGACACGCTTTCCTGCAAGTTCGCCGGGTTCCAATAGCTCGAGCGTGCGCTTCACGAACGCGCTCGGCACTGCGACCACCAGGATGTCCGCATTGCGCACCACCGCATGCAGGTCATGGTGCATGGACAGTTTGTCCACATCGAACTGGGCCGCGCTGATGTAGTCCGGATTGTGGCCGTACTTCGAGATATGCGCAATGGTGGATTCCTTTCGCACCCACCACCCAACTTGGTCTTGTGTACCGCTCAGCAACTTCACCAGGGCCGTACCCCAGGATCCGGCGCCGATCACGGCTATGCGCTGCGTCGCCATCAGAAGGTTACCGATGTGGAGAATTCCTTTCCATCGCGAAGTACCACGATCGGCGCTGTAGCACCTTTTTCGAAGGCCGAGAGCGCTTTCATGTAACCCATCATGTCCGGCACTTCCACATCGCCGAGCTTCACCACGATATCACCCACTTTCAGGTCCGCATTCGCCGCGGGCTTTCCTTCCGTGATACCATCGATCCGCATGCCCTTGCCGTCGTACAGATAGTCGGGTACAACTCCCAGGGTCACCTTGAAACGCGGTGTGTTCTCGGTGTTCACCTCCTCGGTCTTGGTAAAGGGCAATTTGCCTTCATCACCTAGCTCCAAGATCAAGGATTCGATATAGCGCGTCACGCGCAGCATACCATCGTAGTTGATCTTCTCCTCGTCGTCGCTCGGCTTGTGGTAGTCGGCATGCGTTCCGGTGAAGAAGTGGATCGCGGGCACGTCCTGTAAGTAGAAGCTGGTATGATCACTGGGGCCGATCCCGCTCGTGGTGGTCTTCACCTTCAGGTCGCCAACGAGGATGTGGTCCACAGCGTTCCAAGCGGGTGAAGTGCCCACGCCGTTGATGCCGATCGCGCCCGTGCTGTCCAATCGACCGACCATATCCAAGTTGATCATGTAATTGAGATCCGCTATAGGGACCGTGGGATGCTTGGTCCAATAGTTCGAACCGTACAGACCTTTCTCTTCACCGGTGAAGGCGATGAAGAGGTAGTCGTTCTGGCGCGCCTCGTCCATTTCCAGAAGGTCTCGTGTGAGTTGCAGAAGCACGGCTACGCCACTCGCATTGTCGTCCGCCCCATTGTGGATCTCCGGATCGCCGCGATGCAGTGAGCCCTCATCACCATATCCCAAATGATCGAAGTGTGCACCGATCACCACCACGTTGTCCTTGCCATTGTCCAGCATACCCACCACATTGAAGGCCGTCCGCTCCGTGCGTTGGATATCCGTCCGCAACACCACGGGGTTGTTCTCGAGCAACAGTTCGCTTCGCGCATCGCCTATCATGAACACCACGGGGATCGTACAACTCTTCACCTTGGGCGACATATCGAAAGCGGGCTCCTCAGCGGTGGGGTCGTCGTTGTAGAAGACCACAGCGATGGCGCCTAGCTCGGCAGCTTTCTCGGCGCGCGCTTTCAGATCATGGTATGCGAGGTATTTGCTGTGCGGATGAACACCATCCGGGGAGCTGATCGACAACGCGACGATCTTCCCTTTCGGATCGAGGTCCTTGTAATTGTCCATATCGAGGTCCGGGGCCTGTATGCCGTAACCGGCCTTCATCAACTTTCCTCGGGCGGACCCCGTGGCGGAGAACGGCAACACGGCATAGGCCTCATCCAGCTTCAGGGTGCTGCGTCCGATCTGCAGGAACTGGTCAGGACCCAGTACAGGCTCGGCTTGGAAGGTGAACGCCTGCAGGTAGGTGGTGCTATCACCGTATGGCATCAGGCCGGAGTTCCCGAATTTGGCCGCGATGTAGTCGGCTGCGAGCTTCTCGCCCGGCGTTCCTGCTTCACGCCCTTCCAGGCGGTCGCTTGCGAGGTATTTGACGTCGTATTGCATTTGCTCGAGCACATCGGCATCGAGCATGAGCTGGGCGGAAAGAAGCGATGGTAGCACCACTAGGGCAGCAAGCAGGGTCGTTCGAGTATCCATTGCGAGGCCACGAAGATACCCTGTGCGTACCTTGGAGGTCACTGCCGCCGTTGGTATGATGGTTGCAACACTTCCAGCACAATGAAGAACCTCCTTGTCGCCCTCGCAGGCCTGCTTTCCTTCATCTACTTGATCAACCCGACGTTCGGTGTGTTCGAGTTCCTCCCGGACAACATTCCCTTGGTCGGCAATGTGGATGAGGCTACGGCCACCATGATACTCCTTGGTGCATTGCGCTATTTCGGCCTCGATCTGACCTATGTGTTCAAATCGGGACGGACCATCGACATGGGTACCGCGCGGTAGGTCATGCGCAGCACTTTCGCGACCCTCTTGCTTGCAACATGCTTTGCATGTGGGGGGTATTCCGATCAGACTGAAGGACCGAACCGTTGGTCGGATGGACTTCTGCTTTCGGTCCTTGAGGCTCAAGAACGCCGGAATACCACAGCCCTCTGCGACCAACTGAAGGATGTGGCCGAAGTAGTCCGAGAAGCAGCCGCTTTGGCCATGGCATCAGTGCAAGACAGTGCAACCATCCCATGCCTCCTCAACGCACTTAAGGACCACGATGCCCGCGTGCGATCGACCGCCGCTTTCGCGCTTGGCTTCATTGCAGATAGCAGCGTTGTTGTGGACATGGCGGAATTCGCCATGCTGGAAAAGGACACCGCCGTTCAACGCTCGCTGCTGAGCGCATCCTTCCTCGCCATGCAGCGCAATGGCATGTTGAGAGATCCGAATGCGATCCTGTACTACCTCGAACGCAACCACGGACATGAACAGGTGCGCGCGGCGGATGCGCTCAGGAGGTTGCCGGATAGTACCTTGAAGAGCATTACCGCCGAGTATTCGGCACTGTTCGACACCATCGACCCGGGTGGGACCGAGGCCATGCTCATCATCGGGTTGGGCAGGACCGGTGGCCCGGAAGCAGAAACTCTTGCGCGACGCTATGCACAAACGGACATGCCATTGTCGCTCCGAACGAATGCTCTGCGCATATTGGCCACCTCCGATGCGGCACAAGATGATGTTCTCTATTTGGAGGCGGCGCGGGAAGGTGCCCTTGGTACAGTAGCGGTCGAAGGCCTATACCTACGGTATGGACCGGAACACATGCAGGTCATGGCCGCACGTGAAGCGGCACTTGACCGGATCCTCGCCACCCAATTGCTCGGCATCGCTTCTCGGACCGCGGAAAGCGATAGGGATAGTATGTTGGCGACCATCCATTACCAGGCGCTGAACGACCCCTCGCCGTATGTTCGCGCTGCTGCTATAAGGGCCCTCCCGAGCCGATTCGGCGTACTCACCCGCACCGAGGCCCTGGACCTGTTGGTCGACCCGAACGCCCACCCGATGGTACGGCAAGCCGCGTTCAACTCGGCGCTATTGGACCAGCACGCCGAACACATGCGACAGTACCAACAAATGATCCGCCCCGAACGGTCCGGAAGATGGAGCGAACACCGAAGCCCTATGCTGGAGGCCTTGAACTCCGGTGATGCGGGCTTGATCTGTGCGGCGCTCGAGCAACTGCTTGATGGCGGCGGCGATCCCGATTCAATCGTTGTATCACCAGCCTTGGAACGAACGCTTCGTGGCACGCTTCGACCGCTGGAGGATCTTGAGGCCCTAAGGCTTCTTGATCAAGTCCGGACTGTGCAGCCTAATGATCCCCCGACCCCGCCTGCTCCGATCGCGTTCAACCACCCCATCGATATAAAGCGACTGTTGGCTTTGAAGCAAGGCCAACGTTACCGCATAGCCACCGCAAAAGGCGATATCATCATCGCGACCGATGTGAACGATTGCCCCGGCAGTAGCTTGGCATTCGACTCACTCGTGGTAGCTGGCTATTTCACCGGCAAGGCCTTCCATCGCATGGTGCCCGGCTTCGTACTACAAGGAGGCTGTCCGCGTGGCGACGGATACGGTGGAATGCCGTGGACCTTGCGCACGGAGATCGGCCGAACGCCCTTCACCGCAGGCTCGGTCGGCTTGGCTTCCGCAGGGCGCAATACCGAGAGTTGTCAATTCTTCATCACCCACAGCGCCACACCACATTTGGATGGACGGTACACACGCTTTGGTGAAGTGGTCAGCGGAATGGACGTGGTGTGGAGACTGCAGGTCGGGGATGTGATGGATAGTGTGGAACGATCCGAATAACGCTATCGGGATCCTTGATCAAGCCAGGAATGACGAACA
>JAGQVV010000259.1 GCA_020437805.1 Flavobacteriales bacterium
AGGGAATTCCGACGCGGTGAGTTCATTTCAAGGTTCGGGGTTGTGGAGGACCACTTCCACATCGTTGGGTCCGGTGTCCAACGATTGTACTTCGAACATGATGGTAGTGAGATCTGCTTGGGGTTTTCATACGACCATAGCTGGTCCGGAGATTACGACTCGTTCGTACGTCAAGCCCCTGCCCGTTTCACCGTACAAGCGCTTACGGACAGCATCCTTGTCGGGATCCGATACAGCGATCTGATGCGTTTGTATGACAAGGTGCCTCTGATGGAACGATTCGGTAGGTTGATCTTGGAGGAGTTGCTCGTTGGGCGTGCCACAAGGGAGATCGAGCAGATCGCCTTGAGCGCGGAGGAACGTTATCGCCGCCTGGTGGAGCGAAGTCCACAACTCTTGCAGCTCGTGCCTCAAAAGGACATCGCATCCTACTTGAGGATGACCCCGGAGACCTTCAGTCGCTTGCGCTCCAAGCTGACCTGAGCGTTCTTGATCTGGATCAAGTACCGCGGCCAAGGCTGAGGGTAGCTTTGCCCTCCATGGGAACACAAGAGTTGATCAACGAATTGCGTTCGACCCTTGACCACCAGCTTGCACGAAGTGAAGAATTGCGATCGTATCCGGTCGTTCTTCTGCGGACGCGTCCGGAACCGAAGCGTTGGAGCGTGATGGAAGTGATCGAACACATGAACCTGAGCAGTGGCGTATACTATCGCGGGTTGCGAGAACTTTATACCGACCCCAACAGCGGTCTGCGGCTAACCCCGGCGTTCAACCCGGGGCGCTGGGGCGAAATGAGCACCAAGGCGATGCGACCGGGCGTGGATGGCAAGGTCTCTTGGAAGATGCGCACCATGGGCATGTTCGAGCCGAGGACCAAGGATACTCAAGGGTGGACCGCGTTGGATGGGTTCCAGAGCATGCTGCGTGGATTTATCGAACTTCTTGAGATCGCCAAGGTGCGGGGACTGGAAGGTGGAAAGGTGACCAGTTCACTGGGCCCCATCCTGCGTTTCAAGGCCGGTGATGCCTTCCGTTTCCCGATCGCCCATCAAGAGCGGCACATGCTCCAAGTGGACCGGACCCTGGCAAAGGTCCAAGAGGTATTGAACGGCACTGTCCAATAGGACCAGGCCCTAGGGTCGATGGCCCGGACGTGGCATCCTCCATGCTTCAGTACACCTGCTCTCCGTTCACGAAAGTGGCCTTGACCTTCGCACTTCTCGCGGTCTCCGGAACGACCTTCAACAGATCCCGGTCCACTACGACAAGGTCAGCACGTTTCCCGACCTCCAAGCTCCCGACCTCTTTTTCGTAGAACGAAGCTATCGCGTTCCAGATCGTCATTCCCCGTAATGCATCCAATGCGCTCAATGCGTTCTCGGGTCGGTATCCGCCTTCCGGGAGCCCTTGACCATCCGTTCGGAAGACCGCCGATCGGAACGTTTGCAATGGGTCGATACCCTCCACCGGAAAATCGGTTCCCAAAGCCACGATCCCCATGGTCTTCCGCAGGTCTTCATAAGCGTACGCCGATCCGATCCTGTCCGGTCCCAATCGCTCCTCGGCCCAAGGACCATCGCTGGTGGCGTGCGTGGGTTGCACGCTTGGGACCACACTATACTGAGCAAAAAGTGGACGGTCTGCAGGGGAGAGCACTTGTGCATGCTCTATTCGCCAACGCAGGTCGTTCTGTCCGCCAAGTACTTCTCCGTATACGCCGAGCAATAAGGCATTGGCCGAGTCGCCGATGCAATGGGTGTTCATCTGGAACCCATTGCCCTTGCACCATTGTGCCACTTCCAGAAAGTGTTCCCGCGAAGCCAGCTGCAACCCATGGTGGTCCTTCTGGTCGCTGTATGGAGCTTTCAACAAGGCACCTCGGGACCCGAGCGCACCATCCGCATAGACCTTTACGCTACGCACTGAGAGCCGCTCCTCCTCGATGGGTCCGATCTTGGCGAAATGGGCCAGGTTCTCCGGCGAATCCGTGACCATGGCGTATACCCTGATCTTCAGGAGACCTTCCTTCTGCATTGCTTGGATCAGTTCGATCGAACCCACGTCCAGACCAGCATCGCACACCATCGTCAAGCCAACGGCAAAGCAATTCCGTTGCGCCTCCAACAGGGCCTCCCGTTTGGTGGCTTCATCCGCCTGATCGAAGATGGACCGGAACACGGTTACCGCGTTGTCCATCAACAACCCGGTAGGCACGCCTTCTCGTTTCACCATCAGGCCCCCTTCAACGGAAGCTTCAGGGTCCAGGCCCACGATCTCCATGGCCGCATGATTAACTACTGCAGCATGCCCGTCCACGCGTTGAAGTAGGACCGGCCGGTCCGGAAAGAGATCGTTCAATCTATCGTTATCCGGAAAGTCCTTCATGCTCCAATCATTCTGGTCCCATCCACGCCCGATCAGCCAATTCTTCTGCGGATGCGCTGCTCCGAAAGCGACCACCCGCTCGAGGACCTCCTCCCAACTCCGCGTGCCCTGCAGGTCGATCTTGAGCTGGTTCAAACCATACCCCAGAAAGTGACAATGCCCATCGATGAATCCAGGAAATACCGCCTGACCACCAGCGTCGTAGCGCCTTTCGCTGGCATAGCGGTTCAGTATCTGACGCTCCGGACCCAACTCCACGATCCGCCCATCGCGAATGGCCATGGCCTGATAGGTGGTGTTTTGCTCATCCATGCTGTGGATGATGGCGTTGTGGATCACAAGGTCCGCTTCTTGCGAATGATAACAACTCGCCAAGAAGACGGCCAGTAGAGCGTATGAATGGAACAGTCTCATGCGGTGATGAAGGGATCAAGGCGCGGTGCCCGCCGAAGGAGCTTTTCGCGGTCGAGCAACAACAGGCCGATGATCAAGAGGAAGGGTAGGAGTGGTGTGCGATAGCGCACGACGGCCCCCATCACTGGAGTGGTCCATCCGATCACAAGGGCAAGCACGATGACATAGCCGAGCAACGCGACCATCAGCGCGTGGTCAACCTGTGCCCAAGGGCGCTTGAAGTACAAGCAAAACCCCAAGAACAGCAGGATCCCCAAGTTCTCGAGCATGGACATCAAGCCCAATGCTCCTGGACCAGCGTGTACGAGAGGCCCCAGCAAAGTGATGAACAATGCATTGGGAGATCGGCGAAGGAACAAGAGCGGGTCGGGTAGCAGAAGTTCGGGCATCACGAAGCTGCCGGAGTCCATCTTCAATGCCAAGCCCACGAAGTCACGTTGCTTCATGGTAAGGATGCCGAGCACATCCAGGCCCGGAACGATATGGTGAAGATTCAAGCCAAGTAGAATGAAAACCCCGTATGTGACCAGCATTTTCGGACCAAGCTTGGGCCGAGGCGCATGTCGGGCCCAGTAAAGGAGCACCAGTGCTGGCAACAGGCTCATGAGCACATAGAATTTCAAGAAGAACAACAGGACCAGAACGAAGGCAAGGACAGGCAGGTCATACCACCTTGGGCGCTCATGCGCCATTCTATCCAGCACGTATATCAGAAGTCCCAATCCGAAGAAAAGCAGACACTCCTTGATGACCCCACTGGTCCAGAACAGCACCGAAGGTAGAAGGAATACGACCGCCGCGAGAACGCGCTCCAGTCCGGGAAGAACGCGAACGAATGCCCGGTGGATCCCCAACATACCTGCCAAGGATAGGAATGCACTCAAGACCGTGTGGACATGGAACTCCCCGAAACTCACCAAACGAACGGCTGCGTTGTACCGGATGATCGTGTGGGCATCGTTGTACAAGTTGCTCTCGAAGTGGCGCACCCAATTGTTCATATACGAGTAGTACCTGTCCATGAATTCGGGTGTGTCGTTCCCGATGCCGAGCAGCATTCGCAGGTAGTCCAATGGACGATCGTGCAGCGCCTTGTACATATGCGCACTGTCATCGAAGTACTTGAAAACGTCGGCCGTGGCCCGATCCGAGTACACATACGTGTACACGGCCCAAAGCGCCGTGCCAGCAAGGATCTTCAGGAGGAAGATCGCGGATACCCACTTCAATGGCAGACCCGGGACCGCGCGGAAGTATGGGAGCTTTCGCATCAACCACAGGAGCAGTGCTGTATAGGACAGGGCCAAGAGAATGCCGGACATCGCGCTGCAAGGTAGAGGAGGCTATCCTGTCGGTGACATTTTGGGCTGGGGCGTGCGGGCCGAGCCAGCTACCTTTGGCTCCAGCGATGAGCACTACAACGATCAACCCTGATACCGCGCCGGCTGGCGTGGAAACCGCCAAGAAACTGGGCCTCTTGCCCGAAGAGTTCGACACGATCAAAGCGATCCTTGGTCGTGACCCGAACTTCACCGAACTGAGCATCTTCAGCGCCATGTGGAGTGAGCACTGCTCCTACAAGAACTCGATCAAGCAACTGAAGACCCTGCCCCGGACCGGCCCAAAGCTGCTGGCCGAAGCCGGCGAAGAGAATGCCGGTCTTGTGGACATCGGTGACGGGTGGGCCTGTGCCTTCAAGATCGAAAGCCACAATCACCCGAGTGCCATCGAACCGTACCAAGGGGCTGCCACCGGGGTGGGGGGGATAAACCGGGACATCTTCACCATGGGTGCGCGGCCGATCGCTCAACTGAATTCGTTGCGCTTCGGGGATATCACCCAGGAGAGGAGCAGCCGGTGGCACATGCGCGGCGTGGTCAAGGGGATCGGGGACTATGGTAATGCGTTCGGCGTTCCGGTCGTGGGCGGGGAAGTATACTTCGACCCTTGCTACACCACGAATCCGCTTGTGAATGCCATGAGCGTGGGTGTCGTGCGCACCGATCGTGTCATCAGCGCGACCAGCCATGGTGAAGGGAATCCGGTGTTTATCGTTGGCAGTGCCACTGGAAAGGACGGCATCCATGGGGCATCGTTCGCAAGCAAGGATATCACAGAGACGAGCATGGACGACCTGCCGGCTGTTCAGGTAGGTGATCCGTTCATGGAAAAACTCTTGTTGGAGGCCTCTTTGGAGCTCGCTTGCACCGATGCGATCATCGGCATGCAGGACATGGGTGCTGC
>JAGQVV010000260.1 GCA_020437805.1 Flavobacteriales bacterium
TCGAGGATCTCCAGCGACTCCACGTTCCATTTCACGATCTCGCTGCTCACGAACATGGAAGTGTATGCATTGCCATCGGCATCGAATTCGGTGTGCAAGGGGCCAAGACCCGGCTTCTTCACTTCGCCATGGAGCACGCTTTCATACCTCAACACGGGGATCCCAGCGAACTCACCCTCGAAATCCTTCGCCTCGATGGCCTTCTGGATCTTGTCGAACTTGAACACCGGCAACAACGCGGCCAGTTTGCCACTTCCCACGATGTAGTTTCCGGTAGGGTCGACATCGCAACCGTGCGGTGACTTCGGACATGGCATGAAGTAGAGCAAGCCAGGGTGATCGGCCGGATCCAATTGCAGAACATCCTCGTAGACCGTGGTCTCCGAGCTGTGCGTGTGTTCGTTCCACCAGTTGCTGTGGTGTTTGCCCGGCACCCGCGTGCCTTTGCCTTCCTTGGCGAGTTGCTCCGCAAGCTTCCAGTTCACGGCCATAACGAAATCCTTGTCCTTTTGGCTCGCGTTCACTTCCAAGAGGCTGTACGCCTGCTCCGTGTTGTAGCAGCTGAAGAAGAACCATCCCTCTGAAGGGCCCTTGCCGGCGTGGCTCAAGTCGAAATTCACTCCAGGGGTCTTGATCTGGAATGCAATGCTCATTTTACCCGTCTCAGGCTCCGGATGGATGAAGGAGATCGTTCCCTTGAAGTTCTCCTTGTACGTATTGATGGGAACATCGCGCTCCGCCTCCGTACCCAATGGTACGCTGAAGCGTGTACCGGCAACTACATATTCGCTGTTGCCGGTAGTGAAGGGCGAGGAGTGATTGCCTGCACTGTTCGGGATCTCGATGATGCTCTCGGTCCTGAACGTTCCAAGGCTGACCAAGGCGATACGCGGTGTATTGTTGCCGTTGATGAAACACCACTTCCCATCGGGGACACCATCGGTCTGCGAGAGTTCAGGGTGGTGGCTGTCATCCCAAGGAATGAATCCATGCGAAGTGGACAGCATCCCCTTGGTCTCCTCCGAGAATCCCCAGCCTGTTTCAGGATCCACCGAGAACACGGGGATCTCGCGGAAGAGCCGACCGGAGGGCAAACCATAAACAGCCAGTTGACCACTGAAGCCTCCGCTAACGAGGTTGTAGAACTCATCGTGGGTACCTGGCTTGACGTATACTTTGGATGCGGCGTCCCCGGTAACCACTGTTTTGGTGGTACCCGGGCGGCAACCAGGCAGGCTATTCATCAGGAGAAAAGCCCCCCCGACGAGGCCCAGCATGGTGCCGGTGTAGATCAGTGGTCGTTTCATGGTCAGGTGTATTGGGTTGTTTGGTGGTAGGTGTTCAAAGTGTCCGCATGTATTCCAGGACCTGTCGGCCTTCCTCGTTGCTCAATCCTTGGTTCGGCATGCGAACGAGGCATTCCTCCAATCCTTTTTGGGCTTCAGGGTCCGACTCAAGCATGGCATCGATGTTCAGGATCATGTTCATGATCCACTCCGGCTTCCGCCGTTCGGTGATCCCCTTCCATCCGGGACCAACGACACGATTCGGACCAGTACTGTGGCAAGCTTGGCACTTCACGTCATAAGTGGTCTTGCCTTTTTCCACCATACCTGGATCAACCTCCCCCAAGGTGATTTCGGCCGCTGTGATCAAATTCGCATCCGATGTGGTTTCCGTTGCAGCGCTTTCCGTGGATGTCGCACCCGGAGGTGTACTCGGGGACCCTTCGCCACCACCGCACGCTGTGATGCCCACGAGCAGGATCATTGATGTCAACAGTTCGATCTTTTTGATTGTCATGGTTCTCGGTTTGGTTGTTTCGTAGGCGTGACAAATGTCATCGGACAAATCTATCCGAAACATGACATTTGTCACCCGAACAGCTGACACTTACGGGCAGAAACCGGACCCAGCACGATCAAAACACATGAGCGCTCCTATTATCCGATCTTCTGCCAGGTTCTGGTTCCAAGTTGCACTTTTCGATCTCTTTGCGGCCGCCGTGATCGGCGTCCTGTTGAGGGCCATGTACATCGTGGAGATCCCATTCGTCCGTTTCCGACCCTGGCTCCACGGGCACTCGCATACCGCTTTGCTCGGATGGTTGTTCATTGGGATCGCTGTGACATTGCTGCACGATGGTGGCCGGGGCGACTTGACCTCAAGATCGCGGTGGTTGCTTGGGGGCCTCCAAGCCGCTGTGCTGACAATGCTGGTCAGTTTTCCGATCCAAGGCTATGGAGCCGTTTCGATCGGTGCTTCCACTGTCCACATGATACTCGGGTACGCACTGCTGTACGCCATGTGGAAAGCGAGCTGGTCTTGGCCGAAGAAGGGTAGCCGTGCACTTCTGCGTTTCGCCATCGGCTTCTTCGTCCTTTCAACGCTGGGCATACTTACGATCGGGCCGATCATTGCCTCCGGGAACCAAGGAACGGAGATCTACTACTGGTCGGTCCAATTCTTCTTGCATTTCCAGTTCAATGGCTGGTTCTGGTTCGCGGCCATGGCACTTGGGGTCAGGTGGGCGGAGCGCAACGGCTTCTCCATCACCATCGACCAACTCACCATGGGCCTCTGGGTCGTATCCGCGATATTGACCTACGCCTTGGCCATAGCGTGGAGTGAGCCTCATCCAGCAGTGTTCGCGACCGTCTCCATCGGCGTGGCATTGCAGGTATGGGCCACCATTCGAACTCTGAGGATCCTGAAAAGGCTGGGGGCCCAGGCCCATGAGCGCGTGTTGCCATGGGCTCGTATCCTGATCGGCATCGCGTTGGTCTCCATGGCAATGAAGGTGCTGGTGCAGGCAGGCGTTGCAATCCCGCAGGTGGCTGTTATGGCATTCACCGTTCGGCACTACGTCATGGGCTTCATCCATATGAACACACTGGGTACCATGACCTGCTTGTTGCTGGCCTACGCGGTCATGCATGGTTGGTGCGACCTCCGGTCCCCTTCTCTTCGCACCGGATTGTGGCTCATCGCGAGCGGCATTGTCCTGAGCGAATTGATGCTCTTTGCACAGGGAACCTTGTTCTGGGCAGGATGGGGCTTGATCCCCGGCCATTACTGGCAGATAACGGCAGCTTCAGCCTTGATCCCCATCGGAGTACTGGTTGTTCTGGTGAAAGGCTTGACCCAACGCCCCACGGGTCCTCCGCAGATGGTGGAGCAGTTCAAAGGGATCTGAGCACCAATGAGGTCGAGGTCACGGTCATGGTTACGTCCGAAGCCCGAACTTCGCCTCGATGGCGAACGACCCACTTTTCAAGGCCTTCCCCCCCGCGACCCGGGCACAATGGGAGGCGGTGATCCTGAAGGAGCTCAAGGGCAAGGACCTTTCCACGCTGAACGTGGAGGTGAATGGCGAAACACTCCCGCCTTTCCACGTGGCCTCCGATCAGGTGCCCACGGGGGAACGCCGCCGGGGTGTGAAGCGCAGCGGCAACCCGTGGCGGGCCATCATCGCCGTGGATGCCAACGATCCCGACGCCAACGACCAGATCCTGGAGGGGCTCATGGGCGGCGTGGATGGCGTGGAGATCCACGGTCATCTGCGTAGCCTCGACCCAGTGCTGAACGATGTGCTGTTGGGCGCGATCGACCTGCAGGTGGACGGGGAACATGGTTCGTTGGGCCTCCTGCTGAAGCGGGCGGAAGAACAAGGCGTTCCCGCGACGGATCTAAGCCTCTGCCTCGGCCTGCCCCATGATGCCGATGTCCGGGATCTCAAGGATCGCATCGCGAAGTTCCCCCGCATCCGCCTGTTCAGCATCAGCGACCGTGGCCTGGGAAATTCGGAGGTCGCGATCGGCCATTCCTCCGAAGCCTTGGAACAGGGAAAAGCCCTCCTCTCGCACTTGATCGCTCAAGGCTTCACCATCGACGATGCCTGCGCCCGTCTCCAGTTCCGCCTGCACCTTGGGGACGATCTGTTCCTGGAGGTGGCACGCTTGCGCGCCTTCCGCGAGGCCTGGGCCGCCGTGGTGGATGCATTCAAGCCGCAACACGACTGTTCGCACACCACCTGGATCCAGGCGGTAGTCTCCTACCCTTCCGAGACCAAATCGGCACACGAGAACCTCATCCGCGCCACCCTCCAAGCCGTGTCCGCGATCACCGGCGGCTGCGATGGCCTCACCATCCCCACGCCCAAGATCCCCGAGGGCGATGTACTTGCCCGCCGCGTGGTCCGCAACATCCACAACCTGCTGCGCGATGAGAGCTTCCTTGGGCGTGTGGCCGATCCCATCGGTGGATCCTACACCGTCGAACAGCTCACCTCCACATTGGTCAAAGCGCTGACCGACCGGGAAAGCGCTGCCCAGCCAATGGCTAGTAGCCAGCAGCCAGTGGCTGGGCTACCCAACAGAGAAGAGATTCCGCTCAAGTCCTTCTACACGCCCGTCGACACGGACCAACTCGAGCACCTGCACTACGCCGCCGGCATCCCGCCCTACCTGCGCGGTCCTTACGGCAGCATGTACGCCATCCGTCCGTGGACCATCCGGCAGTACGC
>JAGQVV010000261.1 GCA_020437805.1 Flavobacteriales bacterium
ACGTACCAATTGCTAAGGTCCTCCACGACGAAGTCCTGGACGGCTCGTGCCGCAATGGTCGGCTCGTATTCGGTGTAGTTCCTGTCGGTCTGTTTGATCAACGAATTCAACCGGGACAGCACCCATCGGTCCATCTCGGTGTGCTGGTCCAACGGGACTTGCGTCGCATTGCTGTCGAAACCGTCAATATTGGCGTACAGCGCGAAGAAATTGTACGTGTTGAACAACGCGCGGAAGAACTTGCGCTGCACCTCGGTGATCCCCTCCGCATCGAACTTCAGATTGTCCCAAGGCGAGGCGTTGCTGATCATGTACCAGCGCACGGCATCGGCACCGTAGCGGTCCAGGGTTTCGAACGGGTCCACGGCATTGCCGAGACGTTTGCTCATTTTTTGACCGTGCTTGTCCAGCACCAGGCCGTTGCTCACGACCGTTTTGTAGGCGACCTGGTCGAACACAAGTGTTGAGATCGCGTGCAGGGTGTAGAACCAACCGCGCGTTTGGTCCACACCTTCGGCAATGAATGCCGCCGGGAATTTCTCTTTCAACCCGGCTTCGTTCTCGAACGGATAGTGGAGTTGCGCGTATGGCATGCTTCCCGAGTCGAACCACACGTCGATCAGGTCGGTCTCGCGTCGCATCGGCTTCCCGCTCGGTGAAACGAGGACGATGTTGTCAGCATACGGCCGGTGCAGATCCACGTTGTCGTAGTTCGCGTCGCTCATATCATCGACGGTGAAGGAAGCGTACGGGTCCTCTTTCATCATACCGGCCTTTACGCTCTTCGTGATCTCCTCCTTCAACTGCTTCAGCGAGCCGATGCATAGTTCTTCATCGCGATCATCCGTGCGCCAGATCGGGAGCGGCACACCCCAATATCGACTGCGTGAAAGGTTCCAGTCCTGCAAGTTCTCCAGCCAGTTCCCGAAGCGGCCTGTGCCGGTGCTTTCCGGCTTCCAATTGATGGTCTTGTTCAACGCGATCAGGCGGTCCTTCTTGGCGGTGGTTCGCACGAACCAGCTATCCAGCGGGTAGTATAGGATCGGCTTGTCCGTGCGCCAGCAATGCGGGTAATTGTGCTCGTACTTCTCCACCTTGAACGCACGGCCCATCTCCTTCAGCTTGATGCTGATCTCCACGTCCACGCTCTTGTCCGGTGCGGTTCCTGTCGGGTAGTATTCGTTCTTGACGTATTTACCCGAGAACTCGCCCATCTCTTTGGTGAAGCGACCTTGAAGGTCGACCAGCGTGAGCGTACCGATGTTGTGCTGTCGTGCCACGCGCATGTCGTCCGCACCGAAGCTGGGGGCCGTATGTACCACACCGGTACCATCTTCTGTGGTCACGAAATCACCTCCGATGACCTTGAACGCTTCGCCCTGATCAGGCTGCGCGTAGGGTAACAGTTGCTCGTAGGTGATGCCCTCCAATTGATGGCCATAGAACTCCATGTCCATTGTCCATGGAATGCTCTTCCCATCCTTGGCATAGCCCGCTGCCGCGTTCTGCCACGCTCCTGCATCCACGAAGCTCTTCTCACTGAAGTATGCGCTGAGCCGCGACTTCGCCAGAACCATGGTCTGTGGCTCGTGTGTGTATGGGTTGAAGCTCTTGATCCGGACATAGTCCAGCTTCGGCCCTACGGTGAGTGCCGTGTTGCTCGGCAAGGTCCACGGTGTTGTCGTCCATGCCAGAATGAACACTTCGCCAAAAGCATCCTTGAAAAGGAATTCGCTTGTGCTGTCCGCCTTCACCTTGAACATGGCCACTGCGCTGGTGTCCTTTACGCTCTTGTAGGTGCCGGGTTGGTTCAGCTCATGGCTGCTCAGGCCTGTGCCTGCTGCCGGCGAATACGGCTGGATCGTATAGCCCTTGTACAAGAGGTCCTGATCGTAGAGTTGCTTGAGCAACCACCACACGCTTTCGATGTACTTGGTCTGATACGTCACATACGGGTGCTCGAGATCAAGCCAGAACCCGATACGACGTGTCATGTCGTTCCACACGTCGGTGTAACGCATCACGGCTTTCTTGCACGCCGCATTGTAGTCCTCGATGCTGATGGTGGTGCCGATGTCCTCCTTCGTGATACCAAGTTCCTTTTCGACACCAAGCTCGATGGGCAGACCATGGGTGTCCCAACCGGCTTTGCGGTGCACCAACTTTCCTTTCTGCGTTTGGTACCGACAGAAGATGTCCTTGATGGCACGCGCCATCACGTGGTGTATGCCCGGTAGGCCATTCGCGCTGGGAGGGCCTTCATAGAACACGAAGGGTGGTGCGTCCTTTCGCAACTTCAAACTCTGGCCGAAGGTGTCCTCCGTGTCCCATTGCTTCAGTACCTCATCGGCGACCTTGGGCAGGTCGAGTTCGTCGTATTGCTTGAAATGCTTGGGCATCAGGCCTTTTCTAAGGGGGGGCAAAGATAACCGCACCGTCCGTAGGCCCCGTTGTCCCTGGCACCTGGTCCGGTATCACCATGCCAAGCATCCTGATCGCGGATAGCGATCGACCCGATGTCGGGGTGATGGATCAGTGCGCACCCTCACCAGCCTTCAATGTGACCCGCTCGCAAAGTGGGGGTCACGGTCGACAAGAGATCGTCCAGCCGCACACATTCATCACCTCCACATCCGGATCCCGTTCGTTGTAGATCCGGTCAAGCAATGGGTTTCCGCGTTCATCATAGCGCTTCCATACACCCACCTTCACGCCCATATGGAATCGGCCGGTGGACTCCACCACCCCGCTCATGTGGTAGAAGGTGAAGACCCCCTCAGCGATCGTCAACGCCTCGTCCGAATACATACCCGTCATCACAAGGATGCCTTCATGACCGTAAACCCGAACGTACCAACCAATTTCCGAAGCGCGGGCGACACGAAGCAGGAGGCTCCCCGGGTCGGACAGGTCCGGCTTATCCGTACCTACGAGATCATACCGAACGCGGCCCACGGTCATGCTCGTCTCGTTCCTGTCCAACATCACGGCCATCTTGTTCACATCATCCCGCTGTGCCGCCCCCGGTGCGGAGATCAGCAATGCGAAGAGTGAAATGATGGGGTTGCTGCGCATTCGACATGCCATGCTGCGTTCGTTCAGTCCTCGTGGATACCGGCGCTGAACGTGGCCTCGCCGCAACTGCTGCCATCCAGGAAATAATGGGTTTCCCCAAAACGATGTGCAACCCGGCGGTATTCACGGGTTCGACCCATGTGCGTGATCCGGACGACCCGGGCCACATAGGTCGGCTCCACGATCAATTCATCCGTTCGGCCATCCGGCGTTGGAGGCAGGGCCAAGTCCTGTCCCGGTCCGGGTGCCACGGCCTGGCGGACCCTGAGCGTCGGGCTGTCCACATGCTGGCCGGCCGACCACGAAACTGCCATCTGGTCCGGTAAGGGCGGTTCCCTTGTACTCGTTATCGCGTTCGGCTCTGGGGCGGCTTTCGCTGCATCGTGCACGGTGGAAGGCCCATCGGACACTACGGATCCCGTACCTACTGGTTCGAGGTTGCGCACACTTGATGCTTGTGCGCGCTTGCTTCTCACCAAACGATCACGATGCAGGGCGTGGTCGGTATCGAAGTCGAAGTCCTTCTTGGTCTCATGATATCTGATATAGCCAACGGGTTTAGCATAGCGGAATGTGGCATCCAGGTCGCGCTTTTCCAAGGTCACCTTGAACGGAAAGGTGAACGGGGCCAGCGCAAGGGACTCTTCAGGGACGTTCGTGTCGAAGAGCAGTTCCTTGGTCATGCATCCTTCCCGTTCGAAGGAGAGCAAATAAACATGGCCGAGGTCCAAGCGCAAATCCACCCGGGCCACATTCCCGGTCAACACATTGATCTGCACGCCATCGTGCTCGATGATCACGCGGGTGCCGTCCAACGGAACACCGCTAGCGCGGACCTTACCATCAATGAACAGTGCGTTCCTGACATCCGTGCAAACGACCGGTAACGCGAGAAGCATCACCAGTGCGATCATCGTGCTTCGTGCTATGGTTCTGGAAGTGCCCATGACCGTATCTCCTATTGTGGGTCCGAATGCCTCCATGAAGGTGATCGATCCAAATGGTCCGGTCAATACCCACAAATAGGGATACGGGAAAGGGTCGAGTACGATCCGTGAATCCTGGAGAAGAGCGCGATCCCTCAGGGCCGGTGCCTTGGTATCAGGCCTTGAACCGGACCATCACCGTGTTGCCTTTTTCCTCGCGGCGTGTTTCCAACTGGTCCTTCAGGGCGTTCACCAAGGAAGAAAGCGAGGCATGGCCATAACTGCGCGGGTCGAAACCGGGGTCCAGGCGGCGCAGTGCCTGCCCGATCAAACTGAGTGAGACCTCGTCCTCTTCGCCCCTCGCAATGTTGAAGGCCTTGCGCATTTTTCGCATCAGGCCAGCGTTTGCGGAGAGCGAGGCCTTCACCGAAGTGGCCTTGCTCTTGCTGCCGCGTTTCGGGCTCGTGCGAGGCTCTTCCTGAACGTCCAGGTTCTCCACGTAGATGAACCGTTCACAGGCTTTAACGAACGCATCGGGCGTCTTCTTTTCGCCAACACCCATCACGAAGAGCCCGCTCTCCCGCAGCCTCGTTGCCAACCGGGTGTAGTCACTGTCGCTGCTCACGATGCAGAAGGCATCCACTTGTTCGCCGTGGAGTATGTCCATGGCATCGATGATCAACGCGCTGTCCGTGCTGTTCTTCCCTTTCGTGTAAGCGAACTGCTGCACCGGCTGGATGGCGTTGGCGTTCAACAGGTCCTTCCAGCCGGTCATACCGGTGGTGGTCCAGTCCCCATAGATCCGTCGAATGGTGATCGTGCCCACTTTGCTCACCTCCTCCAGGATCGGCGCCAATCGTTTGGGTGCGGCATTATCACCATCGATCAATAAGGCAATGGTGGTGTCGTTGATCTTCTTCATTCTCGGCACAAGGTAGGTGCCATCGTGCAGTTACATGGAGCCCTTCAGCATCCGGTTCCAATACAACCATGGCAG
>JAGQVV010000262.1 GCA_020437805.1 Flavobacteriales bacterium
TTGGTGCTGATGGGCTCTTTGGCGATCTGGACCAGGATGCTTTGGCTGGCGCTGAGGACCTCGGCCAGCTTTCCCTCCTTGGGGATGTCGGTATCCATCTTCCAGTCGTCCAAGAGGCTGGAGTTGGAGCTTCCGGTAACGGCCCCTTTGGCGAACTTGTATGAGTTCCGGTACTGGGGACCGAGGTCGTAGTAGTGGAGGAAGGCGTCCTTCTCGTGGCCTACATCCACGAAGGCGGCGTTGAGACCGGGGGCCACCTTGCGGACCTTGGCGAGGTAGACATCGCCCACGGCGAACCCGCGGTCGGTCGGCTCGCGATGGAGTTCGGCCAGCACCTTGTCCTTCATGAGGGCAAGGGCGACCTCTCCCGATCCCGAACGGATGATCAGGTCGATGTTCACGCGTGGTTCTTCTGCATGGTGACGGAGGTGACCGAAGGGCACCGTAGGGTATGACGCATGGCGCCACGGACGGGATGTCCGTGGGCCACGCTATCCGTTCAGGCCAGAAAGGATCCTAGCGGACCTTCTTCTTGTGCCTGTTCTTCCGCAAGCGCTTCTTGCGCTTGTGGGTGGACATCTTGTGTCGCTTTCTTTTCTTACCGCAGGGCATGTTGCTCCTTTATTTAACGTTCTCCAACTCCAGCAGGAACCGGTCCACCCCGGCGAGGATGGCGGTATCCTGCGTCAATGTCTTGTATTTCCTCAGGCTCGCGATGGCTTGGGCATTGCTGTCCAAGGTCGCGTAGGTGCGCCCCAAGTAGAACCAGGCATCGGGGAAACCCTCGGGTTCCAGTTCGATCACCTTCTTGAACCGTTCCAAAGCCTTGTCGTACTGACCGCTTTGGACCGAGAACAGGCCCAAGTGCCAATGTGCTTCCACATTGGCGGGGTCCTCCTCGAGGATCTCGCGCAGCATCATGATGCCGCGCATGGGATCCTGTCCGTTGACGAGGGCCACTGCTTCGGCGGTCTTGGCCTTGGTGGGGTCCATGGCCGTAACGGTGGTCTCTTTCCCGGCCGGTGTCCGGGGCGCCATTACCAAAAGAACGATCACCACCAACGCGCCGGCGAGGGCAAGCAACTGCGGCTTCTTCAAGCCCCACATGCCTACTGACCCGTGGCCCGGTTCTTCACCTTGTCGACGAAGATGTCGGCAGGCTTGAACGCCGGCACATCGTGCGCCGGAATGATGATGGTGGTGTTGCGGGCGAGGATCCTTCCGGTCTTCTGTGCCCTGCGCTTCACCACGAAGCTCCCGAACCCACGCAGGTGAACGTTCTCACCCTGGCCCAGGGCGCCTTTCACCTCTTCCATGAAAGCCTCCACGGTAGTCAAAACCACTTGGCGTTCCACTCCGGTGCGCTTTGCGATGATGCTGACCAATTCTGCCTTCGTCATAACCCTTCTTGAGTTTGGGGCGGCAAAGATAGCCGATCTTCTGGATCGATGGTACACCTTTGTAGCTGTATGCCAAGCCTTTCATGGTTCAGCCGCCGCCTGCTGCCGTGGTACCGCGAGCACCAGCGCCCCTTGCCATGGCGCGCCGACCGCGATCCATACCGGGTATGGCTGAGCGAAGTGATCCTGCAGCAGACCCGTGTGGACCAGGGAATGGCCTACTGGGAACGCATCGTGGCGCGCTACCCCACGGTGGCCGATCTGGCAAGCGCCCCGGAGGACGAGGTATTGAAGCACTGGCAAGGCCTTGGCTACTACAGCCGTGCCAGGAACCTGCGCACCGCGGCGCAGCAGGTGGTGAAGGAGCACCGTGGTGCTTTTCCTGAGCGCTATGAGGCGCTCCGCGGGCTGAAAGGCGTTGGTGAATACACCGCCGCGGCGATCGGCTCCATCTGTTTCGGCCTGCCGGAACCCGTGGTGGACGGAAACGTGTACCGGGTGCTTTCCCGTGTGTTCGGCCTCTCCACCCCGATCGACAGCACGGCGGGGCGGAAGGAATTCCGTGCCCTGGCGGCCACACTCTTGGACCCCAAGCAGCCCGGTGACCACAACCAGGCCGTGATGGAACTGGGCGCGACCGTTTGTACACCGAAAACGCCCCGATGCAGCGATTGTCCGCTTTCCACGAGATGCATCGCCTTGGCCACGGGTCGTGTGGCCGAACTCCCGGTGAAGGCCGGTAGGACCAAGGTGCGCACCCGGCATTTCAACTACCTGCATATCTCCAACGCGAGGGGCACCTTTCTGCGGAAGCGGATCGAAAAGGACATCTGGCAAGGGCTCCATGAATTCCCCTTGATCGGTTCAACAGGCAAGCTGGGTCCCAAGAAGATGGGACAGACCTTGGCGGAGCGGTATGGAGAGGGCTGGACCTTGGGCAAGCGGCACGGTCCGGTGAAACACGTGCTGAGCCACCAAGTGATCCAGGCCATGTTCTGGACGGTGGAAGCGCCACGCGGATTCCGACCGCCGGATGATTGGGTGCATGTGCGGGAGGAAGCCCTGGGCAGCTACGCGGTGTCCCGCCTGATGGAGCGGTACCTGACACAAATGGTGGGGCGATAGCCTGCCTGAGCGATCGCCTATCTTCGTTGCCTATCCCAAGCAAGCATGGCCGGAGTGAACAAAGTGATCCTGATCGGTAACCTGGGTGCGGACCCGGAGATCCGTCATCTACAGAACGATGTGACCGTCGCTAATTTCAATATCGCGACGACCGAATATTTCAAGGACAAGCAGACGGGCGAACGCCGCGAGCAGACGGAATGGCACCGTGTGGTGGCGTGGCGCTGGCACGCCCAGACGGCCGAGAAATACCTGCGCAAAGGCAGCAAGGTGT
>JAGQVV010000263.1 GCA_020437805.1 Flavobacteriales bacterium
GCGCATCGTGGGCTTCGTGGGCAAGCCCGGCGATCTGGATGACCTTGGCCGCGCGCTGAAGAGCAAGTGCGGCGTGGGCGGCAACACGAAGGATGGCGTGATACTGCTACAAGGCGACCATCGCGACAAGGTGATGGCCTACCTGGCGGAGAAAGGCTACCGGGCCAAGAAGGCCGGTGGCTGAGCCCGATAGCCTTGGGACGATCCTGCTACATTCGTCGGACCTGAGCGGACCCTCCGAACCTCCTTTGCGTGACCAACAAGGCCCGAGCCAATGACCCTTGACCTTCGTTCCATGAGCCGCTCAGAGCGCTGGTACACGGCCGGCATCGGGGCGCTGCTCCTCGGGCTGCTGGTCACCATCCTCATCACTACCGAAGTCCGGAACGATCTCGACATCTTCCGCGAAGCCTCGCAGGCCATGCTGCAGGGCCAGGACCCGTACGTGCTGAAGTACAACGAGTGGTACTCCTACTTCTACAGCCCCTTCTTCGCCCTGCTCATTGCGCCCCTGCTGACCCTGAGCGCCGCCGCCGCCAAGGTGGTCTGGGGGCTCTTGGGCATGGCCATGCTGCTGCGGTCCGCGCGCTTGGCGCAGCTCCTGGCGGGTCCGGATCGCCTGGCCATCTTGCGCGAACCCCGCACATGGTTCTTCATCCTCCTGGTACTCTTCCAGCCCATCCGGGACAACTTCAACTCCGGGCAGGTCACGCTCTTGGTGGTCTGGGCCAGCTTGGAAGGGCTGCACCGCCTGCGTACGGGCCAGTGGATCTGGGGTGCGCTCATCCTGGGCATGGCCATCGACATGAAGCTGATCCCGATCGTGCTGCTTCCCTACCTGGTGTACCGTGGTCGCTGGCCCCACGCACTGGCCGTGCTCGCTGCGGCCGTGCTGCTCACCTTCGCCCCGGCCCTGGTCCTGGGCTGGGAGCGCCACGTGGACCTGCTGGCCTCCCGACAGACCCTCATCGACCCTACCGACGTACGCCACGTGCTGGATGAGGAGGAGCCCTCCTTCATTGCGCTGGGCTCCCTGCTTTCGGCCTACCTCAGCACTGAGGGCGGTAACACCCACACCCTCTCACTGCCCCGCACTCTGATGGCCTTGGATGTGGGCACCATCGCCGTGCTGCTTATGCTGGGCCGCCTGCTACTGGCAGGACTAACGCTCCATTTCCTGCGCTGGCCTCCCTTCCGCCCGGCACCTTCCGGCGATCACATCCTCTGGGAGACCAGCTACCTGCTGCTCTGCACCATCCTCATCTTCCCGCACCAGCGCAACTATTCCATGCTCCTGGCGGCCCCCGCGGTGCTTTGGTTGGTGAGCGGCACAGTGCTCCGGCTCCGTGGGGCGGGCATCGGCAAAGCCTGGCTCTTCGGCTGCGCGCTAGCCTTCCTCGGCTTCAACACGGAACTGCTCGTGGGTGAATTCGCCCCCCTCTACGCGCACTACAAGGTGAAGTCCTTCATCGTGCTGCTGCTCATCGGCATGCTCATGTGGCTCAGCCCTGAACGCTCGGTCCTAT
The DNA here is from genome assembly GCA_020437805.1 of Flavobacteriales bacterium. GTDB lineage: Bacteria > Bacteroidota > Bacteroidia > Flavobacteriales_F > PHOS-HE28 > PHOS-HE28. The sequence goes on from JAGQVV010000263.1 coordinate 1,527, forward strand.
CCGGTCCGGCATCACGCTCCTGAACCTTCGCGACCATGGCCGGCAAATCACGCCCAAGGACCTACCGTTTCACAGCTCCCTTGGAGCGTATGACGACCCGGTTCTCATGGTATTTCGTGGAGTTCCCGCACGATGTGAAGGTGGAGTTCAATACGCGTGGTCGAGTGCGGGTGAAATGTCTTTTCAACGGTGCCATGGCGGACCGGGCGTTGATGCCGACCAAGAGCGGCTTGCACATTCTGGTATTGGGAGGGGATATCCGTCGGGCGGCCAAGCTGAAAAAGGTTGGTGATACCGTTCAGGTCGAGTTATGGAAGGATCCGGAACCCGAGAAGCTGGATATCCCCGAGGATCTGGCCGAAACCCTTGATTTCATGCCGGAAATGAAAGCCGCATGGGACCGCTTGAGGCCCGGAATGCGACGAAGCATGTGCTATTGGGTGGGAAGCGGAAAGACCGCTGCCACTCGAGCCAAGCGCATAGCGGAGCTGCTTCGCCGGTTCGAAACGGGACAGTTCCAAGTGGGTAAGGGACCCGATCCCAGCTGGTCAAAGGGGAACTGATCCGCTCCTCCTCAAGGCAACCCGCACCAATACGCCGAGGCCGCCGGGTCCAAGACCTCGAAAAGAGGCAGCTCCATTCCGGGTTTGATCAGCATCAACTCCCAAGGATCCAGCACGGTGATGAACTGTTTCCCTGCCTTGGTGAGCGCAATGGGCAAGGCATGATCATGTGGTTTGTCGGACCGAGGAACAGCGAGTTCGGAACGCATCAGTTGCCCATCACCAAGCCCTGTACGCACGGTGAATGAGCGAAGGTCCATGTATCCTTTGAGCAAATGCTCCTTCAACTGGTCGGCTCGTTGGGTGCGCCAGATGTCGCGTCCTGCGTTCAGGCGCATTTCGTCCACCGCATTGAACTGCAAGCGGGTGGGTTCAGCATAGGTCTCCTTGAAAACCGCTTTGGGCGCCGGGTCGTTCTTCAATTCCAAGAACAGCGAGGCACCTTTCCCCGGACGGACCAGTATCAGCTCCTTTTCCGGAATGTACAAGAGGAACTCACTCCCCTTGTCCGTTGGAATGTAACCGTGGTAACGTTGGAATTCGGACCACTCCTCCCTGCGACGGAGCAGACCACAGCGGACCATGGGTCCCAGGGACGTATATCGACCAAGGAAATCGTTGAGTTCCTCATACCCTTGTTCCCGCGACCGCTGAATGCGGTGCCAACGGGCTTCGAACACCAATGCGGACATGGTGCCAAGGTCCGGCGATCAGCCGCCCGAGAGAAGGGGGAACGCCCAGCGGTTACGAACAGGACCCTTTTCATGGTTCGTTCAAACTCCCGTCCCCGTAAGAAAGCAGCACACCAACGATGCTGTCGGCCGACCCTTTCCGGTCGGAGAAACTATCAACAATGGATGGTCGGTAGTGCCTTCCGGTCACCGCCACCCATCAAGGGAGCATCACCTTCCGCGTCGTACTGCCGTTCGCGGTGGTCGCCTTCACCAACAGCAGACGTCCATGAAGATCGACCGTGGAAAAGGACCACGTGCTTCGATCGGCCAACAGCCCGGTTTGCCCGGCCACCAAAGCACCGTCAGCGGTGAACACCTGATAATCCACTGTTCCTGATGGTCCCTCCACGTACACCATCAAGCGATCCATTCCAGGAGCAGGGATGATCAACATGGACGGCGCAGTGGGAGTGTCCTTGATACCGGTATTGATGCCACAGTTCGAGAGTTCAATGTCGTTGATAGCGCCCGGCGTGGGGCAACTGACAGTGAAGTCGGTATCGTTGTCATCCGTGTCGGCACCGTCCGGCCAGCGGCTGAGGGCCAAGAGGCCTTCCGTATTCGAGTCGGTCTCCGTGGAACCGGTCCCCTCGGTGTATCCATCAAGGCTTCCTCCGTAGCTCAGCGCATCAAGGACTTCCATAGACCCCAAGTCCACCAAGGCGATGGCATCGGTCGGGCCGTTCTGGATCAAGTTCGTCGCCGGCGAGACCTCGAAGTCGCAGTTCACGACCAACGAAAGGTTTCCGCAGAGCACGAAATAGTCACCTGGGGCCAGATCGGGCCATTCGGGGTTGGAGAAGTTGCGGTACTCCACCGGAGAACCACTGCTCCCATTGAACATCATGATCGCTATCCCGGATAGTGCATAAGGAGTGCTACCCACGTTCTTGATCTCCAGATACTCGGCGTTGTCCGTACTGGGTTGGTCATAATCCACTTCGTTGATCACCACCTGGGCGCTGATCGATGAGCAGAAGAGCATGGAAAGAGCGAGTAGATCTTGACGCATGGGTGCTGATTTGTGCAGAAAGGTAAGCGATCACCGATGTGACATCAGTGGTCCATCCGCTCCGGGTCGTAACTCGGATGCAGCCGGAACAGGCTGTCCTGCAGCCCAAAAGGATGGCTCCGTTGGCGCAGCAGCAGGAACCTCATCCAGCGAAGATCCTGCCGCAGGTGGTGCCAAAGGTCCTTGGGTTCGATGTAAGCCACCCGCGAGATCCCATATTCCAGCATCATCCCTGTGCACATACCACACGGTTCGAAGGTGCTGAGCAGCAGTAGACGGTCCTTATCAAGCCTGTTGAACCGATCCTGTCCAAGTACTCGCATCGCATCTTGAACGGCATTCACCTCCGCATGGCCGGCCGGGTTCGCATCGCGATGCACCGTATTGGCTCCCCGGCCGATGATCGAATCATCCAAGAGCAGGACCGCACCAACCGGAACATCACCGGTTGTCAAGGCTTCCTGACCCAATTCACACAATTCGTTCGTCAGGGCAGGAGCAGGTGAATAACACGTGCGCACTCGATCCGCCTCACGCATGAGAATGTACGTGAGTGCCACGATGAAGCAACTTGCAATGGACACTTTGACCGCACGGTTCATACGGTCAAAGATGGCGTGGAATGCCCTACCGGCAACACTTTCCGAAGCAACACACAAGTTGTACCGCACCAATACTGGGTTCTTTGCCCCTTGACGAATGATCCGGCACCATCATTGTAGGAAATCAGGCTCATCAATAACCCGATCGAATGCGTTCATTCCTTCTACTGCTCGGTTCTCTTCTATTCAGCGCAACGGTCCATGCCCAGGAACATGTTTACGATGACCTGTTGATCCTGTATGTGGACGAGGATTATGAAAAGTGCTTGTACAAAGCGGAGCGATACACCGACAAGGACGACACGCGACGTGACGCGCTCCCGTACTTGTACCTGAGCCTTTGCAGCTTCGAAATGAGCAAGATGGACAAGTACACTTCGGACCCGGAATACAAATACGCTTCACGCGACGCTCTGAAATACGCCGCCAAATACCGCAAGAAGGACAAGAATCTGGAGTTCTTCAAGAACTATGAGGATTATTGGGAGGAGTTGAACACGGTCGACATGGAAACAGGTTTCCTTTATTTCGATGAAGGATCATACAGCAAGGCCAAACGGCAGTTCCAGCGCATGACCACTTACTACCCGGAGAACCCAGGGGCTTGGCAGATGCTTGGGCTGGCCCAACTGAGAATGAACCTGGCCCGGGACGCAGCGGAAAGCATGGAGGGTTACCGGAAAGCGTTCGCCGCCATCCCTGATCTCGACCGTTTGCCCAAGGACCAGAAGCGATTGTTGCGGGAGAGCATGATCCGCTACGCGGAATTCCTTGATTCGAAGGGGATGCAGGATTCGGCCAGGGCCACCATTGCACCAGGGTTGGAGCAATTCAGTGGGAACCCGGAGTTCAAGGGGCTGTACGATGCCTTGAACTAAGAAGGATCAGGATTCGAACACCAGGGAGGCCGAGGAAGCCCCAAGGTCCCTGAGCATTCGCTCCAGGTCATGCACGAAGGCTTCCGGCCCGCACAGGTAGAAGTGCTGGTCGAAGTTCTGCACCAAGGCCACCAGCAGGTCCCTATCGATGCGCCGGTCCCTGAACCCGATCACGCTCTCCCGTGTATAGAACTTCAGGTACCCCTTCCCCAACAACTTCGCCAGTTCGTCATCCATGATCACATCATGGCTGGTCTTGTTGGAATATACCAACGTGTTCCCTTTGATCGCCTTGTTCTTGTGGAGATAACGGAAGATCGAAAGGAATGGTGTGATGCCAGCCCCTGCCGCGAAGAAGGTTCCCGGCCCTTGGTACTTGATCGTCCCGAAGACATCCTTCAGCAGCAAGCGATCCCCTTTGCGAAGCGTGGACATCCTATTGGTCACTCCTTGGTGTGAGGCGTAGATCTTGACGACCAATTCCAAGCTCCGCGCGGTCGGTAGGGATGTGAATGTCAGCGGTCGCCATCGGTTCCGCCAACCGTCCTCGTCCACTGCGACCATACAGCCCTGACCAGGCACGAACTTCAGACCTTTGGGGCGCGTCAGGACGAAGCGTTTCACATCGTGCGTGACATACTCCGAACTTTTGATCTCGGCAATTACGGGCTCCATTACCGGTCCAATGTAGAAACCAACGTGGGTAATGGAACGATGCAGCGGAACGACCTCGGAACGTGCAACGCAGCACTTCACCATGCTGGCAAAGCAACGGCCCACCATATGGCGGCGTCCTAACTTGTACAGCGTCATTGGTCATGGTCAACTATAGCCTATCCGTGCTCCTGTTCTTCGCCGTTCCATCCCTGTGCGCGCAATCCAGCACAGGAACGGAACACTGGGTCACATTCATGGAGAACCTGGATCTGCAATTCAATCAACCGCCGAGTTTCCATATCGTGGTGAGCAGCGAATACCCGGCTGTCGGCCAATTGGAATTCCCCTCGACCGGGTTCACCATACCCTTCACGGTCAGCGGAGGAACGGAGGTGGTGATCGACCTACCGACCAATAGCTACTATGCAGATGGGGATGAGGCCACGTTCGATCATGGCATGCGGATCACCAGCGATGTACCCGTAAGCGTGTATGCCTACCACGACCGACTGTATTTCAGCGAGGCGTCCTTGATCCTTCCGCGATCCATGTTAGGGTCTCACTATACCGTCCTTGCCCGCGAGGATGACCTCACCATATCCCCATCAGAATTCGTGGTATTGGCCACCGCGGATGACACCGAAGTGGAACTCACTCCCGCAGTGCTCACCGCAGGTTTCCGCCCGCCCGGAGTTCCTTTCACGGTTCTGCTCAATGCCGGACAAAGCATCCAGATACAAGCCTTTGAGGACCTCTCAGGTTCATTTGTCAGGTCCCTTGACCCGGAAAAGCCCATTGCCGTTTTCTCAGGAGCACGACAGGCAAAGGTGAATTGCTCCAATGGTGGTGCGGACGACCATCTCTACAACCAGTTGTTCCCCACCGAACACTGGGGACGTGACTTCCTTCTGATACCCTATTCAGGACGTAACGGGGATGAGGTCCGGGTGATCGCGGCCATGGACGGAACACAAGTGACCATCGGACCAACGCAGTACGCACTTGATGCAGGTGAGGTGATCCAACTCAATGCCACAACGCCCATGCGCATATTCGGGAGCAGCCCGATCGCCGTCGGTCAATTCAACGACAGTCAAACATGCAATAATGCCACAGGTGATCCGGCCTTCCTGTTCGTTCCTCCGATCGACCACACCGACCGGCGAGTGATCTGGAATTCGCGCGATTCGGATGGCACGCCGGAGCATTTCGTGAACGTCCACGTAAGTGCTGTTTCCGGCATCGGTTCGATCCACTTGGATGGCATGGATATCTCTTCCTTGTTCCAACCCGTGCCGAACGTCAATGGATACTGGTATCTGCAACATGCCATCGCAGAGGGTGCCCACGAACTGATCTCGGACAAGCCTTTCCAAGCGGTGGCCTATAGCTTCGGTGAATTCAATAGCTGCACGTACGCCTTGGGATTTGAACGGGATGTGACCACGGGATGGCAAGAAGGCGATGGGACCATGCACAGACAAGACCAATTCGCAGTTCGGAGCGAAGGATGGACCCCGGATTGGAGCATCGAGGGCGCAGAGGATCTGCGTGTAATGGACCTCAGTGGCCGGACCTTGATCCGAACCCGCTACACCATGCCAGGCACCATAGACCTCAGCGGGCTGGTTGTTGGGGTCTACGTGTACGAAAGGGAAAAGAACGGTGAACGCTCCGGTGTGGGCCGTCTTGTGGTGCGATAGTGGGTGGACCAGCGGCGTCCGCTACGATCCAACCACGGACCAAGTCCACCTTATTAAGGCTCACCAAGGGCCGATCGACCTTTTTCGTATGCGGTCCGTGGCGAGATGCCAGCCCCGGACGCAAAGAAGGTGTTCCAAGCCCATCATGCTTGACCGTCCCGAAGACATCCTCATCGACAAGCGATCCCCTTCGCGAAGGGTCAACATCCGTTGGGTCACACCTAGCACGATGCGCAGATCTTGACGACCGATCCAAAGGTCCTCGCTTCGGGCAAGGATGAATAGGTCACCACCACCATTGATCTCGCCGGCCACCAAGGTCCAACGCGACCACCCAGCCCCGGCCTGGCAGGAATTCATACTCTACGGGACGGGTCAGCACAAGCCATTTCACATCGTGCGTGACATACTCCGAACCCTTGACCCCGACCAAGAAGGGTCCAAATCAGCA
>JAGQVV010000264.1 GCA_020437805.1 Flavobacteriales bacterium
GGGAACGGACCCGGAGGCCGGGATCATCACCACGGCGACACAGGATACCCTCTACGTTACGGAAGCAGGTACCATCCAACTCGGCCCATTCGTGTCGGGTACGGAAGTGGATGTGACGATCCTGAACGATGCGAACTCCCTATGCAACGTGTACAGCGGTACCATCGTGAACCCGCTGTGTCCGGAACCCGTGGAATGCCCTGGGGATGCGATCATGGAAACGTATTGCTATACGGCCAGCGATTCCAGGGCTTGGGCCTATGAGTTGCAAGGGACCACGGGCACGTTGCGCCTGACCTTCGACCGTGGTACGATCGAAAGCGCGGCGTACGACCGCATCTACATCTTCGATGGACCGGACAATACGTTCCCGATCCTATGGTCCAACGACGACCTGTACCCGGCAGTGGGTGGAGACCCTACCGGTTTCGATCAACAAGCCACCGGCAACCTCGGACCCGAGGGTAGTGCGATCCTCAGCGCCATCGGGAACTATTTCTCCGTGGATGTTTCTGCCAGCGGTCAGAACCTCTATATGGAGATGACCTCGGATGGTAGTGTTCAGTGTGGCAATGGGACCTACGATGAATGGGAGTGGCAGGTGTACTGCATCAACTGCACGACACCGCAGGCCACGGTGAACATCGTCGAGGACTGCTTCCAACGTCAATACAGTGCAGAGGTCATTGTAACGGATGCGGGTGGCGATGCGGGCCTCATGCTCACCAACAGCCTACAAGGGGATACGATCATGGATGCCATGGTCGGCGTGTACACCTTCGGGCCCTACTCCGTGGATAGCTTGTCGTACCTCCAGGTCACCAATCAGGACTATGTGCAGTGTCGCCAGACCTTCGACACACTGACGTTCGCATCGGACAGTTGTGTCATCGTGTCCTGCGGGTCGGATAACTATGACCACTGCTACATGAATGATGAGGACCGCTGGTACACGTATCAAGCTGCGGAGGATTATCCGATCACCATCGGGTTCCTCCAAGGGCAAATGCTTACGGGTGACCGGATCGTTCTGTACAACGGACGCGATGGCAATGCCCCGGTACTCTACACGGGGAACAACGGCGGAAACCTCACGGGTTTTGCGTTGAACAGTGCGAATCTCACCAACACGATCACGTTGCGGATCCAATCCAATGACGCGGGTTCCTGTGAAGATGGCCAGGTGCTCAATGAATTGCGTTGGGCGGTCCAGTGTGGTGCCGTGGGTCTGGAAGAGATCAACTCGAACGGATTCGCCGTGTATCCCAACCCGACCGAAGGACTGCTCCGCATCGAACTTGGCACGAAGGTGACCGGTGCGCTGCAGTTCCGTGTCATGGACATGAGCGGGCGTACTGTGCTCGATCAGCCTTTGATGATGAACGGCGGTTCCACCAATGTGGTCGACATGGGTGGTTTGCAGAGCGGTCAGTACCTCGTTCAGCTCATCACCCCGGATCGGGTGATGACGGAGCGGGTACAGGTGGTGCGCTGATCGCGCTGATCATATTTCATCGGAAGGACCCGGCACATGCCGGGTCCTTCGCATTTCTGGTGGTTCTGGAAGTGAAGCATACCGGCCATGCGCACAGGTCGAGGGTGGCCTGTTCCAACTTGGTAGCACCGGATCCCGGCGTCGGGTTCACTCCACGGTGATCAATACCTCATCCGCGAATACCCATGCCTTCCCGCCCATTCCCGGGTGTCCCTCCGGACAGGTACCGATGTTCCGCGCGATCACTTTGATGTATCGTGCTTTCCTGGAAAGGGCAGGGATGGTCATTTCATGGGTCAGGGCCTCGTTCGTGTCAAGCGCCACGCCATGGTCCACGCTGAGCGTGCTCCACTGCCTTCCATTGGTGCTGAACGCGAATCGTACATCCGCCGGGAGCCAGATCCACGAGCGCACATCCTGAAGGACGCTCAATCCAACACTTGTCACGGTCTCCACCCGGCCAAGGTCAATGGTTGCCAGCAGGTCATGCCCTTCAAAGCCCTGCCATTCACCTGTTCTGAAATCGGTGCCTCCACGCAGGCCGTCAACGAGGGCTTGCTGGCCACCGGCGGCGTATTGGCTCGCGTATTCGCTTTGAAGGGTGACGGTACGGTCGGTCGCGATACGGGTGAAGGTGGCTTGGACAGGAGCAAAGGCCGTATCCCAGGCCGCGCTGATCGTCGCTGTGGCATCGATGGAGAATGGTTTCTCCATCTCGCACCGATGATCTTCCCCTTCCGAACGGTAAGAGCAGGTTCCGCAACCATGCACAATGACCTCATGGACCCCTTTGAATGCCGCGCCGTCCGCTTCGATGAAAGGGGCACCGGGTCGCGGACAAGCATCCGGGGACCGATCCGCTTCGACACGCAATTGAGGGATCCTGGTCGTGGCATAGGGTACACGGTCCACGTCCATCACCACTGATGCGCCCATGAGGAGCTGACCATGGGAGATGCTCATGGGGACATGAACGGCTTGGGTGTTGGCGCCCTTCGCAACTTCGGGGACCAAGTTCCCTTTCGTGTCGATCACCATGGACCATTTGCGCCCATTCGGTAGGTCCACCGTCACCTTATCGAACAAGGGATACCCCAGTTCATAGCGGTCAGTGATCCCCGGTGATACCGGGTAAAGCCCCATAGCGCTAAGGACATACCAAGCGCTCATTTGCCCGCAATCCTCGTTGCCGCTCAAACCATCCGGTGCGTCGCGATACTGTTCGTCCATGATCCGTTTGACATAGGCCTTGGTCTTTTCAGGTTTTCCGACCATGTTGTACAGGTATGCCATATGGTGACTGGGCTCATTGCCATGGGCGTATTGGCCGATCAGTCCGGTGATGTCAGCTTGTTCCCGTCCACTTGTCTCGCTCCCAGCGGTGAACAACGCATCAAGATGCGCTTCAAGCCCCTTTCTTCCACCGTACAATTGGATCATGCCTTCTATATCCTGCGGTGCGAAAAGGCTGTATTGCCAAGCATTCGCTTCAGTGTAGTGGAAATTCACTTCGTAGGGATCGAAGGGCTCGATGAACCCTCCGTTGCGCCGTGCACGGTAAGATCCCGTTCCCGGACCGAACAGGTTCTCATGGTTCCTCGCTCTGCGCTCGAATCGGGCGATCACATCCTCCCCACCGCGCCCCATGGATCGCCGAAAGCGTGCGATGCATCCGTCGTTGTATGCATATTCCAACGTCTTGCTCACGCTTTCGCTTTGGTCCTCGCTGCTGATATAACCCTTCGCGCGATACGCGTTCAAGCCGGGTTCGTCCCGCATGGCACTGGCCAGCATGGCTTCCAAGGCAAGGTCTTGATCAAAGCTTCTGATCCCTTTCATGTAGGCGTCCGCGATCACGCTCACACTATGGTACCCGATCATGCAATCGGTCTCGTTGCCCCACAACTCCCATACCGGCAAACGACCACTCTGGGTGTAGTGCAGCAGGAAGGTCTTGATCCAATCCTCGGTCATTTCAGGCTCCAGGATGGTCATTAACGGATGTAGCCCACGAAAGGTGTCCCAAAGGCTGAACACGGTATACACGTTGTGATCGGCGTGGTGTACCGCGCCGTCCATTCCACGGTAGTTGCCGTCCACATCATTGAAGAGGTACGGCGCCACATAGCAATGGTAGATTGCAGTGTAGAAGATACGCCGTTGTTCGAAGGTCCCTCCTTCGATCACTATCCTGTCCAGTTTCTCGTTCCACGAATCCTCGGCTTGTTGGCGGATCGCGTCGAAATCCCAAGCCGGTACTTCGGCATCCAGGTTCGCCCGGGCACCTTCGATGCTCACCGCACTGATCCCTACCTTGACGATCAGAGGGGTTGATGATGGCTCCACGGTGATAACGGCCTTGGTGCTGTCCGAATGTTCCGGAACCAGAGCAGCGTCCCGTTCCAAGCGTATGCAATAGAACAGGCGTTGATCGCGGGCCCACGACGAACTGCGCCGTTCACCCACGATCTCCCGATCACCTTCCATGCGGATCGAACTGGCGAGGAGTCCATCGCGATGCCGAAGGTCGAGGACCAGGAACTGCTCTTTGTCGGCCGGCATGGATATCCGATGCACACCACATCGTTCAGTAGCGGTCAGTTCCACATTGATGCCGCTTTCGTCCAACATCACTCGATAATACCCGGGTGTCGCTGACTCTTTCCCGTGGGAGAACTTCGATCGGTATCCCTTCGGGTCCGTGGAGAACTTATCGCTCATGGGCATCAGCAGCACATCGCACAGATCGGCAACGCCCGTGCCGCTCAGGTGCGTGTGGCTGAAGCCATAGATGAGGCTATCGCTGTGGTGGTAACCACCGCAACCGTCCCAGTCCATCACACCATCCGGTCGGGTATCCGGGCTCAGTTGAACCATTCCGTTCGGAACGCATGCGCCGGGAAAGGTGTGCCCATGGCCACCGGTTCCGATGAAGGGGTTCACGAGGTCCCGCGCATGGTCCGATTGGCCAAGCACAACGGTGGTGATGAGCGTGGAGAGGAACAGCACGTACGCTCGAGGGCCGCTTGGCGCAGAAGGTGTTCGGGGTAGGGGTTTCGATCGTGATCGCATGCCCCGAAGCTAGGGACAGCACCGATCATGAGCGGAAAGTCGTGAGTGCGGCTGCACCGAGCAAGGCCGCATCATCCTCCTCAAGCGCCGAAAGCACTACATCCACACGGCCCTTATGGATGTTGAGCAGTACCTTGTCGAAGCGCGCCAACAAGGGCTCCATGAGCAGGTCCCCACTGCGTGTGATCCCGCCGAAGAGCACCACACGCCCTGGCCCGGTCATGGCGACCGCGTTCGCCAGCGCCACCGCCAACCAATCCGCGGTCCATTGGAAGGCGAAACGCGCGGCCTTTTCCCCGCCGCGTGCCGCATCAGCGATGGCCTTCACGCCTTCGGTCCTCAACACGTCCGCATCGCCACCAAGATCCGCGTAGGTCTCCCTGATACCGCGGATGCTCACATAGGCTTCCAAACAACCGGCCCGTCCACATGTGCACCGACGGCCGTCCATCACAAGTGTCGTGTGGCCCAGTTCTCCTGCGTTGCCCGCACTCCCCAGTACGAGATGCCCGTTCACGATGAGGCCGCTACCGACCCCTGTACCCAGCGTTACGACCAGCAGGTCCTGATAACCTCTCCCCGCACCATATCGCAATTCACCGAGGGCGGCAGCGTTCGCATCATTGCCTAATGTGGCAGGTGCACCCAGGCGTTCAGAGACCATTTTGGCCAGGGGGACATCGTGCTTCCACGGAAGGTTCGGGGCCATTTCGATGACCCCGCTCAATTGGTTCGCGTTCGGTGCACCGATCCCGATGGAGTCCAGCCCTGCTCCGGATCCATCGGTCATGAGCCTTGCCGTGCCCGCGATCGCATCCACGAATACGTGCTCATCCGCATGGCCCGTGGTGGATATTCGGGCACGTGATATGACACGACCATCTTCGACCAGTCCCATTTTCGTGCTCGAGCCTCCGATGTCCACGGCAAGTATCATGTGCTGCGGGTCTTCATGGTCCAAGCGAAGTATGTGATGTACGCGTAGCAGGCGATCGCCAGCAGGAAGGCCACCTGGAAACCGAAGCCATCGGCCAAGGCTCCGAGAAGTGGAGGAATGATCGCACCACCGCAGATCGCCGTGCACAGGATACCGGACCCCTGCGGTTTCAGTTGCCCGAGGCCTGCAATGGATTGTGTGAAGATCGTCGGGAACATGATCGAGTTGAACAGGCCGACCGTTAGGATGCTCCACATGGCGACCATACCGGTCGAACGAATGGAAACCAGGACCAGAAGGATGGCAGCCAGGCCGAACAATATGAGTATCCGCTCCGGTCGGAACGAACGCGTGAGCAACGAACCGACGAAACGTCCGATCATAGCACCACCCCAATACAGCGCAACGAAGGCGCCCACCACACCCTTGTCGTCCACGGGTCCGGGGTCTTTTCCAAGCAACGCTCCAGCCACCGTGGATAACGTCGCGTTGGACCTGATCGTATCCGCAAGGTCCATGGAAAGGAAGTAGTTCACCAAATAACTGCCTATGGCCACTTCCGCCCCGACATAAAGGAATATCCCCAGGGCTCCTCCCAACAAGCCGGGCTTGCGGAGCGCCTCTGCATACGTGCCATAGCGATCCGGGTCCAGGATACGTGGCAATTCGATCATTCCAACGATGCCGGCCAATAGCAGCAGTGCTCCGGCAAGGATGATGAATGGCCCTTGGACCGCCCCGGCCTCGGCAGCCAGATAGGCGGCGCGTTCCCCGGCCTCCAAGGAATCGATGTCCACGGACGAGCGGATCCGATCACTGAGGATGAATTGTGCGCCGATGATGGGCGCTATGGAGGTACCCACACTATTGAACGCCTGTGCCAAGTTCAACCGACTGCTCGCGCCGCGCTCATCCCCGAGCACTGCGACATATGGGTTGGCGGCCACCTGTAGCACGGTCATACCCGAAGCAAGAACGAAATACCCCAGCATGAACAAGGGGAACAAGCGCATTCCGGCCGCAGGCCAGAACAACAGGCACCCCATCCCCATGGTGGCCAAGCCTACGAGCACACCTCGTTTGTAGCCGATCCGTGATAGCAACCACCCGGACGGGATCGAGACCAGGCCATAGGCCATGAAGAAGGCGAACTGTACCAGTCCCGCTTCGAAGTAGCTCAACTCAAAGACCTCCCGAAGGCGTGGGATCAACGAGTCAACCAGCACGGTGATGAAGCCCCACATGAAGAACAGTGAGGTGACAACAGCCACCGGTACCCAGGCGCTCCGTTCGTTATTTCGCATGTGTCAGAGGTGGACCAAAGATGGGCCTTACTTTGCAAGCGCATGCAACAAGGTCGGCGAAGGTTCATCAAATTGGGACTTGCGAGCGGTGCTGCTGCGGCAGCAGGCTGTGCGGCGAGCGGGGAAGGGGCCAATGAACCGGGAACGGTCCGATCGGGGTTCGGAGGCCCGGTCATTCTAAGCACATGGGAACATGGGTTAATGGCCAACGCCAGGGCGTGGGACGTGATGCATAATGGAGGGAGCGTCCTGGACGCTGTGGAAGAGGGCGTCGCTGTTGTGGAGAGCGACTTTGATAATCGCAGCGTCGGTCTGGGGGGTAGACCGGATCGTGATGGGAAAGTGACCCTTGACGCATGCCTTCAGGACCACGATGGCAGGGCAGGAGCCGTAGCTTTCGTTCAACGTTTCGAGCACCCGATCCATATCGCTCGCGCGGTGATGGACCGGACGCCGCATGTGATGCTTGTCGGAGAAGGTGCCGAAGAATGGGCCATGGCGAACGGGTTCGCTCCACGCGTGGTGGAGATCCCTGAAGTGCGGGCCGATTGGCTGGAATGGCTGAAAAGCAA
>JAGQVV010000265.1 GCA_020437805.1 Flavobacteriales bacterium
GCACAAGCAGGATGTCCACTTTTTCGGCGTTCAAGTGGTCGATGAGCCGATCTTGCGGCACATGGTCCGTGGTCACTTCGAACCCTTCCTGTTCCAGACTCGCTTTGGCTGCGGCTGAGACCCCGTCGTTCGCGTGTACACGCATGCTATCCGTTCTTTTTTGAGAATTCCTCCATGACCTCCACAAGGACCATCACACTTTCCAATGGTAGTGCATTGTACATGCTCGCCCGGTAGCCGCCCACACTGCGGTGGCCTCGGATCCCACTGATCCCTGCTTCCTTCCACAACGCATCGAAAGCGGGTTCCAAGGAAGCGTCCTTCAATACGAAGGTCGGATTCATCGTGGAGCGATCCTCCATTTCGGTGGTGCCTGTGAAGAGCGGTAGACGGTCGATCGCCTCGTACAGCGCATGTGCCTTGGCGGCGTTGCGCTCTTCGGCCCCACGCACACCACCGTTCGCTTTCAGCCATTCCAGGTTGAGCATACTCACATACACCGCGTAAACAGGAGGGGTGTTGTACATGCTGTCCTTCGCGGCATGGTTCTTCAGGTCCAGGATCGGGCTGATCTTTCGACCGGTATGACCGAGTTTCTCCGGATCCATCAGGTACATCGTAGCACCGGCGGGCCCCATGTTCTTCTGTGCACCGGCATAGATCAGTGCGAATTCCGATGGGTCCACCTGCCGGCTGAAGATGTCACTGCTCATATCGCAGATCACCGGCACCGGACTCTTCGGGAAGGCCTTGTACTGGGTCCCGAAAATGGTGTTGTTGCTCGTGAAGTGGAAGTAGTCAGCGTCGTTCGGAATGGTGAAGCCCTTCGGGATGTAGTTGAAGTTCCTGTCCTCGCTGCTCGCCACCACATCCACCGTTCCGTGTGATCGGGCCTCCTTCACGGCCCGGCCGGCCCATTCACCGGTGTTGGCATAGGCCGCTTTACCACCTTCACGCAAGTAGTTCACAGGGACCAGATGGAAGCCAAGACTGGCCCCTCCGCCCAGGAAGACCACCTGGTAGTGGTCCGGCGCGCCGAGCAATTCCTTGACCAGTGCCTGGGCTTTCGCCATGATCTCCTCGAAAGCCTTGCTCCTGTGGCTGATCTCCAGGATGCTCAATCCGCTTCCATCGAGGTCGAGCACCGCAGCTGCGGCCTTCTCAAAGACCTCCTTCGGCAGGATGCACGGTCCTGCGCTGTAGTTATGGACCTTCTTCACCGTGGTATTCATCATTGGGCTGAGGTGGTTGGGATTCGGGGCAAAGGTAGGATCCGATCCCCAGCGGCATGAGGACTGCAGCGCGAGGGTCTCCTGCTATTCACCTTCTTCAAGTGACTTCCGCACGGGCGGGTTGAAGCGCTTGGTACCCGGGCTGGGATCGCGCGCATCGATGTCCGGTTCATACCACCATCCGCCTTTGTACCAGAAGAACGCATCGTGCGTCATATCCGGCCCGTAATATGCCCACTGGCCCTCCATGTCCTTGCGTGAAGGGGAGAGATGGTCAAGGAGGATGCCTTTCATGATCGGGTCGTAACGCAGCGTCATGCTCGACTGGAACGAGAATCCATAGACCTTGCGCATGGTGCGGCGCCTGCCACCCCCGAAAAGCGGCGCACCGAAGCGCGGCCTGCCATTCCTGAAACTCAGCACTTCGATCACTTTCCGGGTCTCCACCTTGCTGTATCCCTTCCAACCGAGCAGGGTATAGTACGTGCGACCGGCCTTCTTCACAGGGACCACCTGATAGTAGAGCGCACCGTACCAGCGGTCCGGACCCAGTTCAGGCACCTCCGGTGAAGGGATGCTCGACGTCATGTCTCGCAATTCGTAAAGGCTCTGTTCCTTGCCGTTGTTCACGAGCAGGAACCCCTCGTAGCGGTGTGTACCATCCTCCCGTGGCACGTTCCATGTAAAGAGCCGGAAGGCGTTGTCCGGTGCGTCCACACGGCTCATCGGGATGCTGTCATACGACCTTCCGAAGGACTCGTCCGCATCGAGAAGGGCCCGCAGTTGCAGTTTCACGCGTTCGTTGATGCTGTCCCGCAGCGCATCGGTCTCCGCTGCGGCCAGTTCCTTCATCGTCAGGGCCAGGCGTGTGCGTTCTCCCGATTGGGCGTGCGCCTCGGGCTGTAGGAGTTGGAAGGAGAGTAGTAGCGTGAGTACGCGGAACGGGATCATCCTCGCAAGAACGGCGGCCACTCCGGTCATAGTGCCCGAAAAGCAGGGCTTCGATGCGAGGGGTGTGGCCTGCACCATCAAAGGTGCATGAACTCTTTCTTGGCCATCAGGAGTTCCTTGGTCTCCCTGTGGTCAGGGTCGTCCACGCAGCAATCCACCGGGCACACGGCAGCACACTGGGGTTCATCATGAAAGCCCGTGCACTCCGTGCATTTGTCCGGCACGATGTAGTATACATCCATGGCCACCGGTGTGTTCACGGCGTCGGCATCATAGGTGTTCCCGGTGGGCGTGGTCATCGTTCCGTGGAGCGAAGTGCCATCCGCCAGGCGCCATTCCGCGCCACCCTCATAGATCGCGTTGTTCGGGCATTCCGGTTCGCATGCCCCGCAGTTGATGCACTCGTCCGTGATGATGATCGCCATGTAAGAGCCTCTACTTTTGTGCGCTCACAACGTGTTCATGCTGAACGCAGGCGCAAAGATAGGACGATGACCAAGGCGACGAAAAGCAGCGTGCCGGTCGCACTGGATGTAATGGTGCCGGCACTGGTGCAATTGGGTCGGGCGATGGCAGTGTGGGGTGCCGAAGGGTCCTGGCCGGGCCACTCATCCGGCATGACCGAGGCTGAGTTCGGGGCGGTGAATGACGCGATCCGGCGCGCCGCAGGGCACAATGGCTGGGCCACGGAGGAGAATGTGAGGCACGCTTTCGCAAATTGGGCCAGGGCATTGGAGAAGGACGCGCTCATGGCATGGGTCGCCGCCTTCCCGGAGTTATCGGCGACTCGCAGTACCGGCCGTACCGTAGGTCTGGTGCTGGCCGGCAACATACCCCTTGTCGGACTGCACGATGTGCTGTGCGTGTGGTTGGCCGGTCACAAGGCCATGGTGAAAGTATCCGCGCAGGAGCCGGAACTCCTCCCGGTGCTGTTCGGCATGTTGGACCGCTTCGTCCCCGGCACGCTTGACAGGATCACTTTCGTGAAGGGGAAGTGGGGTCCGGTGGATGCAGTGATCGCCACGGGCAGCAACAATACCGCACGTTATTTCGAACATTATTTCAAGGAGGTTCCTCGGATCATTCGGAAAAGTCGGGTGAGCGTCGCGGTGCTGGACGGCTCGGAAACTCCCGATGAACTCGGCCGGCTGGGTGAGGATGTCTTCCGCTATTTCGGGCTGGGTTGCCGCAACGTTGCGAAAGTGCTGGTACCGGAGGATCTGGACCTCGACCGTGTTTTCGAGGCATTGTACCCGTGGAGCGCAGTGGCGCACCATGCCAAGTATGCGAACAACTACGAATACACACGGGCCCTTTGGCTGCTGGATGGCGTCGATTTCCTCGACAACGGCTTCATCCTGCTGAAGGAGGACGAGGCACTACCCAGCCCCATGGGAACACTCTTCTACGAGCGCTATACGGATGGCGCACAGGTGGAGCGGTTCCTTGCCGAGCATGCGGACGCGATCCAATGCGTGGTGGGCCATGGATACCTGCCGTTCGGTGCGTCGCAGGCGCCGGCAATGGGCGACCATGCCGATGGCGTGGATACGATGCGCTTCCTGTTGGACCTGGGGTAGGCTAGGGGACGTACTCGAAACAGCCAAGGTCGTACTGACCGTCACTACCACGATCGACGCCATCAAGGTCCCGGAATGCGGCTACGGTGCTGGACTGTGAACGGTTCCTCGCGAAGGAACCGGCGTTCAGGTGGAGATCCCTGTCCCCAGCACTGCGGAACGATGGGTCCTGGTTGCGATAGATGTTGTTCGGATCCGGGAAAAGAGCCCCGCTCGTGTTCTGGTCCGTGCGCAGCATCACCCGTTGGAACGTGAGCTGGGGCGTAAGCATCTGGTCGAACTCCAATTGGAATTCATTCGTGTTCGCGCCATGGATGATGCCATTCTGGATCGTGCTGTTCGTGATGTCCCGTATCTGCACGGTGCCGTTGATGTCCTGGAAGGCATTGGTCATGAAGAAGGCCGGTGTGTTCCGCACTTCGTAGGACCAGTAGTTCGCGATGGTGAACTGGTTGAAGAAATATTCGCCGCCACCGGTCAATGCCACACCGTACTGGCCGCAATCACCCACGAGCAGGTTGTTGCTCTCGATCCGGTAGTTGCGGCTCAGGATGCCCGCAGCGCTGCAATTGCGGATGTGTGCGTTGTTCAACACCAGCTTCGCCTCACTGGTGGGTTGGTCCGGGTCCAACGGGAAGGTCTCGCACTGCACCCCGATCAGCGCGTTCTTGATCACCACGTTCACCAGGCGGTTGTCGTTCCCGGCAGGACCTTCGTTGATCCAGATCCGGTCCCACTGACCGGGTAGTTCGGCATAGGCCGGCTCCAGGCGGTCACTTTGGAAAGTGATGGGCTCCTCCACCGTGCCTTCCGCAAGGATCCTTCCATACCGGTACACCCACAGCCCACCCCCTCCGTGCACATACACACGCACTCCGGGGTCGATGAGCAGTGTGCTGCACGAGTCCACGACGGCATAACCATAGATCACATAAGGCAGGTCGTTGGTCCAATGCACGGTCTCGCAGATGGCCATTCCATTTTCGTCCGATCCGGCAACGATGCTGAATGAGGGGAAACCAGGGATGTTCCGGTCCGGGTGGAAGAAATGCGCATTCTGGCCCCATGCCACCAGCAGTACGTCCTGTTCAGTGCCATTGGTGTTGAATCGGATGTGGTCCTCGATGACGAATGGACTGTTGGCACCACTCTGTCCCAGGGTAGCCTCCACGAAGACGAAGATGCTGTCACCACCAAGGATCTCCACATCATTGAAGGTGGTCCCTGAGGCGCCGTCCACATTGATGCGGTAAGGTGAAGGCGTGCCACCTTCGAGAAAGATGTCCACACGCACCGCATTGCTGCTTGGGTTGCGCGCGGTGAAGCGCTTGGTGATGGTGCCCACTGTGGTGAAGACCGTATCGAACAGCACGGTATCGGCACTGAAGACGAGTTCGATCCCGGGTTCATCCGTGAACTGTTCATCCTTGCGACAGGCGAACAGCAGCAGGCCCGATAGGGCAACGAAAAGGAGGGTGCGAATGGAACTCAAGGCGTGCAAAGATGACCAACCGGGGTTATTTACGCGGTCAGGGCCGGATCATTGTGCATCTCATGGATGCTTGTCATGTTGGAAAAGCATGCTACATTTGCGGCCCGAAAGGAAGAATTCCCATGAAGCCGGAGATCCATCCATCCAACTATCGCCTCGTTGTCTTCAAGGACATGTCCAATGACTACATGTTCCTGGGCAAGAGCTGCGCCAACACCAAGGACACCATCACCTACGAGGATGGGAATGAGTATCCGCTGATCAAGCTGGATATCAGCCATACTTCGCATCCGTTCTACACCGGCAAGATGATGCTGATCGATACGGCCGGCCGTGTGGACAAGTTCAAGAAGCGGTTCGCGAAACACCAGGCCAAGAAAGAGGAAGGCGCCGAGTAAGGCCCACCCACTGCGTTGAGGAAGGCTCCTTCGAAAGAAGGGGCCTTTTCATTTATAAGTAACTGATGCTCAGGGGGTCGATCTCTTGGACCCAAAGTGGATCGCAAGGCCGGATGCCTGCCTAATTGCTTCGGTACTTATCCTCCTTGCCGGTGCCTTCCCGGATCATCTCCAAGGCTTGCGCGATTCGGCGCTTCCTGGTCTCCTCCTGTTTCGCGTCGGTGATCCACTCCACATACTCCTTCTTGTGGGTGTAGTTGAATTTTTCCCAATGTTGCCAGGCTTCCTCGTTCTTCTTCAAGCAGCCTTCCAGGTCCGGTGGCACCACCAGGGCCTTTCGGGCCGGTTTGGCATCGGTCAACTTCGCTCCTCCCTTGTTGACCTTGATCGCCTGCTTCACAAGGTCCGTCAAGGCCTTTTCGTTGATCGCTTCCCCTTGGTGGATCTTGTAGACACGGTTGCCCTTTTCCTCGCTCTTGGCCAGTTTTTCGAACAGGCCATGGGTGTCCTTGAGCAGTGCTCCCTTGTGGAACCACACACTCACGAATTGTTTGAAGCCGGACATCCCGAGCATGATCCCGCCATGGTCGAATCCCGGGCTGTTCCATCGCCACGTTTCCTCGATGTTCTCATCCACGGCGTGGATCACTTGACGCAAACGGACCAGGAGCGGGCGTTGCCACTCCGGCTGTTCAGCGATGTACAGATTGATCTGTTCCTGTGCGTGCATGGTACGGTCGGAATGAGGGGACCAAGCTAATACCACAGGAGGGCCGCTCGACCCGCCCCTGAGCCTCAATACGTTAGCAACGTTCCAAGATGACGGCGTACCCCTGGCCGACCCCGATGCACATCGTGCAAAGGGCATACCGCCCCTTGCGTGCCTGCAATTCCAAGGCCGCCGTTTGGATCAGCCTGGCGCCACTCATGCCCAAGGGATGACCGAGTGCGATGGCGCCGCCATTCGGGTTGATACGTGCATCGTCATCCGCCAGGCCCAGGCTTCGCGTGCAGCTCAGGGCTTGGGCGGCGAAGGCCTCGTTCAACTCGATGATGTCCATGTCCTGAAGTGCCAGCCCGGCACGTTCCAGGGCCTTCAATGTAGCGTTCACCGGTCCAATGCCCATGATACGCGGTTCAACGCCGACCACTGCACTGGAAACGATCCGGGCCAGCGGTCTCAGCCCGTGGGTCTTCAAGGCATGGTCGCTTGCAACAAGCACTGCAGCCGCACCGTCGTTCAGCCCGCTGGAGTTCCCCGCGGTCACAGTTCCGCCCTTTTTGAACGCGGGGCGGAGCTTGGCGAGCACCTCCAATGTGGTATCGGGTTTCACGAATTCATCGGTGCTGAAGATCACGGGATCTCCTTTGCGTTGCGGAACGGGCACAGGAGCGATCTCTTCAGCCAGCCGTCCGGATCGAGCCGCCGCGGCGGCCTTTTGCTGACTCCACAATGCGAAGCGGTCCTGGGTCTCGCGGCTTATGCTGTGCGTCTCCAGAAGATTCTCCGCCGTCTCGCCCATGGCATCCACACCATATTGGTCCTGCATCCGCGGGTTCACGAAGCGCCAGCCGAAGCTGCTGTCATAGAGCTTGGCATCACGGCCGTAAGGTGTGCTGGTCTTGCTCATCACCCAGGGGCTGCGCGTCATGTGCTC
>JAGQVV010000266.1:0-1867 GCA_020437805.1 Flavobacteriales bacterium
GTGGCCCTGACCTTGGACAAGATGGCCCTGGGTGGCATCAACGACCAGATCGGTGGCGGCTTCGCACGGTACAGCACCGATGTGCGCTGGAAGGCACCCCACTTCGAGAAAATGCTGTATGACAATGCCCAGCTCGTTTCGCTGTACAGCCAAGCCTACCAAGCCTTCAAGAACCCGCTGTACAAGACCACCGTGGAGCGGACCTTGCGTTTCATTGAGCGGGAAATGACCTCGGCGGAAGGAGCGTTCTTCAGCGCCTTGGATGCCGACACCGAAGGCGAGGAAGGCCTCTACTACGTGTGGACCAAGGACGAGCTGCAGACGTTGCTCGGCGCGGAGTACGACCTGGCCGCGGCCTACTACAACGTGGATGCCCACGGACTTTGGGAACACGGGCGCTACATCCTGCTGCGCCGCGAACCGGACGCGGCGTTCGCGGTGGAGTTCGGGATCAGTGAGGCCGAGTTGAAGGAACGGATCGATGGAATCAACGCCACATTGCTCGCCACACGCGAAAAGCGTGAACGCCCCGGCCTCGACGACAAGTCCCTGACCTCGTGGAACGCGCTGATGATCCATGGCTACTGCGATGCATACGAGGTCTTCGGCAAGCGTGAATGGCTGGATCGTGCCACTGGTAGCATGGACCTGCTCCTGGACAAATGCCGGAACCCGAACGGTGGCTTGTGGCACTTGTACAAGGATGGGAAAGCCAGCATCAATGCATATCTGGAGGATTACTGCTTCACGATCGAAGCGCTCGTGGCCTTGTACGGCGTCACCTTCGAAGAGCGCTGGCTCACCGAGGCGGAGGCCTTGGCGGAGCATGCCATCCGCCACTTCCGCGATCCAGCCAGTGGCACGTTCCACTTCACCAGCGACCTCGACCCGGCACTGATCGCACGGCCCACCGAACTGCACGATAACGTGATCCCAGCCAGCAACAGCAGCATGGCCAAGGGCCTCTTCCTGCTCGGCACATTGCTGGACGATGAACGCTACCTCCAGATGAGCAACGACCTGCTGGCCACCATCGCACCCCGCATGGCAAGCTATCCCAGCGGCCATTCCAACTGGGCCCAACTGATGCTGGCACACACCTTCCCCTACCCCGAGATCGCGATCACCGGCAGCAAGGCGATCGACCTTCGCGGCGGCTTCGCGGCACACTATCTGCCCAATCGGCAGTTCCTCGGAAGCACCGACCAGAGCGCACTTCCGCTGTTGAAGGACAAATTCTTCGCCGCCAGCACGATCTTTGTATGTGTGGACAAGGCCTGCCAACTGCCCGTGACCACCGTGGACGAAGCCTTGAAGCAGCTCCCATGAAACGCCTCCTCTCCATGACCCTGCTCCTCTGCACCACGCTGTTGCATGGCCAGGCCCTGCTCATCCTGCCCGAGGCCACGGACCGGTACGAGCTGCACTTCAACCCCACCTTCATTGCACGCAACCACATCTCCATGATCGTGGGCCAGCGCATGGTGAAACGGGACAACCAGCCCATGCATACCGAGCGCGAGAAGCACCTGTACCGCTTCGATGCCGAAGGCCGTACGATCTACAGCAACAACTCCTTCGGGCAGCCCGGCAGCGGTCGGGACACCGCCAGTACCACGTACACCTACGATGCCAACGGCCATGTGAAGCGCCGCCTGCGCAACGACCTCAGCGGCCATTTCGCGTACGAGGCCCAACTTGACGAGCAGGGACGTGTCGTACGCGAGACCTACACCCGCGTGGAGAACCTCGGCACCGATCGCTATGCCTTGGTACCCGGTGCCATTACCGAGATCAGTGACGAGCAGTTCCGCTATGAAGCCGTGAACGATACGGTGATGAATAAGCTGTATGCCAACAACCACGG
>JAGQVV010000266.1:1962-5647 GCA_020437805.1 Flavobacteriales bacterium
GATGAAAAGGGACGCCTCGCAGAGCGCGTGGAACAACCGGACCTGGACAGACCGCGCACGATCAGGCGTGTCTGGCGCTACGACGCCGCTGGCAACGTGATCGAGGGCGAGCTCTGGCACGACTCCACCCAGGTCGAGCGCGAGGAATACCTCTACGAGGAGCAGAGCATGACCTTGAAAGCGCGCCTGACCAAGGACCTGGCCTCGGGCGTGATCCATGTGCTGCGCTTCACCACCGAACGGAAGTGATGCGTGCCGGCCTCGTGATACTCGCCTTGCTCGGCGCCTTCTTGTGCCACGGTCAGCGCGCCATCATCCGGTACGCGTACGGGCCTTTCGGTACGGTCGGCGATGCCGCCTACATCGTGGAGAACGAACGGATCTACCAAGCCTGCGGACCCTTCGGGAGCCGGGGTCCCTGCCTCTTCGTCTTCAACAAGGAAGAGGTGTACCGCAGCTCCGATGCCTTCGGCAGCAAGGGCCAAGGCCACCTGCTCGCGGAAGGCGACAAGATCTACCGTTGCGAAGGGACCTTCTGCCGCAAAGGCACCTGCACGCTGCTCCTGGAAGGCCCCAAGGTCTTCCGTGCCGATGGTGCCTTCTGCAACAAGAACGAAGCAGCCTTCCTGATCGAAGGCAATACCATCTTCCTCGCCGAAGGCCCCTTCTGCAACAAGACCGACGCCATCCTGCAAGTCCAAGGCGAGGTGCCCATGATCGCGCTGATGGCGATCCTGGCGGGCCTTTGAACTCTCCACCCAGAGCCTCTCCGAAGGGCTGTATCAAGTCTTGATCTCCGGTCTGCCGCTAAGCACTAAGTTGGCAGTACAACATTAAGCAACCATGAAGCCGGTCCATTGGCTTTTTGTGATGACCATGCTGCTGGCCTCCACCTTCGGGTGGGGCCAGCAGCCCATTACGTTCGATTCGGTACGATTGAATCCTCAGAATAGCTTCTTAAATGGCCTTTCAGTCTTTGAGAATGTCAATGGTTACGTAGTGTTTGGTACGGGGGGTGATGGAAGCGGCGATGTTCAAAGCGTTCGTGCAATTCAATTCGATCCAGTTGGCTTGTTCCTATCTGAGTTGGAGTTTACAAGTCCACGAAGGATGTATTTAGGGATGCATGATCCGGTTGTGGCATTAGCGAATGGCGGCTATGCGAGTGGAGTGGGCATTTTTGCTGGAGGGGAAGTCATAGATAGTCTGTACTTGTATTTCTATGATGAATTCGGTGATACATCTTGGACCAAGTTCCTATTCGCTGATACTACTGCAGCAATTCGTAAGTGTATTGAAATGAGGAACGGCGACTTACTTCTGGTAGGACTGCACGAACAACCGAAAGGCGCATTCATGTTCAGGACCACCGCTGCTGGAGACTCCATTCGCTTCAAGAACTTTGGTGCACCGGCTTTCAATGCCATGGGCGTTGCTGAAGATGATGATGAGAACCTCTTCTTGGCGGGTTACGCAGAAACGGCGGATATCAACTTCAACAACAACTGCTACATCATCAAATGCACGCCGGAAGGCGATGTGCTGTGGTGGCGGTCCAGGCCACGCGAAAGCTGGTTCACCCATGTGATCGCGGTGGCGGATGGTGTGGTGGCCATTGGTTACTGGCGGCAGAACGCGTTCGGAGAGGCTGTTGCGTTCGCCATGAAGTACTCCACGGATGGCGATGTGCTTTGGGAACGCAACCTGCAAGTGGCCGATAACACCCAAGAACCCTGCCAGATGAACGACGGCTTCGAGGATGCTGATGGCAACTTGATCCTGTGCGGCACGGTGGAGAACTACAACAACGTATTCAATGACAAGGGTCTGCTTTTCAAGCTGAGCCCCGATGGCGAAGTGGTCTGGGGGCGTGACTACGCACATTACGGTGGCCAGAATGGTTATCACCCGCAGGTCTTCAATGCCGTGCAACCCACCAGCGATGGCGGTTTCATTCTTACCGGCGAGACTTGGGGGCCGATGCCACCCAACCCCAGCCGCCTATGGCTGTTGAAGTTGGACAGCGTTGGCTGCCTTGTTCCCGGTTGCAACACCGTTGGCGTGGAGGAGTTCGAGAGCCAACTACAGAGCGCTTTGCACATGAGCCCCAACCCGGCCAGCGAGCACCTGCAAGAGCGCCTTGCGCTACCCGAAGGCTACCGGCTGGAAGGCACCGTTCAAGCCCTACTGCTGGATGCACAAGGCAGGGAGGTGCTACGCGAGCAAGTGCCAACCAACACAACCGAGCTGCGTGGCACAATGGATGTGAACGGCCTCCCCACTGGCCTGTACTACCTGCACCTGCGCGATGGGCAGAAATGGCTTGCTGGTGGGAAGGTCGTGGTGGAGTGAACGAGGAACGGTATTCAGAAACGCATCGATCCGCTTAGCTTCGTTTTCGAGGTGCAGGGTCTCCTGCTGAAGACCCTGCACCGCTCTAAATTGTCCCACGTGCGAAAGCTCCTGATCATCCTCCTGTTTTTCTCGACCACCTACCACGGCCTTTCGCAGAATACGTTCAGTGTGGTGTACCACAACCAGAACATGTTGGCCGGCAGTGGGCGGTCCGTGTTCGAATTGGGGGATGGGTATCTGTTGTTCAGCGTACAGACTTCTTGGGATAGCTCGGTGGCGGCTGTCTTCGCTACGAAATTCGACCTGCAAGGCGAGTTCATCTGGGAAAAGGAACATCGACGTACCCGGAACATCGATCCTGGATTGATCGACCCCTTCGTTAGCAATGGAAATGGAACTTACTCCTGTGCTCTTTCCGATTTCGCGATCGGTTCTGAGCCGGATAGTCTTTTCCTGTACAGTTTCAATAGCGAAGGAGATACGACCAGCACACTGCTGGTCAATGTGGCAGGCGCTGAAGGGGTTCGTGACTTGACAGCTACGGCGGATGGGAACTACCTGATTTGTGGTGTCTGCACTTTGAGCGAAACGCCATATCAAGAGATCGCGTGCCTGCGCAAAGTGGATGCGAGTGGTAATCAGCTTTGGCGTCGAACATGGAGTTCAGTGCGATACATCCTCAATGCCATTCCTACCAGTGATGGTGGCTATTTGTTGGGAGCTGCTGACTTTCTCTATCCTGATTGGGGGGCGATCATAAAAGTGGATGAATTGGGTAATCAGCAATGGATGAAGTTCCTTGGAGGGAATGCGGAAACAAGCCCTTCACAGCCTGTTGAATTGAGTACAGGCGAATTCCTGGTGCCTGCCGCGTGGCAATCAACGGATACTGTGCATTCTTATCAAGATCAGTACTCTTCGCTTTACAGGTATTCTCCCTCTGGAGAACTCCTATCACGTTTTGACCTGCAATATGGTAATAGAGCTGGTGCAGTCTTGATCCGGCCAGACTTGGAAGGTGGTTATTGGTTATGCACGGGAATCTATGAAACGGCCCGGGACCCGGATCTGGCCACAACGATCTGGAGGCTGAACAGTGCGGGGGATACTCTGTATAAGAACCGTTACTGGTACTACGGAGGTTACGCAGCTACAAATGCAGCCACATACGGCATGACACCCACCAGCGATGGGGGCTTGATCCTGACGGGTTTGGCCAAACAGGGCATCAATAGCGACCAGCCCCTGCTGGGCTCCACATGGTTACTGAAGCTGGACCAGTATGGGTGCTTGACCCCCGGTTGCCAAAGTGTGGGGGTCAACGATCTTG
>JAGQVV010000267.1 GCA_020437805.1 Flavobacteriales bacterium
GTGGAGGAGGAGTTCGATGTGATCGCGGAAGGCAGGGAGGATTGGCGGGTCATGCTCCAACGGTTCTACAAGCCGTTCCACGAAACGATCGGTGTGGTGAAAGAGACCGCGGAAAAGGCCACCGGGGCCCGGCTGTTGGGCACGGACCCTGGTTCGGGAAGGCCGGTGAATGCCCGCATCGGTCGGTTCGGGCCGATGATCCAGATCGGTGAGGCGGAGGACGAGGAGAAGCCACGGTTCGCCAGCCTCCGCAAGGACCAGAGCATCCAGACGATCACCTTGCAGGAGGCCCTGGACCTGTTCAAACTACCACGGACATTGGGAGAACGCGATGGAGAGGTATGTTCTGTGGGGATCGGTAGGTTCGGCCCCTACGTGCGGCTGGGTGCCACCTATGCAAGCTTGACCCCGGAGGATGATCCGTTGGAGATCGACCTGGTCCGTGCCATTGAACTGATCGACCTGAAGAAGGCCGCCAACGCCACACGGGAGTTGGGCGAGTACAAAGGAGAACCGCTTGTGGTCGGCCGCGGTCGTTTCGGTCCCTTCGTTAAGCACGGAAAGACCTATGCCAACATTCCACGTGCTGAGGACCCGGCCACCATCACTTTGGAGCGCGGCATCGAACTGATGGAGGCGAAGCTGGCCGGGATCCGCCAGAACATCATCAAGGAATTCACAGGCTCCGGTATCCAGGTGCTGGACGGTCGGTATGGCCCGTACATCACGGATGGCAGCAAGATCGCGAACGTGCCCAAGGAGAAGGACCCGAAGGAGGTCACTTTGGAAGAGGCCACTGCATTGATCGCCGCAGCGCCCGAACGGAAGGGACGCAAGGGTGTACGCCGCACCACTGCAGCCAAGACCGCAGCGAAAAAGGCCGCGCCGAAGAAGACGGCAAGGAAGACCGCGAAGAAGGTTTCGCCGCGTACCAGCGGGAAGACCGCTGTGAAGAAGACGGCCAGGAAGACCCCGAAGAAGGGTTCCTGAACCATCGGTCGGAGGCGGTACTCGTCGGGTCGCATCAACAATGTGTTGTGGGTAGAAGCTTGACCCCGGTGGAATGAGGCCGGGTAACCCGTTCGAACTTCGCGGGACCACAGCTCCCTGCGCTACGGCGTTGTCGGGCGAGTTCGTATGGATATCAGCATCTATTTCCGCCCATCGGAGCGTTTCGGAGGCAGCCTCCCGGAATGGTCGAACGGTTCGTTGGGTGAAAGCACACGGTTTCACGGGAAACGGGGCTTCCCCTCGCTGGAAGGGATACAATTGGCCATTTTCGGGGTGATCGATGATCCGGGGCACGCGCGCCCGAGGACCTGCGTTGAAGCACCGGATGTCATTCGCGAGGAGTTGTATCGGCTGTTCATGCCCGCAAGCGGTCTTCAGCTTGTGGACCTCGGGGATATCCATGCAGGTGCCAGTACCGCGGACACCCAGCACGCCGTGGCGGAGACCGTGGCCGAACTGATCCGCCAGAACATCGTTCCAGTGATCCTTGGCGGTGGGCAGGGCCACACCTTTTCCCAATACCTGGCCTACGAGATGTTGGAACGCACGGCCAACCTGGTCTGTGTGGATGCACGTTTCGACCTGGGAGAACCGGGCCAGGGTCTGGCCGAAAGCAGCTACCTCAGCCACATCGTCCTAAGGCAACCGAACTACCTCTTCAACTACAGCAATCTCGGTTACCAGACCTACCTCGTGGACCAGGCCGGTATCGAGCTGATGGAGAAACTGTATTTCGATGCCCACCGTCTGGGTGAATTGCGCGCCACCATTGCCGATGCAGAACCCGTGATGCGTAACGGGGACAGTGTGAGCATCGACATGTCCGCGGTGCGGCGCAGCGATGCACCGGGCACCACACGACCGGGCCCCAACGGATTTCATGGGGAGGAGGTGTGCCAGCTCATGCGCTACGCCGGGGTCAGTGAGAAGATCACTTCCATCGGTCTCTATGAATTGGACCCGGCGCGTGATGTGGACGGTGTTACGGCACAACTCGCCGCACAGATGGTCTGGTGCTTCCTGGACGGCTTTGGTAGCCGCACGAACGACTTGCCTTGGTTGGATCGCAAGCGGTTCACGCGATTCCGGATCCCCATCCGCGGGCATGAACAGGAATTGGTCTTTTACAAAAGCACGGTAAGCGACCGTTGGTGGATGGATATTCCCTACCGCGCGGAGCAGGAGGCGAGGTTCGAACGGCATCACCTGGTACCTTGTTCATACTCGGATTACCGCATGGCATGCCGCGAGGAAGTGCCCGACCGTTGGTGGCGGACCTTCCAGAAGTTGGCCTGAACCATGGGGTAGGGTCAGGGCCTCCATTCGGCGAGGCCCGTCATTGTTCGCTCCGATTTGGTCGGATCGGATCTTTGCTATATTGGCCCCGCGATCAACGTAAGTCGGGCTGGGGATGTCGTCCCCGAACAACCACAACAGAACGAAAACGCGATGAGGGGGATACTTACCGCAGCGTGCTGCGCGGTCATGGTGAGCACAGCGTTCGCTCAGCAGGATCCGCAGTTCACCCAATACATGTTCGACAGGCTCTCCGTGAACCCTGCCGTGGCAGGTACCAGCGGTCAACTGTGCGCCACTGCACTCCTGCGTCAACAATGGAGCGGTTTCGACGGTGCGCCGAAGACCGGCCTGTTGAATGCGCATATGGCCATCAACAAGATCAGCAGTGGCGTGGGCCTCTCCGTGTATCTGGATGAGTTGGGCCAGCAGAAGAGCACTTTCGCCCGTTTCCACTACTCATTCCACCGCAAGGTGGGTGCAGGCACCCTCGGTATCGGGGTGTACGCAGGCTTGGGCAGTCATGCTCTGGGCAACAACTGGCTCGCACGGGATCCCGTGGCGGATGACAGCGCGATCCCGGGGAATGGCCAGAGCCAGGGTGGATTCGACCTGGGTGCGGGTCTGTACTACACCACTCCCAAATTCTGGATCGGCATCAGCAGCACACACCTCCCGGAGACCGAATTGGATGAGGTGAGCATCAAGATGTCCCGCCACTACTTCGTTCAGGCGGGGTACGACTGGGCTATCAATGGCGACAAGAAGTATGTCATTCAACCGTCGACCATGATCAAGTCCGACGGCACCTCCACACAGATCGACCTGAACGCCACATTCCTGTATAATAACATGGTCTGGCTGGGCGTTTCGTACCGTACCGAGGATGCGCTGGCACCAATGATCGGGTACCAGTTCAAACCGAACGAGAAGTCCATGTTCAAACTGGGCTACAGTTATGATGTGACCACCTCGCAGTTGAAGAACTACAGCAGTGGTAGTCATGAGGTGATGTTGAACTACTGCGTGTTGCTTGTGAAACCACCTGATCTGCAGATCTACCGCAACGTCAGGTTCCTGTAACCGTCCGAAACCCAACAACCCGAACTGCCGTAATAAGTCTCGTCTGCGGTGTCCGCTTACCCGAACCCACTGATGAGGATCCCTGCAAGGAACTTGGAACGGCAAAAAAGGAAGATCATGGAACGTCCCATCTTTTATCTCTGTGCCATCGGCTTGCTGGCGAGCTGTGGCAGGGGTGGTCAGGGGCAGCTTATAGGCGTCCAGGGCAGGCCCGGCTGGTATGAGGTCGATCCGTATGGGATGAATTACATCCCGATGGGTAGCTTCGTCATGGGTCCTAGCGATCAGGATGTGCCCTATGCCTTGGTGACCAAGAGCAAAACGGTCTCCGTTCAAGCCTTCTACATCGACCAGACCGAGATCACGAACAACGAGTACCGGCAGTTCGTGTTCTACGTGCGCGATTCCATCGCCAAGGTGATCCTGGGCGATGAGGACATCGGGGAGCATGTGTTCACCGAGGATGAATACGGAGAGGACATCGATCCGCCCATCCTGAACTGGAAGGAGAAGATCAACTGGTACGGCGATGAGGAACGCGAGGCTCTTGCCGACATGTTCCTCAATGAGAGTGAGCAATTCTATCGTCGCCGCGAGATCGATACCCGGAAGTTGATGTTCGAGTACTATTGGATCGACCTGAAGGAGGCTGCGCGCAAGGCGAACAATGCACGCGA
>JAGQVV010000268.1:0-261 GCA_020437805.1 Flavobacteriales bacterium
AGTTCACGTAGCCCTGCAGGTGGTCGTCCCATTGCACGGGGATCACGCTGTCGGTTGAACCGCTTCCCTTGCCCTGGGTCAGATCCGCGAAGCGTTGCATGAAGCGGCGGATGAAGTCGTCCGATAGGAAGACCATCAGTGCGCAGTAGTCCTCCTCGAAATACTGATGCACGATGTTCGCACCCTTCTTCACGAAGAGCGCGCAGCCGGCCTCCACCAAGTACTCGCTATCGATACTCCGCCACATCTTGCGTCCGCTGG
>JAGQVV010000268.1:276-4539 GCA_020437805.1 Flavobacteriales bacterium
CGAAGTAGTTGAGCTCGGACCAGATCGCGGCACGATCGTCGTGCGACGGGCACTTGTACTCCACGAATAGTAGGTCGTCAGCCTGCATCCGTTTGAACGGGCCGGTGCGGTTGAGGGCGAGGAGGTCGATCATGGCTTTGACACGGGAGGCAACACCCGAATGTAGCCATTGGGCCTTGAGCAGGCCCATTCCGCCTCACGTCAACCCCTCTTACTCGCCTTTGCCTTCGGGTTGAAGGCCAGACAACGGTCCACCCAGAACTCCAGATCGGCGTCGCTGTCGAAGCCATCGGGCTCGATCCAGAGGTAGCCGGTCATGGGGCGTCCGCCATGGATCATCTGTTCCGCACCGGAGCGCTGGGAAAGTTCGTCCGCATCATCGGGACCTACGCGCGCCATCAGACCATCCTTGTACTGGCCCAGGCACATTTTATCATCCACCATGTAACAGTATCCGCCGAACATCTTCTTTCCGGACCAGTTCACCTTGCGTTGTGCAAGTATCCGGTCAATGCGATCGTGCAGGTACTGGTCGACGGCCATATCTACGGAAGTGTGGTCCCGATGGCTCCCCACCACGGGTGTATCTCGTAGCTGAGCTTCCTTCTCCTCACAAAGGGGTCCTGCTGCAGATATCCCTCCACCTCCTCCTTGGTATCGCAGTCGTAGAGCAGCAGTCCACGCCAGCTGCCATTGTCTCCGAATGGGCCTGCCATGACAATGAGGCCACGATCGGCCTGCATGGCCTGATGATCCAGGTGTGCCTGTTGAAGGGTCGCACTTGTGACACTGTCCAGGCGAGTGGTATCGCTGCCGGTGGTGAACAGCACGAACCAGTACTGCTTCATGTGGTACGTGGTGTCCGCCGTGGTGTATTCGAAGGTGCGCTGGGCCCATGCCGTGTGGAAGGAAAGGGCCAGGAGCGATGCGATGAGGATCCTCATGCCACCAAAGGTCGGCACGATGCCCATTTGTTCCGCACAGCGGTGATGAAGCGTGCGGTCAGCGACCTTCGCGCGCCTTGTGCACCACATCCATGATGAATTCCGTTTTCCCTTTGGTGTACGCGGTACGGTCGTCCGGAAAGCGCTCGGCAAGGTCCTGCTTCAGGGTCTCATACTTCGCCGCGATCTCCGAGTGTGCACGCAGATGATCCCGGAAGAGCACACGGTCCTCGCTGGCGCCATCGGGTTCCACCATGTGCACGTGGTGGGTGCGATCCCCTTTCGCATTGCGGCGGATGAACCACGCGTAGAAGGGAGCGCGCTCCCCCATCGTCGGGCGCCAGATGTATTCGTGACCAAGGTCCTCCATGATGGGCACCACCTCGCGTCGCACGCGTTCCAGGCTGCTCACTTCCACCTGCACGTCGATGATGGGTTTCGCACTGAGGCCGGGCACCGCGGTGCTGCCGATGTGCACGATACGCTGCACCAGGTCCATGGGCAGGGATCGCAGGAGCAGGTCCTCTTCCTCCTGGTATCGCTTCGGCCATTCCGGGTCGTAAGGAATGACATCCACATGCTCATGCGAGAGCGCGATGATCCGCTCCCTCGAAATGTTGGTCCCTTCGCTCATGACTTCGCCGTTCCGGCGCCTGCATAGATATTGAACCGTTCGCCACGAAGAAAGCCGATCAAGGTGAGCCCACTGTCCTTGGCAAGTTGCACGGCCAAGGTCGATGGTGCGCCCACGGCGGCCATCAGCGGAATGCCGGCGACCACACATTTCTGCACCAGCTCGAAACCTGCCCGGCCACTGACCAACAGGAGGCGGTTGTTCGTTGCGGGTCGTCCGGCAAGTGCCGCGCCAATGACCTTGTCCACTGCGTTGTGGCGACCCACATCCTCGCGTAGGATCAGCAGTTCACCTTCCCTGTTGAAGAGGGCCGCTGCATGGATCCCACCGGTGTGCTTGAAAACCGTTTGCGCCGCACGCATGCGATCAGGTAGGGCCGTGATCAATGCTGGGTCCACACGTCCCCAATCAGCTGGTTTCGTTGCGCAACGGACATGTACGGCATCGATGCTGCTCTTGCCGCACACCCCACAGCTGCTGGTGGTGTAGAAGTTGCGCTGCCAACGCGCAGGGTCAACTTCCAGATCGGGATGCAGTTCCGCACGTACCACGTTGCCTCGCTCCTCAGGCTTCACATCCTCGCAATGCACCACCCGGACCAGTTGCGCAGGGTCGGTGATCAAGCCTTCGGTGAAAAGGAAACCCCGCGTGAGTTCCTCGTCGTGCCCGGGCGTGCGCATCGTTACACTCAGTCTGAATTCGTTCCGTTCACCCAAGGGGCCATGGCCCAAACGGATCTCCAGCGGTTCTTCGGTCACGAGAAGGTCCTTGGCCGATGACAAGACCTCCCCCTCATACCGCTGCACATCGATCGCTCCTACCGGGCCGGGCATGCCGCAAGTTAGCGTGGCTTTCCGCCTTGCCGCCGCCAGCAATCCACCAAGTGGTCGTCCACCATGCCTACCGCTTGCATGAAGGCATAGACGATAGTGGACCCCACAAAGGAGAAGCCCGCTTTCTTGAGGTCCTTGCTCAAGCCGTCGCTCACGGATGAGCTCGCAGGCACCTGGCGCATGTCCGTCCAACGATTCACGATGGGCTTGTGGTCCACGTGCTTCCAGAGAAAGTGATCGAAGGACCCTTTGCCGCCTTCCATGATCCGCAGGTAGGCCTGCGCGTTCCTGATGGCCGAGGCCACCTTCGCTTTGTTGCGGATGATGCCAGGATCGTTCAGGAGGCGCTCCACATCCTTCGGACCGTATACCGCGATCTTCTTCGCATCCCAGTCATCGAAGGCCTTGCGGTAGCTTTCCGTACGGACCAGGATGGTGTACCAACTGAGGCCCGCCTGTGCGCCATCCAAGACCAGCTTGGCAAAAAGGGCCTTGTCATCGTGCTCGGGCACACCCCAAACGGTGTCGTGGTAGTGTTTGTAGATGTCGTCCTTGAGGCACCAAGGACAGCGTGTACGTTCGGTTGCGCTCATGTCAAGATATTCGTCAGACTGCGGGTATCAAGGTAACTTGCGGGCGTGCCAGTAACACTCACCGATCGTCATATGCGCATCCACCGCAGCCTGCGCATCAGCGTGGTGGACAAGTGCGACCTGCGCTGCACGTACTGCATGCCTGAGAATCAGCAGTTCCTGAAGCGGCAGGAGCTTATAACCAGGGAGGAGATCGCAACGATCGCGCGCCTCTTCGTGGAGCGTTATGGGATCACCAAGATCCGCTTGACCGGTGGCGAACCCTTGATCCGCCCGGACATCGTCGACATCGTGCGCGATTTGGCGGCACTGGGCGTGAAGGTGGGGCTCACCACCAACGCGCTCACCCTGCACAAGCACATCGATGGATTGATCGATGCCGGACTGAAGAGCGTGAACATCAGCCTGGACACCTTCGATGCCGAACGCTTCAGCAGGATCGCACGACGCGAAGGCTTCACCACGGTGTGGAATAACATCCAGCGTGCCTTGGTGCGCGGCCTGCATGTGAAAGTGAACATGGTGGTGATGCGCGGTGTGAACGATGATGAGATCCTGCGTTTCGTGGAGCTTACGCGCGACCATCCGATCCATGTCCGTCTCATCGAGTTCATGCCCTTCGCGGGGAACAAGTGGGGGCGCGAAAAAGTGTACACCTACGGCGAAATGCTGGGACATATCGGCAGTGTACATCCGATCGCGAAGCTGAACGATGACCCGCACAGCACCGCCAAGAGCTATCGTGTTCCGGACTGGCCAGGAACCTTCGCGGTGATCAGCACGGTCACCGAACCGTTCTGCGGAAGCTGTGACCGCCTGCGCTTGACGGCCGAGGGGAAGATGCGGAACTGCCTTTTCGCGCGTGAGGAAACGGACCTGCTATCCGCACTGCGCCGAGGTGAGGACATCGCACCGCTGATCGAAGCGAACGTGTTGACGAAGCACGCCATGCTCGGCGGACTACCGCCCTTCAAGCCGGAGGCGCAGGAAGAGGTGCTGCATGACCTGAGCGCACGGCCGATGGTGAGCATCGGGGGATAGGACCACAGAGGCGTGATCACTTATCCTCAAGTCTCCTGCTCGTAGTAGATCTTGTAGAACTTCCGTCCGCTCTCATCCACGCCGTGTTCGATCTTGTTGCGATCGCCGTGTATGTAGATGTGGAAGTTCTTGTCCAGCTTCAGTACGCTCTTGAAAATACGGGCTTGCCGCTTCACGGCCTGCGCCGAGATCTCGAAGTTGTCCTGGATGTCCACCTC
>JAGQVV010000269.1 GCA_020437805.1 Flavobacteriales bacterium
CGTTGGCGAAGAGCTGCACGGCCTCCAGCGTGGTGGTGCCGATGATAGGGTCGCCGCCGATGCCGATGGCGGTGGTTATACCCAACCCGGCCTTCACGACTTGATCCGCTGCTTCATAAGTGAGCGTTCCGCTCTTGGACACGATACCGACGCTACCCTTCTTGAACACGAAGCCGGGCATGATGCCCACCTTGCACTCATCCGCGGTGATCACGCCCGGGCAATTGGGACCGATCAGCGTGCAGTCCTTGCCGCGCAAATACTCACGGGCGGTCACCATGTCCTTTACGGGAATGCCTTCAGTGATGCATACGATCACCTTGATGCCTGCTTCGGCGGCTTCCATGATGGCATCCGCAGCGAATGGTGGTGGTACGAAGATGATGCTGACATCGGCCTTAGTGGCCTTCACAGCATCGCTCACCGTCTCGAAAACCGGACGGTCCAGGTGCTTTTGCCCGCCTTTTCCGGGGGTCACCCCGCCCACCACATCGGTGCCGTACTCGATCATTTGGGTGGCGTGGAAGGTGCCTTCGCTACCGGTGAAGCCCTGTACCAGGACCTTGCTTTGCTTGTTGACGAGTACGCTCATGGATCGGGATATGCTTTTGGAACGGCGGCGAAATTAGCCCAATGCGCGGAACGGACCGGAACGATGTGCGTTCTTACGCTGGGCGCGTCGCTTGGCCCCTGCCCGCACGTTGGTACGCCAGTACGAAGAGCAACGCTCCACCCATGAGCACCGCGCCCGCCACGTATGGACCGGTGTAGTGCCAACCATAGAGCAGGCCGCCCATGGTAGGCCCCGCGATGCGTGCCAGCGACCCGAAGCTTTGGTTCATGCCGAGGACCTGTCCTTGCTCCTTCTCGCTGGCGTTTCGACTGAGGAGGGATGTAATGCTGGGCATCATGCAGCCGTTGGCGAAGGCGAGCATGAGAATGGGGATGAAGGCCAAGGGTACGAAGAAGGCATCCGGAACGAAGGGAATGGCGAGCAGACCGAGGCCCATGAACACGGAACCCATCACCATCAGCTTGGGTTCCCCGAATGTGCGGGCCAGCCAGCCCACCATGGTACCTTGCACAATGGCGGAGGCCAGCCCGATGAACGCGAACATGTACCCGATGTGTGCTTCGTTGAGGCCGTAGTGCTGTTCCCACAACAGCGCCACGGTGATCTGCATCATGCTGAAGGCCGTGATGTAGATGAAGCTGGTAAGGAAGAGGTCGCGGAAGCGCTCGTTGCGCAAGGCCCGTACGGCACTGGTAACGGGCTTGAGTTCGAGCGTGTTGTTCGCGTCCTTCTCCTTCAAGGATTCGGGCAGGAAGAAGTAGATGAGCAGCAGGTTGATGAGGCTGAGCACCATGGCGGTGTAGCCCACGGCGTCCATGCCATAGTGCTCCTTCACGAACCCACCGACGGGTGGACCGAAGATGAAGCCGAGGCCGAATGCCGCTCCGATCATTCCCAAGGCCTTGGCACGTCCTTCCGGCGGGGTCACATCCGTTATGTACGCTTGCGAGGCCGCGATGTTGGCCGAGCCGATGCCCGCCAACATGCGTGCCGCGAAGAGCAGAGCGAGGCTGTGCGCATTGGCCAACAACAGGAAGGCCGTGGCCGTGATCAGGACGGTAACAGCGATCACCGGACGCCGTCCGTGCCGATCGCTCATGGTACCCCAGAACGGGGAGAACACGAAGTTCATCAGGGCATATACCGCCATCACAAGGCCCACCACGAAGGAACTCGCACCCAGCTGTGTGGCGTAAGTGGGCAGGATCGGGATCACAAGGCCGAAGCCCAGCAGGTCCATGAAGACCGTAAGGAAAAGGATCGAAAGGCGGGAGCGCACGACCATTCTGTGGAGGCGCGAAAGTAGGCCCTTTGGAGGGGGCCTCTACTCGTGCGCGACGAACGGACGGGATACCACGGTATTCCGCCGTACATATGGCCGTATGATCAGGCGAATGGTGTTCTTCCAGCTGATGTACTTCCAGGCCCAGTTGAACAGCACCATCATCCGGTTGCGGAAGCTTACCAGTTGGATCACATGAACGAACATCCACAGCAACCAGGCAAAGGTGCCACCGAAGCTGTACCTACCGATATCCACCACGGCCTTCCTGCGGCCGATCACGGCCATGCTGCCCTTGTCCTTGTACGAGAACGCTTCCGCCGGACGACCCTTGGAACGGGCGATGAGGTTCCTTACCAGCAACTGCCCCTGCTGTATGGCCACTGTGGCCACTTGGGGGTGCCCGCGTGGCCAGTCCGCATCGTCGGTCATTAGCGCACAATCGCCGAGCACGAAGACATCCGGATGATGCTTCAGGGCATTCGTACGGTCAACATCATAGCGGCTTGCACGCTCGTTCAGATCGGCCTCCAGGCCCGGGACCGTAACGCCCTTTACGCCGGCGGCCCAGATCACGGTATTGGTCTCCAACGTGCTTCCGTCGTTCAGTTCGATCCTGTCGTCATCACCACCCACCACACGATCTCCCAAGCGCACTTCCACGCCAAGGTCCTCCAGGTAACGTTGGGCGTTGGCGCTTGCTTTTTCGGAGAAGTTCTTCAGCACGCGGTCGTTACTATCGATCAGCACGATGCGCATCATGTTGCTGTCCATTTCGCGGTACTCGCGCTTCACCACCGTCCGCTTGATCTCGGCCAAGGAACCCGCAAGTTCCACGCCGGTGGGCCCTGCACCCACGATCACGAAGTTGAGGCAGCGCCGTCGGTCCTCCTCCACCTGTTGGGCCATGGCCGCTTCGAAGTCCTGCAGGAAATCACTGCGGATGTCCAGTGCCTGGCTGATGGACTTCAATTGCATGGCATGCAACTCCATGGACCGGTTACCGAAGAAGTTGGTGGTGCTGCCCAGTGCAAGCACCAGGATATCGTACTCGAAGTCGCCGATATTGGTGGCCACCACTTTCTTCTTGGGATCCACACGCTGCACCTCGGCCATGCGATAGGCCACATTGCTCATGGGTCCGATGGTGCGACGGAAGGGATGCGCGATGCTATCCGCACCAAGGCTGGCGGTGGCCACCTGGTAAAGCAAGGGCTGGAAGCAGTGGTGGTTCTGGCGGTCCAACAACATCACCTTGTAGGGCTGGCCGGCCAGACCTTGTATCACCTCGAGGCCCGCGAACCCGCCTCCCACCACCAGTACCTTGGGGTATGGCAGCATGTCATATTCGATCTTCGCTTTGCTTCTCATCGCTTCTCGTGGTTCGGGGCACAAAGATCCGGATCTTAGCGCCCCGTCCTAGGATGGCTTTCATGGAACACCTCGACACCATCGCCGCGCTTTCCACCCCACCGGGCTCAGGGGCCATCGCCCTGTTACGGGTCTCCGGGCGGGATACGCTGCGGATCGTGCATGCCGTAGCGCCAGCCCTGCCCGATGAGCTAAGGGCACGCCACGCCTACTACGCAGCGTTCCACGATGCCGAAGGTCCGGTGGATGAAGGAGTGCTCACGCTATTCAAAGGACCGAACTCCTATACCGGAGAGGACCTCGCTGAATTCACCGTGCACGGTTCCACCTACGTGCAACAGCGCTTGATGGAGGCCTTGCTCAATGCCGGGGCACGCACGGCATTGCCGGGTGAGTTCACGCAACGCGCCTTCCTGAACCGCAAGATGGACCTGAGCCAGGCCGAGGCCGTGGCGGACCTGATCGCCAGCCAAAGCGCTGCGCAGCACCGCCTCGCCCTTCAGCAGTTGCGCGGTGGCTTCGGGGAGCGGATCGAGGAACTGAGGCAACAGCTCATCGACTTCGCCGCACTGATCGAACTTGAACTGGACTTCAGCGAAGAGGATGTGGAATTCGCGCAACGCATCGAATTGCGCGCCTTGTTGGACAGGTTGGTGGACCTGTGCACCGAGCTGATCGAGAGCTTCCGCTACGGTAACGCCATCAAACAGGGCATACCGGTGGCCATTCTCGGTGCACCGAACAGCGGGAAGAGCACCTTACTGAACGCCCTGTTGCAGGAAGACCGCGCGATCGTAAGCGACATCCCCGGTACCACACGCGATACCGTGGAGGAGACGATGACGATCGGTGGTGTGCTCTTCCGTTTCATCGACACGGCCGGGCTGCGCAAGACCACTGACACGGTGGAGCAGCTCGGCATTGAACGCAGTTACAAGAAGGCCCAGGCCGCCAGCATCGTGGTGTTGTTGGGCGATGCATCGAGGCAAGCGGAAGGAGCGCTGTTGACGGAGGCCAGCTTCCTGGAACAGCGCATCGGTGCCGGCCCAACGGTGATCCCGGTATTGAACAAGTGCGATGTCCCGGGCGTGGCCCCGACCAAAGGAACGCTTTCGATCAGTGCACGGGACGGTACCGGATTGCCCGCATTGAAGAAGGCTTTCACGGACCATGTGGATGCATTGCA
>JAGQVV010000028.1 GCA_020437805.1 Flavobacteriales bacterium
CCAACACCTTCACCCCCAACGGAGATGGAATCAATGATCGCTATGAGGTTGACATGACCGGATTCAAGTCCTTGGTCCTGCGCGTGTATTCCATGAAGAACGATCGCTTGGTTTTCAGCACGAATGCTGGCGCACCTTGGACAGGCGAAGGCTGTGAGGATGGCATGTACATGGTCGCTGTTGAAGCCGTGACCAAGGATGGCAAGATCATATCACAGGGCAAGGTCGTTTGGCTCACCCGGAATGGAACCAATTAGAGTAATGCTGGAATACGTAATGACCAGTAAATTTGCCAGCCTTCGCCACCCTGCGGAGCATTTTACGACTTCCATCCGTTGAAGAACGAAGCCGGAGGTCACCAGACGAGTTGGACGAAGAACAACACCAATGCAGAAGCCGATCATGACAAACAGGATAACAAGCCTAGCCTTACTGCTGCTGATCACCACGGCATCGGCGTTCGGGCAAAAGTCATATACCATCGCTGACGGCCAGATCAGCACATGCCAAGCATCGTTCTTGGATACCGGTGGGGAGAGCCAAAACCCCTACGGGAACAACGAAAGCTTCACTGCAACGATATGCGCGAACGACGGGGAAAGTTCCATCTCGTTGGACTTCGTGACCTTCGACCTTTCCACGGCCGGCACGGCTCCGTTGGACCAGATGACGATCTACGATGGCAACGACACCAACGCCCCACTGATCGGCACCTACACCGGAACGAACTCTCCGGGAATCGTTTCGGCAAGCTTCGAGAACACATCGGGTTGCATCACCGTGGTATGGAGCAGCAACGAGACCGGAGTTGGGAACTTCGCGGCCTTCGTAACTTGCTACGAGCCATGCGAACCACCGCTGGCGGTCGCTTCGATGGTGGGTCTACCGACCATTCCGGCGCTGGTTTGCCAGAATGAAGTGATCACATTCGACGCATCCGCTTCCACAGCTGCCGAGGGCTTCTCGATCGCTGAATACAAGTGGGACTTCGATGACGGGGTGTTGGATAGCCTGACCGGCGCTGTGGTGGAGCACAGCTTCGCGATCCCCGGCGAATACTTGGTTCAGGTGTACCTGACCGATGATAATGACTGCAACAGCACCAACCTGGTGGACCTGCAGATCCTCGTGAGCACCACGCCGAGCTTCGCCGCAACGGCCATCGCTGACACGGTCATTTGCCAAGGACAAACGGTCATCTTGGATGCCACAGGTGTCGTTCCCACGGAATGGTCGGCGGTGCCGCAAGCGGATTTCGGGGAAGGGATCTATCTACCGGACGACCAAAGCGAAGGCTTCAGTTCCACGCTGACATACACCGGCTTCTCTCCGGGGGGCATTGTGGATTCCATGGATGACATCCTTGCGGTCTGTGTGAACATGGAGCACTCGTTCATGGGTGATCTGGTCATCGGGATCACGTGCCCCAATGGCCAATCCGTGACCTTCCATCAGCAGGGTGGCGGTGGAACCTTCATTGGAGGAGCACTGGATGGTGAAAC
Organism: Flavobacteriales bacterium; assembly: GCA_020437805.1. GTDB lineage: Bacteria > Bacteroidota > Bacteroidia > Flavobacteriales_F > PHOS-HE28 > PHOS-HE28. Next base: position 1,503 of record JAGQVV010000028.1, read on the forward strand.
GACACCTCCTACCCCTGGTGAGTGTTGGGAGTATTGTTGGTCACCCACGGCAACGAACGGCACTTGGGTCGACAATAGCGGCGGAACAATTCCTTCCGGCACCTATGAAAGCGTGCAGCCCATGACCCAGTTGATCGGGTGTCCCCTCAACGGCACCTGGACGATCAACATCGCCGATCTCTGGGGCGCGGATGACGGCTTCCTGTGTTCCTGGTTCATCGACTTCGACCCTGACCTGTATCCGGATCTCACCACGTATACCCCCAACCTTGGGCTTTCCACGCTCGACTCCTCGTTCTGGAGCGGACCGGAGGTCGTCACTGATCCGAACACGCCACTCATCGCGATCGTGACACCCACTGAGCCGGGCGTTTACGAATATGTCTTCACGGTAACGGACGACTTCGGTTGCCAGTACGACAGTTCAATGACCGTGACGGTGAACCCCTCACCTCAAGCACCGATCCTGATCACGGGCAACAACACATACTGTGAAGGAGGTATCACCTTCCTGAATGCGCCACCTGGCTTCGATTCCTACGTATGGAGCAACACCTCCGTTGGACCGAACATCAGCGCCACGGAAGGCACTTACACGGTCACCGTTGCCTATGGGTCCTGCCCCCTGCAATCGGAACCGTTCGTTGTGACCGAGCTGCCCAGCCCCACACCACAGATCACTGGACCGGGCTTCAGTTGCGGCGGAGACCCGGCGGTATTGAGCACCACCGAAGCCTACGAGAGCTATCAGTGGTCCTCCGGCGGTACGGGCCCCACCGAAAGTGTGGTGACGGGTATGTACACCGTTACAGTGACGAACAGCGACAACTGCTCTGGAACCTCTGACCCGTTCACCGTGACCTTGGGTAGCGATCCCGAAGCGTTGTTCGGGACCGACCCGGTTTCACCTCAACCGATCGGCACAACTGTCAGCTTCAATGATGCATCGCAGGGCAATGGTTCGCCCATTACGGATTGGTCATGGGACTTCGGGATCTTCGGCTCAGGTAGTAGCATTCCATCCCCCTCGTTCCAGTACCAGAATCCGGGGACCTATCAAGTGGTCCTTACGATCACCACGGCTGATGGCTGCGAATCCTCATACGCATACAGCTACACGATCTATCCGGAGGATGTGATCATCCCGAACGTGTTCTCGCCGAACGGCGATGGTTCCAATGATCTGTTCGTGATCGAGAACGGGGAATTCACGCGCAACCGGCTGGAGATCTACAACCGTTGGGGCCAGATCATATACGAGGCCAAGGACTATCGGAACTCCTGGCGGGCTAACGATGTCCCGGACGGCACATACTATTACGTGTTCACTTTGGATAGTGGCAAGGACTACTCCGGCCATGTGACAATTCTTCGCTGACCGCAGGACAACACCCTGCATTGGAAAGGCTTCGCCAAGGCGAAGCCTTTCTATTTTCGCAGCCCGCAGCACCCGAACAGCGCTCATGAAGGTCATTGAACATCTCCGCAAGGCGAAAGGCACATTGTTGTCCTTCGAGATCCTACCACCGCTGAAGGGCAAGGACATCCGCTCGATCTACGAGGGCATCGACCCGCTGTTGGAATTCAAGCCGAGTTTCATCAACGTAACCTACCACAGGGAGGAGGTGATCTACAAGGAGCGCGGCCAAGGTCTGTTGCAAAAGATCCGTGTGCGCAAGCGGCCCGGTACCGTAGGTATCTGTGCCATGATCAAGGCGAAGTACAACATTGATACGGTGCCCCACTTGATCTGCGGCGGATTCACCAAGGAGGATACGGAGGACGCGTTGATCGAACTGAACTTTCTGGGGATCGACAATGTGTTGGCACTTCGCGGGGACGCGATAAAAAGCGAGACCAATTTCATTCCGGAACGCGAAGGACACGCCCATGCGGAGGACCTTGTACGCCAGATCGCTGGTTTGAACAAGGGGAAATACCTCCACGACGAGGAACAAGAGGCCGCCCCCACGGACCTCTGCATCGGAGCCGCCTGTTACCCGGAAAAGCATGCCGAAGCATTGAACCTCAGCACCGATATCGCATATCTCAGGCGCAAGGTGGACGCAGGTGCCGAGTACCTGGTAACACAGATGTTCTACGACAATGCGAAGTACTTCCGCTTTGTGGAACTGTGTCGTACGGAAGGGATCAACGTACCGATCATTCCAGGATTGAAGCCCCTTACGACGATGAAACACATCGCCTTCATCCCCAAGACCTTCGGGATCGACCTGCCGGAAGCGTTCGCCAAGGAGCTCGTGAAATGCAGGAATGACGAGGATGTCAAAGCGCTCGGGGTGGAGTGGAGCATCGCACAAACGAAGGAGCTGATCGCAAAAGGCGCACCCTGCGTGCACTACTACACCATGGGAAAGAGTTCAGCTGTCCGCTCGATCGTTTCAGAAGCCTTTTGAGGAACGGGCCAACGAAAGAGGCCCTTCCTGCGTTACTTCGTAGGAAATGCGCGGTCCGCTGTCCATGATCTTCCTCCTTCCGGGATTCCTCTTCGGGCAATCCTGTTTCGACAAGGCCTTGCTGCACAGTATCGCGGCACAGGAAGCGCATGCAGCGCTCCCCAAGGCACGCAGCGGACCGGACCGCGCCTATGACCTGACCTACCAGCGCTTGGACCTGCATGTCGACCCGGCGATCCGCGCGATCGCCGGGACCGTGACGCATCACTTCATTGCTTCCGCCGAACTGCTTTCCATCGGGTTCGACCTGTCCGGTTCCTTGCAAGTCTCCGGGGTCCACTATCATGGCTCACCCATCGGTTACCAGCACCAGGAGGACCGCTTGAACATCGACCTGCCGGTCGTCTTGGCCGCGGGTACCTTGGATTCACTTTCCATCACCTACTCAGGAGAACCACCTGAAACAGGCTTCGGCTCATTCGTTCGGTCCGAACACCAAGGCTCACCGATACTTTGGACGCTATCCGAACCGTATGGTGCCAAGGATTGGTGGCCATGCAAACAAGACCTGTACGACAAAGCGGATTCGGTGGAGATCCTGCTTACCGTGCCCGATGGGCAACGTGCGGCGAGCAATGGCCTGCTTATCGACGAAACCCCGATGGACAATGGGAACGTACGCTATCACTGGCGGCACCGCTATCCGATCGTGTACTACCTGATCGCGTTCTCCGTGACCAACTATGCGGCCTACACCGATACCATCGAGCTTCCGGAAGGAACACTGGAAGTGCTGAACTATGTGTTCCCCGAGGACCTTGGGATCGCCCAAGGTGAAACACCGGAGGTGCTTGCCCAAGCGGAACTCTTCAGCGAGCTGTTCGGCACGTACCCCTTCATCGCGGAGAAATACGGCCACGCCCAGTTCATGTGGGGTGGCGGAATGGAGCACCAGACCATGAGCTTCATCGGCGGGTACTGGTACGAGTTGATGGCCCATGAACTGGCCCACCAATGGTTCGGCAACACGGTGACCTGCGGAAGTTGGGAGGACATCTGGTTGAACGAAGGATTCGCCACCTACTTGGCGATGCTCTGCTATGAGCGCTTACAACCCGGATCGTGGCGTGGTGTCCTGGAAGAGCGTCAGCGGATCGGGACGTCCGAACCGGGTGGCAGCGTGCGCTGCACGGACACGACCTCCGTGTCACGGCTCTTCAACACCCGGTTATCCTACGTTAAGGGGGCATACCTCCTCCACATGCTACGTTGGGTATGCGGCGATGATGCGTTCTTCGCAGGATGCCGCAACTACCTCGAGGACCCACAATTACGCTTCGGGGTGGCGCGCACACCGGACCTACAGCGACATATGGAGCTCGCGAGCGGCATGGACCTTAACGGATTCTTCGCCGACTGGTATGTGGGAGAAGGCTATCCCAATTTCGATGTGCGCTGGGCCCAGGCCGCGGACGGGAGTGTACGCATGACGCTCTCGCAAACGACATCACACCCGAGCGTTCCGCTCTTTGAAATGCCCGTGCCCATCCGATTCTCGAATGGCGCAGAGGAGTTCAATGTGGTCCTTGAACAGACGACCAACGTACTGGAGTACCGCACCATGCTACCCTTTCAAGCCACAACGGTTATCGTGGACCCGGAACTCTGGATCCTAAGAGGCCCCGGAAGTGTGACCCGTATTCCCATGGGCGCATTTGATGAACACCGTCCCTTGTTGTACCCGAACCCGACCAGCGGAAATTCGGTGCTCTTTCTTGACGATGCGCTGCAGGGCACGGTCCACGTGCATGTTCTCGACAGATTGGGACGATCCGTTCGCACCGAGGCAACCCCGGTCCAAGACCGCGAGATCACCATTGACCTGAGGACATTGGCAGCAGGAATGTACATCCTGGAGGTCAGCGATGGATCCGAGGTCATTCGGATGCCTGTGGTCAAGGAATGACGCGAGAGCCGAGCATACGCTTCACGTACTTGCCCAGAACATCGTACTCGATATTCACCCGATGGCCGGGCGCCGATTCACGGAGGTTGGTGTGGTCCCGGGTGTACGGAATGATCGCTACACCGAAGCCCTCCGCGTCCAACTCAGCAATGGTGAGGCTGACCCCATTGATGCAGATGCTGCCTTTGAGGACGAGCATTTCCGGATCATCCGGTAGACCAAATCGGTAACGCCAGCTGCCGCCCACGTCCTCAGCCAAGGTGCATTCCACCACCGTATCCACATGCCCTTGCACCAAGTGGCCATCCAGCCGGTCACCCACACGCAAGCTACGTTCAAGGTTCACGAGGCTACCCGCTGATAACGACCCGAGGTTACTGCGGTCAATGGTCTCTTTCACTGCGGTCACCGTGTGGCGATCGCCTTGTACACGCACCACCGTAAGACAAACGCCGTTGTGGGAAACGCTTTGGTCCACTTTCAGTTCCGGCGACATCCGTCCACGGATCTCAAGGTCACGGTTGGTGCCATGATCACTGATGGCGACCAGCTCGCCCACCTCTTCCACGATCCCTGTGAACATCACTCGAACCCGCCTTGACCGGAACTTCCCATAAGGTGTACATATCCATTCAACTGAAGGGGTTCTTCGCCGTTCAGTCGCGCAACGATCACGGTACACGTGTAATAGTAGACACCATCCGGAAGCACCTCCGAGGTCTCCTTGTATGTGCCTTTCCAATCGATATCGGGGTCTTGGGTTTCGAACACCACTTGGCCCCAACGGTTGAACACCTGCAGGTCGATGGTCCGGACCCCACGATAGGGGAACGGCCCGAAAAGATCATTGGCTTGATCGCCGTTCGGAGTGAAGATGTTCGGCAACCTGTATTCCGGACAGTTGTCTCCACATACTTCGTTGCTGAACGCACTTTCGTTGCCCAAGGTATCCACCGCCGTCACCGCATAACAGCCCGCCACGGAGCTTCCACTCGTATGGGTGAAGATCGTGTCCTCCGCACCGATGATCGTCGCGATCAGGATGAGATCACCATCCAAGCTATCCGCGAAATAGATGTTGTAGAGGTAGGTGTCATCCGCGCAGTCGTTGTTCGGGTTGTTCCAGGTCAAGGTGTTCAATGGGGTCTCGCAATCGTTCACCAGGTCCACTGTGGGTGAGCAAGGCGGGGTCCGATCCACCGGAGTCCCGCACACCTCTTGGCTCCAGTTCAATAGGGGAGCAAGGATGGTAGGGTCGCTGTACGCCCCTGTGCTGATCACGTGGTAACAATACTCCTCACCGTTGATCAACCCCGGGTCCACATAGTTCCCCTCGGTACTTGTCCCAATGGCGACCCAGTCGGATCCGTTCCATCGGTATACCTCATAGGAACTGTTGTTCCATGGCGTGTTCAATGCCCACTGCACCGTCATCGACTCATCACCGGGGACCGCGCTGATGAAAACGGAGGAGGCGACACTGCTTGAACCGATCAGGTCAGCGCCGTCAGCTCCGAGCAATTCCACTCTGTACACATTGGCACCACTGCGGGTATCGAGATCGTTCACGACCAGCAGCGTATCAGGGTGCGCAAGAAAAGGATGTGTCCCGCTGGTCCAGATCAACTCGTTCGCAGTGAGGAAACCCTCTCCTCGGTACAATTTGAACAGGTAGGGACCGGGGCGGGCCATCGTATCAAGATCATAGGCATTGCTCCACATCACCGTATCGATACCTGCGGAAACATCGGTCACCCCAACGCTGACCTTGGTGATCACCGGCACCTGCCGATCGAGTATGGCACAGAACTCCTCGCTTGCATAGCTCTCAGCACCACCTAGGAGGTCCGCAACAACCATATAGCAGTATTGGTTCCCGATCACCAGCCCATCGCTGTCCAGGTAGGAGGTTGAATTCACCCCATCCAACGAGGCCAGGAAAGTGTACCCTGTGTACGCCGGCACTCCGGTCTCGCAATGGTCGGGAACGTAGCCGTACGGTCCACTACGCCGGTAGATACTGTAACCACTTGCGTTGGTACATATGCTCTCATCCCAGTTCAGTTGGATCGAACCACCACTAGGAGAGGCCATCGGGTTCTCCGGTGCGGGAGCCACTACGGTTATGTTCATCGTGCGGTAGGACTGAAGGTTCACAGGCTCACCATTGTCGACGGCTTTGAAGGTTACTTGATAGGGTTGCAAGCGCACATGACTGCAATTGGTACTCCAGTTGAATACGCCGTTGACCTGGTTCGCAGGGTTCGGGCTCACGAAGGACGCCGGTGAACTGGGCAATACGAAGGGCTGGCCCAAGGCGGTGAGCGTAACGATCTGGGAAAGGTTCGGGTCGCTCGCCTGCACACTGAAGCTGAGGAAGGTCCCGGCTACCACACAGGTGTCCGCTACTTCGGAGATCACTGGCGGTTGGTTGTTGCAGGGCACCACGGTGATCTGCATATCCCGCGTCACGTAACCGACTTCCACCCATGTGCCATCAGCCCTTCTCCGCCATTCCCTCACAATGAAGGCGATGTTGTACTCCCCCGTCAACGAGGGGGCGTTCCATGTGATGGTACCGGTCAGGGGATCAATGCTGTAATTGGGACCCGGAAAGGTGTAACCCTGTATGGGCTGTCCGCCGAGGCCAAGACACACGGCGGGTTCATATGAAAGGCTGTCCCCATCGGGGTCATAGGCCGCCGGATTGTGGATCCAGGTCTGACCCAGACAGGCATCCTGGATCGGGGAGTTCAGGAATCGCACCGAACAGTTTCCGCCTGTTACCGGCGAGATCACGAAACGCGTACTAACGCTGAACGATTGCGCAATGGAATTCGGGATGTTGATCACACCTCCGTTCCTGTTCTGGTCATCGATGCTCAGGACATACACCCCTGGGCCCACATAGGTGTGTTCGGTCACGTACTCGCTTCGGCGCAGGTCCTGGTCCGGCGTGTCCGTGATCAAGGTGCGCGGGATCGTGTCCCAGATCGGCGAATCGCCATAGTTGATGGCCAGGTCCGGTCGGTCGGCAGGTGCGCTCAGCTTCGTGTGTGTGATCACCGTGATCCGATACGTGTTCGAGTTGCCGATCCTGCAGAGGATGATCTCTCCCGCCCGATTGTGCGTGGCAGAGGCTATCGCCGCCCAGCCAAGGCCAAGCACGAGGAGAATGGTACGTAGGACCAACATTCGCAGCAGTACAAAGTACGGCATAATCAGGGCTTGAACGATCCTGGACCCCGGCGAATTGCCACGCGAATGCCACGGTTCCGAGCTTCGGGACGACCAAGGGCCGACTATCCGTGGACGGCTATCTTTAGCCCCTTCAGGAACGGCCCAACGCCGCTCCCGGGCGCACCAACCATGATCGTGTTACAAAAGAGTTCCCGTCCTGCTGCATCACGAGACACATTGGTCATTCTGGATGACGTGAAGCAACTCCGGAACCTGGACCTCGAGCGCAACGACAGGCAGTACTTGACGGAGCAGTTGGAGGCCGAGGCATCCCTTGCCGTGTGCGACATCAGCGGGAGGCTGTTCATGGCCCATTTGGTGGTGCCCGGTGAATTGAACGCACAACTGGAAAAAGCCCGTGTCGCCGGGGACAGCATGGCCGGTCGCCTCAATGCCGCCAAACGCACGGAAGCCCAGATCATCAGCCTACAGGACAACAGTGCCCTCACCTTGGCCCTGGCGGAAGGGGTGACCTTGGGAAGCTACGGCTTCCGTAAGTACAAGAGCGACACGAAAGGTTCACCAACCCTGAAGAAGGTCGGGATCATATCCAAGGAGGTAAGCGCGGCCGAGGTGGACGAACTCGCGGACATCATGGAGGCCACTTGCACCGCACGCGACCTTGTGAACGAACCGGTGAGCTTCCTGAATGCTGTGCAATTGGGAGCGGAGATACGAACCTTGGCCAAGAGCGCGGGATTCAAGGTGGAGGTGATGGAGAGGTCACGCATCGAGGCACTGGGGCTTTGGGGGTTGCTGGCGGTGAACAAAGGCAGCGTTGACCCACCCACGTTCAGCGTCATGGAATGGAAACCGAAGAACGCCGTGAACAAGAAGCCCATTGTCCTGGTGGGCAAAGGGGTGGTGTATGATACGGGCGGCCTCAGTTTGAAACCCACCCCGAACAGCATGGACCAGATGAAGTGCGACATGGCCGGGGCCGCGGCGGTGGCGTGCACCATGGCGCTGATCACCAAGCGCGAATTGCCGGTCCACGTCGTGGGTCTGGTACCTGCCACGGACAACCGGCCCGGGGGCAACGCCTATGCCCCCGGCGATGTGGTGCGAATGCACAGTGGGCTTACCGTGGAGGTCTTGAACACCGATGCCGAAGGGCGTATGATCCTGGCCGATGCCTTGAGCTTCGGCGAACGGTACAAGCCTGAACTGATCATGACCATCGCCACCTTGACGGGGTCCGCAGCACGTGCGATCGGCACGTATGGCACCGTGACCATGGGCACCGCGAAGGACGAGACCTTCGCGCACCTGGAGGCCGCAGGTAACACCGTATTCGAACGTGTGGTACGCCTTCCGTTCTGGGACGAGTACGACGAAGAGATCAAAAGCGACGTGGCCGACATCAAGAACATCGGTAGCGACATGGCCGGGGCCCAAACAGCGGGTAAATTCCTTGCTCATTTCACCACCCATCCGTTCATCCATTTGGACATCGCCGGTCCGGCCTTCCTTTCCAAGAAGAGCGCATACCGCACCAAGGGAGGCACAGGGGTCGGGGTGCGCTTGTTCTACGAATTCATCAAACGTAGGAGCTTGGACAAGAATTGAACGGAAAGCCCGCCACTTGACGGAACACTCCTATCCCAATAACCTCCAGCACCAGCTTTGGAACCTCGCTCCCCCCTGCGCATCGGCATCTCCTGCGGCGACCTCAATGGCATAGGCATCGAAGTGGTGCTCAAGTGCTTTCTGGACACCCGGATGATGACGGACCTGACCCCCGTGCTGTATGCGAGTTCACAGGCTGTCAGCCATCACCGCAAGGCCCTGAAGCTGGATGAGTCCCAGTTCAACCGCGTCGCGGATGCCCGTGAGGCCGTGCCCAAGAAGCTCAATCTGGTGAACGTCTGGGAGGAGGACCTCAACATCGAGCTCGGCAAGCCTTCCAGCGAGCTTGCGGCTTACGCCATCAAGAGTTTGGAGGCGGCTGCCCAGGACCTGGCCAGTGGCAAGGTGGATGTTCTGGTAACGGCCCCGATCGACAAGAACAGTATGCAGCAGGCGGGTTTCGCATTTCCCGGCCATACCGAGTTCCTGCAACACATGGCCGGCGCGGATAGTGAAGTACTGATGGTGCTGATCAGCGAGGGCTTGCGGGTGGGTACGGTGACCGGGCACATCCCGTTGAAGGATGTATCCACCACGATCACCACGGACAAGATCGTCGCCAAGGCCAAGCTTTTCCACCAAAGCCTACTGCGTGATCTCGCCGTGCAGGAGCCGCGCATCGCGATCCTCGGCCTGAACCCCCATGCGGGTGATGGAGGCACTTTGGGCAGCGAGGACAAGGAGCGCATCGTCCCTGCCGTGCGACGATTGAACGAAGAAGGGATCCAAGCCATGGGGCCATACCCGGCTGATGGGTTCTTCGGAAACGGAAGCTACGAACACTTCGATGGCGTGTTGGCCATGTACCACGATCAGGGTCTGGCACCGTTCAAAGCACTAAGCTTCGGCAACGGTGTGAACTTCACCGCAGGGCTCCCCATCGTGCGTACCAGTCCGGACCACGGCACAGGGCTAGGTATCGCCGGACAAGGAGTGGCCGAAGAAGGCAGTTTCCGAGCCGCAGTGTGGCTTGCTGCGGACATCGTGCGGAACCGAGAGCACTACAAGGCGATTACGGCCGATCCTTTGGAACCCCAAAAACGGGAGAAGGACAGGCGCGAAGGTTCAGGGCGATAGTTCCTTTACGGGACCCGTTCGTTCCGCTCAAGGCCTTGTCAGGGCCATACATATAGGGTCGACGTGGTTCGGCAGGAAAGGGCGCGCGCTCAGAAAGGGCCCGCTGCAACCGGACAAAGTGCCGGTTCCGCGCCGAAGGCAGGCTCCGTCCGGGATCCCATACGGTCCACACATGCCACTGGATCCACCAAACCGCTACATTTGCGGTCCGCTTGGCGGGAGGTACCCTCATGGACGCGCTCCAAGAACATACCATCAACTTCTCAGGTCTCAGTGACGGGGAGCATGAATTCCGGTTCCAGTTGGAACAGGACTTCTTTGATGCCGCTGGAGAAGATGACCTTGAGGGGGGCTCGCTATCCGTGAACGTTTCGCTGGACAAGAGCCCCACCCTGATCGTGGTGAACCTGCACATGACAGGTCCGGTGGCCTTGCGTTGTGACCGGTGCAACGGCCCCTTGGAACTCCCTGTGGATGGAAAGCAGCGGCAGATCTTCCGGTTCACCACGGACGAAGAGTATGATGACGATGAGCTTGTAGGACTGGATCCCAGCGAGCACAGCATCAACCTGACGCATTACTTCTACGAGTGCCTGCGATTAGCGCTTCCGACAAGACACGTGCATACCCCCGGGAAGTGCGATCCGGAAGTGGAACAGGTGCTGAGCAAGCTAATTGTGGAGAACGAGCCCCATCCTGATCCGCGTTGGGAGATATTGAATGAATTGAAGACCTCCTCAGCGAACGGGGAGAAGCACAAGAGGCCTTAAGCCAACAATACCAATAGCGATGCCAAATCCAAAACGCCGACACTCCAAGACCCGTACCGCCAAGCGACGTACGCACCAGAACGCGGCCGTGCCCACCTTGAGCAAGGACCCGAACACCGGCGAGACGCACTTGCGTCACCGTGCCTACAAGGTGGGGGAAGACCTCTACTACAACGGCAAGCTGGTGATCTCCGGTAACGAAGCCTCGGCTTAAGGCCATGTCCACAAGTACGTCGAACTTGATCCATTGCATATGAGGATCGGGTTGGACATCATGGGGAGTGACCACGGTCCGGAGGTGACCGTGCGCGGTGCCGTGCTCGCCGCTAGCGAATTGGCCGCGGACGTGCGCCAAGTGCTGATCGGAGATAAGGTCCGGATATTGGAGCTCTTGGAGGCTGAGGGTGCGGACCCGGCCCTATTCGATATCGTTCCCAGCGAGAACGATATCACCATGAACGACAATCCGACCAAGGCGCTTCAGACCAAACCCCGGAGCAGCATCAGCATCGGCTTTCAGCTGATGAAAGAAGGAAAAATTGACGGGTTCGCCAGTACCGGCAACACCGGTGCCATGCTCGTGGGCAGCATCTTCAGCGTTAAACCCATCCCGGGTGTGCTTCGTCCATGCATCCCCACACTGGTCCCCAAGGAAAAGGGCGGCATCGGTGTATTGTTGGACGTGGGGGCCAATGCGGACTGTAAACCTGACGTCCTCTCCCAGTTCGGTTTGCTTGGTGCCATGCTGGCCAAGCATGTATACCATATCGTAGACCCGAAGGTCGGACTGTTGAATATCGGTGAAGAGGCGAAAAAAGGCGACCTGCTGCGGCAGGCCGCCCATACGGTCATGAGCGAGCACGACGCGTATCGCTTCGTCGGCAATGTGGAAGGGCGTGATCTTTTCACCGACAAGGCCGATGTGATGGTGTGCGATGGCTTCACCGGCAACGTCATTCTAAAGGTGATCGAGGGCTTCCATGATCTTTTGGAGGACCATGGTGTGGACGATCCCTTCCTGCATCGTTTCAATTATGAGAATTATGGCGGGCTGCCCGTGCTGGGTGTGAACGGCAATGTGATCATCGGGCACGGCATCAGCAATGACATCGCCATCAAGAGCATGGTGCTGGCCACGCGCGACGTGGTCGAGAGCCGATTGAGCGAGCGCATTCGCGAAGCTCTCTCCTGAACAGGGCGCTCAATCCACTGATCATCAGAATGTTGTGAGCATTTCGATGGTCCGACCATTCCACGGGCACCAGTGGCGAGTACCTTGGTCCCCGTTTTCAAGGCAAAGATCACGACCGACATGAAGACCCGCGCTGCCATTACCGCTGTGAACGGTTATGTCCCGGAGTTCCGCTTGAGCAATCAAGTCCTGGAGACCATGGTGGAAACCAGTGATGAATGGATCACGGAGCGGACCGGGATCAAGGAGCGTCGGATCCTGAAAGGCAAGGACCAAGGCCTTAGCGTCATGGCCGCCGAAGCGGTCAACGGGCTGTTGAGGAAGCGTGGCATCGGCGCGGAGGAGATCGACCTGATGATCGTGGCCACCGTGACGCCTGACCGCGTATTCCCCGCCACCGCGAACATCATTTGCGATGCGATCGGTGCGAAGAACGCTTGGGGCTTCGACCTGATGGCGGCTTGTAGCGGCTTCTTGTATGCCTTGACAACAGGAAGCCAATTCATTGAAAGCGGCTCGCACAAGAAAGTGGTCATTGTCGGCGGCGATAAGATGAGCAGCATTATCGATTACGAGGATCGCACGACCTGCATCATCTTCGGTGACGGCTGTGGTGCCGTATTGCTTGAACCCACCACGGAGGATGTCGGCATAATGGACTCGATCCTTCGCAGCGATGGAAGTGGTTGTCAGCACCTGCATCAGAAGGCGGGAGGTTCCATGCGTCCGGCCTCGGAACGGACGGTGGAGCGCAAGGAGCATTACGTCTACCAAGAGGGAAAAGCGGTATTCAAGTTCGCCGTTACCAACATGGCCGACGTGAGCGCAGAGATCATGGAAAAGAACGGCCTGAGCGCCGATGACGTGGCTTGGCTGGTACCGCACCAAGCGAACAAGCGCATCATCGACGCCACGGCCAACCGCATGGGGTTGGACGATGGCAAGGTGATGGTGAACATCGAGAAGTACGGCAACACCACCAGTGGTACCATCCCGTTGTGCCTGTGGGAATGGGAGTCGCGCTTGAAGAAAGGCGACAACGTGATCCTCTCGGCATTCGGAGGGGGTTTCACATGGGGTGCGATATGGCTGAAATGGGCGTATGGCTCATGATCCGACCCATGGAGCTGCCTTGACCATGCTGAACGACACTGACCTATCTTAGCCCGCCATGGCGGTCAAACAAGCGCAAGCACCAATGAATCTATCACAGATCCAGGACCTGATCAAATTCGTGGCCAAGAGTGGCGTGAGCGAAGTCGAGATCGAACAAAAGGATTTCAAGATCACGATAAAGACCCCCGCAGGGAAGAAGGAGGTGCAGGTCATTACCGCTCCGGCACCGGTGGCAGCACCGGCACCAGCGGCTCAAGTCCCGGCACCTTTACCTCCCGCCGCTCCCGCTGCAGCACCTCCACCGGCCACCGACTCCAAGTACATCACGATCAAGGCACCCATGATCGGCACGTTCTATCGCGCTTCCGGCCCTGGCAAGCCAATCTTCGTGAATGTGGGCGACGAAGTGAAGCCAGGAAAGACGATCTGCATCATCGAAGCCATGAAACTCTTCAACGAGATCGAAAGCGAGGTGAGCGGAAAGATCGTGAAGGTGTTGGTGGATGATGCCAAACCGGTGGAATATGACCAGCCCTTGTTCCTGGTCGACCCCAGCTAAACCCGACGGGACATGTTCAAGAAGATCCTGATCGCCAACCGAGGTGAGATCGCGCTACGCGTCATCCGCACCTGTCGGGAGATGGGTATCAAGACCGTTGCCGTGTACAGCACCGCCGACAAGGAAAGCCTGCATGTCCGCTTTGCGGATGAAGCGGTTTGCATCGGCCCGCCGCCGAGCAAGGAAAGCTACCTGAACATGTCCAGGATCATCGCTGCCGCGGAGATCACCAACGCGGACGCGATCCATCCGGGCTATGGCTTCCTCAGCGAGAACGCCAAGTTCAGCAAGCTGTGCCAACAGCATGATATCAAATTCATAGGCGCCACACCTGAACAGATCGAGGCCATGGGCGACAAGGCCACCGCCAAAGCCACGATGATCGCGGCCGGTGTGCCGGTGGTGCCCGGTTCCGAAGGTCTCGTTTCGGACATTGCGTTGGCGAAGAAAGAAGCCAAGAAGATCGGCTACCCGGTGATCCTGAAAGCCACAGCCGGCGGCGGCGGAAAAGGCATGCGGCTGGTATGGAAGGAGGAGGAGTTCGATGAGGCCTTTGATAAGGCCAGCCAGGAGGCCGGTGCGGCCTTCGGGAACGCTGGCATGTACATGGAGAAGTACATCCTTGAGCCGCGCCACATCGAGATCCAGATCGCTGGGGACCAATATGGTACGTTCTGCCACATGAGCGAGCGGGATTGCAGCATCCAGCGTCGGCATCAGAAGCTGGTCGAGGAAACACCTTCACCCTTCATGACCAAGGCCCTTCGTAAGAAAATGGGCGAAGCCGCGATCAAGGCCGCAGCCAGCGTGAACTATGAAGGTGTGGGTACCGTGGAGTTCCTCGTGGACAAGGACCGGCACTTCTACTTCATGGAGATGAACACCCGGATACAAGTGGAGCACACCATCACGGAAGAGGTCATCGACTACGACCTGATCCGTGAGCAGATCAAGATCGCCGCCGGGATCCCGATCAGCGGATTGAACTACGAGCCGACCAGACACAGCATACAGTGCCGCATCAACGCTGAGGATCCGTTCCACAACTTCCGGCCCACACCAGGCAAGATCACCAGTTATCACAGCCCCGGAGGGCACGGTGTGCGGGTGGATACCCACGTCTATGCGGGATATTCCATCCCTCCGAACTACGATAGCATGATCGGCAAGCTGATCGTGAGCGCACAGACCCGGGAAGAGGCCATCACCAAGATGGAGCGTGCCTTGAGCGAATATGTGATCGAAGGGGTGAGCACCACGATCCCCTTTCACCTACAGCTCTTGCAGCACGATGCATTCCGCAAAGGGAACTACACAACGAAGTTCCTGGATGATTTCGAGCTGAAGAAAGCCTGAACGGCCGGTTCGTGGATTTCCCGGACGATGCCGGTAGCTTTGGCTAGCGGCCATGACTGTTCCATCGTTCTTCCAAGCATCGTGGTGGGCCTTACCGGTCCTTGTTGGTCTTTCATTGGCGCTCTACTGGCCGGACCTGGACCTCACAGCATTCAGTGATGACCACTCCGCTGTATGGAACTCCGGAGTGCGCGACATCCCGTGGCGCAATGGCATGTTCCGCCCTATAGGCGACCTCACCTTCCGCATCGGCCACCTGATCTCCGGCACCTCCAGCACCGGTCATCGGGTCTTCAATGTATGCCTTCATGCCGTCAACGCATTCGCGCTCTTCATGCTCCTGTTGCGGATCCTCTCGCGGGGGGATCGACCCTTTTTCGGCGCTTTCTTGGGAGCAACACTGTTCCTGGTGTACCCATTCCATCAAGAATCCATCATCTGGCTGGTCGGTCGGGAGTCGGCGCTGGGAACGTTCTTCGTTCTGATCGGCCTGTTGGCACTTTCCAGCGGTCGCTCAGCACGATATCGGATCATCACAACGTCCCTCGCACTTTTGATCGGCCTCTTGTGTTACGAGGGAGCCCTGGTACTGCCCTTGTTGGCGTTGGTCCTTTCAACGTTCAATGCCGGTTCGAAGCGTACGCCATTCAGCTCTTTGCTCATGGGGTATGGAACAGCCGTCCTCCTCTATCTGCTCGCGCTGCGAATGAACGGTGGAGCGATAATGGGCTCCTATGCCGCAGGCTTGTTCTTCGAAGGCTTGAGCGACTTCTTCAGCAACGCACCGAAGGTCTGGATGCGGCTGTTCCTTCCGCCCGAACCCGACCCTGGGGCCATGCTGTTGAAGGCCGGTGTCATCCTCACCATGATCACGCTTGTTGCACTGCTTTTCCGCCGTTCCGTTCAGACCGACCCGGTCGTTGGACGTACCACCCTGACGCTCCTCTGGCTGCTCATAGTTGCTGGTCTGTTCCCGATGATCGTCGGGGTAAGCGCGCGCACTTCGGAAAGCGACCGTTTCCTATACCTCCCCAGCGCCTTCCTCTGCGCACTGGTCGCTTCGTTGATGGCGCGTATTCCACGAACCGCTTTCCGGCTCGGGCTCTCGGTCCTGGTATCCATGCTGTTCCTTGGGTACCTCCAACTGGAACTTGGCCAATGGCGTACGGCCTCGGCGATCACGGCACGCATCCTGGAGGAACTGCCTGAGCCGCCTGCGCGCGGAACCCTCTTCGTGACCGGCCTACCGGACTCCTACAAAGGCGCGTACATCTTCCGGAACGGCTTTCGCGAAGCGGTGGCCATCCATGGAGGACCCGCCGAACGTTACATCGACCTGAAGGGGGATCCACCCTTCGCGGACCCTGTTCGTTACCGCGGCGACGATCACCGGATAACGCGATACGACCGTTGGGTGCGATGGAATGGAAGGTCGTTCGACGGTATGGACCCACGTTGAGCTTGATCCGTGCGTATCTTTTCAGCATGTGGAAAGGACCTGCCGTGATCCTGGTGCTGTCGGCGCAAACCGGCTTTGCACAGCCCGTACTGGGTGACGGGGTCTTCCCGTCCACGGGCAGTGTGTATGGTTATCACGATGTGCAGTACATGAAGCCGGGCGTTTCGGGCGAAGGGGTGCGTTGGGATTTCAGCAGCTTGCCGTCCGGCACGATCGTGCCGTACATCTGGTCCACAACGGATATCGCGCCGGGTGCTGGTGCCTTCCCCAGCGATGCTTTCGTGCGTCAAGTGCCTGGTGAACCCACCTCCTACTTCCTAAGGACCGATTCGGCCCTCTTGTGGATGGGTACATACAGTGATACGGCCTTGCTTCGTTTCGACCCACCCATTCGGGAGTTGAGCATTCCGTGCCGGATCACCGATCGTTGGTCCGACAGTTCCATCGTCGCAGTAACAGGAGCAGGACGCATCCAACTTCTTGACGTGACCTATGCGGTCCGTGCGGAATCCTGGGGGTCCTTGATCATGCCATACGGTGTAGTGGAGAACGTGATCCGCGTGCGGAGCGATCTGGCCTTGGTCGATCGGCGCTACAAGGAGTGGCCATTGCGCACCGAGACCCGCTACTCCTGGTACACCGATCGCACCCCGATGCCCTTGCTCGTGATCTCCGAACGCAAGGGCTGGGCACCGCCAGACCGTGTGCTTCGCTGGCTGGACGGCACCTGGCAAGAGGACCCCGAACTCCTGTTCCGCCCGGTCGTCCTGCGACCATTTCCGGATCCCGCCGTGGACATTGTGACCGTTGACCTTCCAGCCTCACGCATTGGTCGAACCATACTGCAATTGGTGGATGCTTCCGGGAATATCGCAATGCAGTGGCATGAGGAGTTCAACTCTCCCCAAACCCGGCGGCTGACCTTGGATATCGCCGGTGTGCCGGCCGGTCAATACACCCTCTCGTGGATAGGAACGAACGGGACCTTGGGCAGTGCGCGGCTCAGCAAGCGTTAGCGCGGTAGCTGGTATGTGCTTCGTCGGCCGGATCAAGCGCTCGCTCGCTCGCCTTTGCTCACCTGTTGTTCGGCAAGGACCTCCTTCACCGCGGCGATGAGCGCAATATCGTCGTAGCCGCACTCGGAATAGAGCTCCTGCTGGGTGCCATGCTCGATCCATTTGTCGGGGACTCCCATGCGTTTCAACTGTGCGTGGTAGCCGTGGTCGCCCATGAATTCGAGCACGGCACTTCCCATACCACCCATGATCGCATGATCTTCGATGGTGATCACGTGCTTGAACTTGGCGAAGACCTCATGGAGCAGCAACTCGTCGATCGGCTTCACGAAACGTAGGTCGTAGTGGGCCACGCTGTAGCCTTCCTTCTCCAAGGCATCAATGCCTTTCGCGGCGATATTTCCGATGTGACCGATGCTGAGCACGGCGATATCGGTCCCTGAGCGCACTTTGCGACCGGTGCCCACTTTGATCTCCTTGAAGGGCGTCTTCCACTCGGTCATCACGCCTTCGCCGCGCGGGTACCTTATGCTGAAGGGGCCTTGATCGGGAAGCTGCGCAGTGTACATCAGGTTGCGCAACTCCTCTTCGTTCATGGGCGCGCTTACCACCATGTTCGGGATGCAGCGGA
>JAGQVV010000270.1 GCA_020437805.1 Flavobacteriales bacterium
TCCTGACCAGCGATGCCGATGGCAATGCGAGTTGGGAGAATGTCAGTGCCGAAAGCTTGTTCGGAAGCGGCTTTGCGCCTGGTCAGGACCTTTCCTGTCTCGGGTCGATCTCGACCACATCCACAGGAATTTCACCAAGCTCGGTAGCAGTTGCGGGCAACTATTCCTACGTGCTGAACCGGGTGAGCAACAACATGATGATCTTCAATATCTCGGACCCCGCTTCTCCAAGTCTGACAGCCACGATCGCCACAGGACCTGCACCAACGTCCATTGCGGTGAACAACAACTACGCGTACGTGGTGAATTATTCCAATAATACCATGAGCGTGTTCGATATCAGTGACCCTGCTTCGCCAAGCCCGAGCCCTTCGGTCGCCACCGGCCCCTTACCAAGGTCTGTCGCTGTATCCGGCAACCATGTCTATGTGGTCAGTGAAGCCAATGAGAGCCTGGAGATCTTCGACATCGGTGTTCCTTCTTCGCCCAGCCTAAGCGCCACCATTGCCGTCGGAGCGATGCCGGTCTCCGTTGCTGTTTCAGGCAACCATGCCTACGTGGTGAACCAGGCAGGAAATAACATGATGATCATCGATGTCACCGCTCCCGGTTCGCCTAGCCTGATGGCCACTGTGAGTACAGGAGCTTCGCCAAGGGCAGTTGCTGTTTCTGACAACCATGCCTACGTGGTGAATGGCGCCAGCAACAACATGATGGTCTTCGACATCAGCGATCCTTCCTCACCCGGTCTCAGTGCCACGATCGCCACGGGCACAGCACCTGTTTCAGTCGCCGTTCCCGGCGAATTCGCCTACGTCCTGAACAGTGGCAGTGGCGATCTGATGATCTTCGCTATCGGGGATCCGACTTCACCGGACCTCAGTGCTACGATCAGCGCGGGATCAGCGCCTTCCTCTGTAGCAGTTGCCGGCCTTCACGCCTATGTGCTCAATGGGGCGGACAACAACATGGAGATCTTCGAGATCTTCTGCATTACCGCAGTGACGGTAGATCCCAATACCGGTGGGCTCACCACCCAGAGCATCAGTGATCTGGTGGGTCCCGCAGGTCCGGTCGGCCCCCAAGGCCCTTCAGGGCCACCAGGTGCCACCGGCCCGCAGGGAGCCACGGGAGCAACAGGTGCGGCCGGTGCCACCGGCCCACAGGGTGTGTCTGTGACCAATGCAGTGATCACCAATGACTCCCTTTTTGTGACCTTGAGCGACGCTTCCGTGACCAATGCCGGAATGGCCGTTGGTGAGCAAGGACCGATGGGGCCTCCGGGTGCTGACGCGAACGTCAACGGCACGCTCAACCACTTGGCCAAGTTCGAGGTCGGCGGCAACAGCCTCACCGATGCCTTCCTTTATGAGGACAATGTGGGCAACGTGGGCATCGGTACCACCGCGCCAAGCGCCAAGCTGGATGTGCGCGATGCCAGCGCCAGCGAGTTTCGGCTCAGCTTGTCCAATACGCACTGGGGTAAGTTCCGATTCTCCACCAGCGAAGGATTGCGCATCGAGGCGAAGAACGAAGGCACCGCGTTCCGTCCCATGCTATTGATCGGCTCTGAACTGCAGTTCTATTCCGGCTTGGGCACCACCCCGGAACGCATGCGATTGGCATCCTACGGATTCCTGGGTATCGGCACCACCTCACCGGCCCGCCTGCTCCATGTGCGTGAAAGCTCCAGCAGCCCCAACGTGGCGCTGCTGGAGGCCACCGGAGCCTCACAGTCCTACCTCCGCTTCAGCAATAATGGCACCACCACGGTATTGGACCAACCGTACATTGGTTCCAATGGGAACGACTTCACGATAAACACGGGTGGTTCCGAAGCCCTTCGGGTGCTGGCCAACCGGAACGTGGGCATCGGCACCGAAAGCCCTAGTGCCCGGTTGGACGTGGTAGGTTCCTTCCAGTTACAGGATGGCACGGAAAGCGCAGCCCGGGTGCTCACCAGCGATGCCAATGGCAATGCGAGCTGGTCCGACGCCACCCTAGTCCCATCGGGTACGCAGGCAGGGGAAATGCTCTATTGGAATGGCACCGGTTGGGTAGTCATACCTGCGGGGCCGCCTGCCCTGTTTGGCTCTGACGCTCCCACGCTGCGGTACTGCAACGGTGTACCGACCTGGTCGGCGGGATGCACCGTGCCCCTTGGAGCCATCGTAAACGGAGGTATCGTGTTCTACGTGGATGGCACCGGAGAGCATGGCCTGATGGCCCAACTGACCGATAATGCGGAGGACGAATGGGGTTGTTCCAGCTTTTCCACGACCACTTCGGCCAATGTAGGGGAAGGTACCAATAATCGGAGCAATTACCAGCTTGCGCGTAACCAGTTTGATCAGGCGGCAGAAGCAGCCTATCAAGTAGAGTATGATTTGAAGCGCGCTTGCTGTCTTCAGTACTTTGAGATCATACAAGGCGGTTGTCCAAACTGTGGATATGCGGTATATATCACCCCCTGCCCAAATGGCGATGGAGCTATCGGGCAGACCGGAGATTGGTACATGCCTTCGTCGGGTGAGTTAAACCTGATGTACACCAACCTGCATCAGAACGGCCTGGGCAACTTCTCGGCGCAGTCCTACTGGAGTTCCACACAGGCCAGCCAGACCCAGGGAGCAGCGGTCTCCTTCTCGAACGGGAACAACTTCAATGCAGTGAAATCCGCCAACTACCACGTGCGGCGGATCAAGGCGTTCTAGCATGGACCGAATACTCAAGACCACCTATGGGAACAAACAATGCAACCACTGGAACACACTAAGCGCTCTACAGCGATGAGAGCACAAGTAGCATTAATGATGGTATGCGCACTATCCTGCGCAACGAACACCTTCGCCCAGACCCCCGAAGCCTTCAACTACCAAGGCGTGGCCCGCGATGCGGGTGGCGATGCCCTTGCCAACACCACGGTGGGCGTGCAGTTCCAGCTGCACCA
>JAGQVV010000271.1 GCA_020437805.1 Flavobacteriales bacterium
GCTTCCACGGAATCAACCATGGGCCATTGGCGCCGTAGGTGTTGTTTGGTGCGCTGTTCGGGGTCGGTGAGGGCGCTCCAGGCATCCACGAGGATCACGGCATCGGCTTCACTGTCCAAGGCCACGAAGCGGTCGGGGTCGCTGACCAGAAAGACGTTGCGTTCGATGAGTTCCAACTCCATAGCGGCCGGGTTGCGGATCAGCTCCCGATCAAGGTGCCAAGCAAAGGTGTGCGCGTAGAAGTCGGGCGCGATCAGGACCGGTCGATCCGCCTCTTGCCACTTCTGCACCTGCTGCACGACCCGCGATGGATGCAGGCCGGTATCCTTCCATGGCGCGAAGGTGATGGCCATGCCCGCCACCACGACCGCCGCTGGTATCCATCGGAAGCGTCCTTCAGGAAGAAAGGTGCTCAACGCGATCGCGCTCAACAGACAGAAACCCGGCGCGGCATATACGAGGTAGCGATCCAGGAACATCGGAACGCTGAAGGAAACGAGGAACATGCCGACGAGCGGAACGAAGGTCCATAGCAGACCCAGCATCATCCCCGGCTTTCTTGTCCGGGTACGTATCGCGGCGATGCCGATCACCAACAAGAGCGCCACGGCCAACACCGGTGCATTGCTCCAACGCCAGATCATGTTGTAGAGTTCTTCCGGTTCCGGAGTGGTGAGCCAGGTGCCATCGGATACGCTGGTGCTCAGTCGCGTCAAGAACACCGCGACGTAGGGCAGGTAGGCCAGGACCGTGGCACCGATGGCGAACAGTAGGGGTTTCCGCGCCGCGCGGAAGTTGGGCAGCAGAACGAACAGCAGTTGCAGGCCCACCATCAGCCAGCCGAAGAAGTGGTTGAACACCATGGCGATGTTCAGGAGCGCCAGTAGTAGGGCCGCTCCACGCCGTCCTTCGTTGATCCGCCACAATTGCCACACACCGGCCGTGGCCAAAAGCGTGAAGAGCGCATAGGCGCGGACCTCATGTGCGAAACCGTAGTGGTAGTTGCTGAAGGTGAACAAGAGCGCAGCGGTCGCACCCGTGCGCACACCACCGAAAGCCGTGCCCAAGCGGAAGAGCGGCCACACCACCAAGGCGCTGAAGATCGCCGATGGAACGCGCAGCCATGCTTCATCCAGTGGCACCAACGCGCTCCAGAGTTTGGTGAGGATGAAGTGCAGTGGCGGATTGTTCTCGGTCCAGAGGAGAACCTTCAATACTTCCCAATCGACGTGCGCCGCAAGCACCGTGAAAGGCTCGTCGTGCGCCAATTCCGTGCGGCCCAGCCACAGGAGCTTGAGCACAAGGTTGGCGACCACCAAAGCGGGGAGGAGCCAGCGCGAACTCCGGGAGGCGTGCATGCTGCGAAGCTATCGGCTAACGACGCAAGCGACGATACATGACGTAATGGCCACCGATACCGGGGATATCGAAGCGCTCACCGTGCACCACAAGTCCGGTCCCTTCATAGAAGCCCACCGCTTTTTCACGTGCGTTGCACCATAGCAGATCGGCGTGTTGGGCCTTCAGGTGTTCCAGCGCGAAACGGAGCAAGCTGGTACCAGCGCCCTGACCAGTGAAGTCGGGGTGCGTGGCCATGCCGCGTAGCCGGTATTGCTTCCAACCCATCAACTCCTTGTGCGCTTCGGGGTAGAAGCTCGCTATGGCGATGCGGTGCTCCCCGATGTGGACACCCAAGTGGAAGCCGCCCGCCAAACGGTCATTGGCGAAATCCACATCCTCCAGCGTGCCGCCGGGACGCAGTACCAACAGGCGCAGGGCATGGGTGTCCGGTGCCTTGATGAATCGCACGCGCATCGCAGCAAGTTAGTTCCTGCATGGGTCACGAATCAAGCTGCGTTGCTCAAGGCTTGTCCTCTTGCAGCAACAACTTCGTCAACACCGCCATGCGTCCACGGGCGTGAGCACCCATGGATCCACAATCGCTTCCACCGGGCACCACACGTGCGATCACCATCTGTTCGCTGCCGTACTGTGCGAACACCTCTTCCACCGTGCCACAACCACCCCAAGCGCTGGTGCTGGAGCGTTGCTGGATGGAGCCGCCCGCACGGCGTGGAAGTCGGCTTTCCGAGGAAGAAAAGGGAATGCTCAGGTCGTTGAACAACGCCTGATGCTCGGTGCGCACGAATGCGTCGCTCTTCACTTGCACACTTATCGGCGGTACGGCCAAGGCCGCAAAGCACCACCAAGCAAATGAAACGAACAACACGGCACGCCCGGCGACGATGGCGTAACGCCCGGCCGATCCACCGGACAAGCGACCGATCAATGCTGCGGGCAGGGCGACGAGCGTTGCGCAAGCCGCTGCGGCCACTGCCGCCATGGCCATGCGCTCCATCAGTGCGCTACCACCCACCACCAACACGCTGCGGTCGGCCAGGAGGTAGCCGTTGCGAAAGCCGTCGATCGCCACGGCGAGGTCCGTTGTCACCGGTGGTGCGAACCATAGTTCGAGGCCTGCGTAGGCAAGGCGCAGGAACAACAACACGCCCAAGCCCAGCAGCAGGAAGCGGATCGCATCCGTCGCGTTGTCACCGAGTTCGATCCTCATGCTCCCTCGCGTTCGGCTCACTTGATGTAGCGCATGTCCTGCCCGGACCTCAGCGCTTTCACCGAGGCATAGATCAGGCGGATCACATTCTCCACGTCCTCCCGGTGCACGCTCTCCACCGTGGTGTGCATGTAGCGCAGGGGCAGGCTGATCAAGGCACTCGGCACACCGGCGGCGCCGTAGGCGAAGGCATCGGTATCGGTTCCTGTGGCCCGGCTTACCGCCGCGCGCTGAAAGGCGATCTTTTCTTTTTCGGCCGTGTTCACGATGTGTCGCAACAGGTTGTTGTGCACCGCCGGACCGTAACTCAGCACCGGTCCTTTTCCACAGGCCACATCGCCGCTCTGGATCTTGTTCATCATCGGGGTCTGCGTGTCGTGCGTCACGTCGGTCACGATCGCGAGATCGGGTCGGATCCGTTCCACGATCATCTCCGCCCCACGCAGCCCCACTTCCTCCTGCACGCTATTGGTCACATACAGACCGAAGGGCAGTTTCACCTTGTTCTCCTTGAGCAAGCGCGCAACCTCTGCGATCATGAATCCGCCCATGCGGTTGTCCAAGGCGCGGCCCACATAGTGCTTCTTGTTCAGCACCATGAATTCGTCCTCGAAGGTGACCACGCAGCCCACGTGAACACCCAGCTTCTCCACCTCCTCCTTGCTTTCGCATCCGCAGTCCAGGAAAATGTTCTCCAACGAGGGCTTGGGGTCCGCCTCCGGCTTGCGCACGTGTATCGCAGGCCAGCCGAATACCGCCCGCACGATCCCTTTGTCGGTATGGATGTTCACACGCTTGCTTGGGGCGATCATGTGATCGCTGCCACCGTTACGGCGTACGTAGATGAAGCCCTCCTTCGTGATGTAGTGCACGAACCAGCTGATCTCATCGGCATGCGCTTCGATCACCACTTTGTACTTCGCCGTGGGGTTTATCACCGCCACTGCTGTGCCGTACGGGTCAACGAAATGGTCATCAACGAAGGGCTTCATATAGTCCAGCCAGATCTTCTGTCCGCTGCTCTCGAAGCCCGTGGGGGCGGCGTTGTTCAAGTAACGCTCCATGAAGGCCAAGGAGTTGTTCGTCAGCAGGTTCTTCGCTGTGGCCTTCGTCGCTTTCGCTGGGCTCTTCTTCGGGGTACTCTTCTTTGCCATGGGTTCCGTTGTAGGTGCGCAAAGCTATCGGCGGGAACGGGTGCCGCACCCGCCCTGCGGAACAGCTTTCAACAATCCATCACGGATCGTAGCGTCGCACTAAACTTTGGGACCAAGGGGTGGCGTTGAACCGGTAGCGCTCATCGGTCTTTCCGCGTAGCTTTGACCTCCTAGCATAACGGCCCATGCGCACCACCTGGATCGTCCTCGCGAATCTCGTGCTACCGTTGGTCCTGCGAGCCCAATACGGCCCGCCGGAGGTGATCCGGGGGAATCTCCCGCAGATCAATTCGGTTTCGGAATCAAAATTCTTCGACATCGATCTCGATGGGCATTTGGACATGGTTTGCGCATCGACCGATTCCGTATTCTGGTTCAAGGGAGATGGAGCGGATCACTACGGACCGGGCCGCATCGCACTTAGTGGACTGGCTTTCGCACGCTCACTTGACTATGGCGACGTGAACGGCGATGGAGTGGATGACCTTGTCGTGGCACAAGGCAGCAATGGTGGCATCGTAAGGGGATTGAACAACGGCTTCGGCGAATTCGAATTCGTCGCACCCGAGATACCCAATATCGGCGGGGTGATCTTCGTGCAGCTGGCCGATCTCAATGGCGATGGGCATAACGACATCGTATGGCTCGGCCAAGGGCGCATCAGCAGTTTCATGAACGACGGTCTCGGCAACTTCGGCGAGCCACAGGTGATCACGGGGACCACCGTGCTAACGAACGAGTTCACTTTGGGCGATGTGGACCAGGACGGTGACATCGATGTCATCTTCAATCGGGAGGCCGTTACCTGGTACGCCAATGATGGCACCGGGCAGTTCAGCGCGGTCGAGGCGCTGGGTGTGTGGGGCATAGGGACCCATGTGGAACTGGTGGACCTGAATGGGGATACCCGGCCCGATGTTGTGTTCACTACCGCGTTCGGCGACCTGGTGTACAGGCCAGCCACTGGCGGGGGAAGCTTCGATCCAGAGCTCATCTTGGAGGATGGGATCGGCACAGGGAATGTTCGGGCAGCGGACCTGGACGCTGATGGCGATCAGGATCTGGTGCTCGCCGCAGCCGACTCGGTATGGGTCTTGTTGAACGATGGCACGGCCAATTTCACCAGGTCGTCCAACGGGCTCGCTTCCGTCGTGAATATTTTCCTACAGGACCTTACCGGCGATGGGGCCAAGGACCTCGTGTACAACCCTTGGAACAGTACGGATATGGCGTACCTGGCCAACATCGGCGGAGGGGAATTCCGCAGCCGGCCGGTAAAGGTGCCCTATCGCGAGGGTGTAGGCACGATCCGCCCCGTCGATATCGACGCCGATGGGGACATGGACCTGATCACCCGCGGCGATCTCATGGTCTCTCTCTTCACCCAGCAGCCGGATGGCTTCTTCGTCGATTCAGCCATGTATTTCGGCGAGGAGCCCATGGGGAATTTCGATCTGCAGGACATTGACCAGGATGGCGCCCTCGATCTGTTGTTCTACACCGGGGTCGAGTATGCCGCAACGCTGTACTGGAAAAGGAACCTGGGGAATGGCCAATTCGGTCCGGAAGTGCTGTTGGCCACGGATCACAATGGGCGATTCACCCAGTTGGATGTGGATGGGGATGGCGACCTGGACCATGTGGTGGGATACCCTGACCTGGGCTGGCGGCGCAACGATGGGACCTCCTTCAGCGGCCACATCACGATCGATGCGGCGGCCACCATCGTGTACACAACCGAAAGCGCTGACCTCAATGGCGACGGGCTGCAGGACATCCTCTTGTTGCACGAGAACAGCAACATTTCCTGGTACCGCAATCTGGGCAATGGCCTTTTCGCCCCACGGGTGGGTTTGGGTGCCTTCGCTTTTGGTCCAGAGGTTCATCCGGCAGACCTGGACCAGGATGGTGACCTCGACCTCGTGATCGCCTTTGCCTCTGTCGATGTCGCGGTCCTGATGAACGACGGTAACGGCGTTTTCGGGCCCGCAGAGATGTTGGTCGTCCAACTTGCGCTCAATGGGACCATCCTGGTGGTGGACGTGGATGGGGATGGCGACCTCGATATCCTGAACGGCCGACGAATGGCTTTCAATTACTTGCCCAACGATGGGACGGGACAATTCGGTGAGGAGATCGTGCTCTTCCCGGATGATCAGTTCGTGGAGATCTATGGACTGGTTCCCGCCGATGTGGATCGCAACGGCCTGCTTGACTTCGTATACGTGCGCTCGAACGGCTACCAATTCGAATGGATGCCCAACCGATCGGACGCCTATCACCGGATCGAAGGGCGCATGTTCTTCGATGCCGATGCGGATGGG
>JAGQVV010000029.1 GCA_020437805.1 Flavobacteriales bacterium
ATGGCCGTGGGCATGCCCTTTCCCCGTTCCGCTGTGTACAAGCCCTGTGAGGAGGTGACCAAGGTACAGGAGCAGCGCCAGTAAACTTGTACCTCGAAGCATGCAGATCCTACGCGACGCCGAGCTACAGCCGTTCAACACATTCGGGATCGCCGCCCGGGCGGAACGCTTGGCCCGTTTCAATAGTGCGGACCAGCTTCGGGCCCTTCTGGCCTCACCGGAACTCGTGGGGATGCCTCATCTTATTCTGGGGGGTGGCAGCAACGTCCTGTTCACGCATGACGTGGCTGGAGCCGTGTTGTTGAACGAGGTCCCGGGCATTGAGGTCGTGAAGGAGGATCTAGACCATGTGTGGGTGCGCGCGGGTGCAGGGGTAGTATGGCACGACCTTGTGGAACACTGTGTGGCCCACGGCTGGGGCGGAATCGAGAACCTCTCGTTGATCCCGGGCAAGGTGGGTGCGGCACCAATGCAGAACATCGGTGCTTACGGCGTGGAGATCAAGGACACCTTCGATTCGCTCGAGGCCTTTCGGATAACCAGTGGTGAAGTCGTCACTTTCGATCGTGAGGCCTGCCGGTTCGGGTACCGCGAGAGCATTTTCAAGCGGGAGGCCAAGGGGCTCTATGCGATCCTGCATGTAACCTTCAAACTGTCCAAGTACCCGGCGCTGAATACCAGCTACGGCAACATCCGCGACGAACTGGAGCGGATGGGCATCAATGATCCGACCATCAAGGACGTGAGCGCCGCTGTGATCGCCATCCGAAGAAGCAAATTGCCTGACCCCGCCGTGCTGGGCAACGCAGGGAGTTTCTTCAAGAACCCTGTCGTGCCGAATACGTTGGTGGATGGGATCAGGAGCGATCACCCGGATGTGGTGGCCTACCCTGCCGGTCCTGGACAAAGCAAGTTGGCCGCCGGTTGGCTTATCGAAAAAGCGGGCTGGAAAGGCCGTCGGCTCGGTGATCACGGCGTTCACGACCGACAAGCCCTGGTGCTTGTGAACCACGGTGGGGCCACTGGAGCCGCGATCCTGGAACTAAGCGAACAGGTGCTGCGCTCGGTCCATGAGCGGTTCGGCGTTGAATTGGAGCGGGAGGTGAACATCCTTTGAGCAGGTTGGGATCCCTCGGAAGCGCTTCGATCACCTGTCCGACACCTTGCTCTTGGCCCTCGATCGGTCGATCTTCGTGTCACGATGACCATTCGACGCACATTTTGGGTCAACCTGATCCTGCTTACCTCCCTCGGCGTTCTTCATTCGTGCAAGAGGGACAAGGAACAGGACCCGGCCCCGAGCGACCCGATCAGCGGACCTACGCCATACGTGCACGACGCACCATCCTGGCTTTTGGACAGCACAGGCCACGTGATCCAATCCCCGGCTGATAACCCGATGACCTTGGAAGGCATCGCCTTGGGGCGGATGCTCTTCTACGAAACGGCCTTGTCCGATGACTACTCCATGTCCTGTGGAAGCTGCCACGGACAGGAGGATGGATTCAGCGATGCACGTCAATTCTCCGTGGGAACCGATGGTTCAGTAGGCACCCGCCAAGCCATGAGCACGTTCAACCTGCTCTGGGACAATTTCCTGTTCTGGGACGGACGAGCCCCGAGCATGGAGGCACAGGCGTTCGGCCCGGTCACCAACCCGATCGAGATGCGCAACACTTGGCCCACGGTCGAGGACCGATTGCGGAATGATGCCGAGTACCCGGCCTTGTTCGAGCGAGCGTTCGGAAGTCCGGGTATCGACAGCGTACGTGTAGTGAAGGCCATTGCACAATTCGAGCGGACCCTGCTCTCGTTGAACTCGCGATTCGATCGGTACAGGTATTTGGGAGAGACCACTGCTCTCACCCAAAGCGAGATCGACGGGTACCGCGTCTTTACCCGAGAAGGGCACTGCGTCGATTGCCATATGGAACCGTTGTTCGTGAGCCACGGGATGCGCAATAACGGATTGGACCTTGTGCACACGGACCTCGGATTGGGCGGTGTGAACAACAACCCTTCGCACAATGGCATCTTCAAAGTGACCACGCTGCGGAACATCGAGGTTACCGCTCCGTACATGCACGACGGTCGTTTCACCACATTGGAAGAAGTGGTCGACTTTTACAACGAGGGAGTGCAACTGGGCTCGCCGAACCTCGACAATCACATGATCCCATGGGTCATCGCAGGCGGCAACCTGGGCTTATCGGAACAACAGAAGAGCGACCTGGTGGCGTTCATGAAGGCCTTGACCGATGATGAATTCCTAACGAACCCTGAATTCAGTGATCCGAACTGAGAAGGCCGCTCAAAGAGTCCCGTGATCATGCTCGAATGACGGATCCGAGAACCTTGACCGTGGGTGCGGCATGCCTGCTGTTGGTCCTGATGCTCGGATGCCACAGTGAACAAGTGATCACCTCGCGGGGCTCTTCGCCGGGCCCGACACCGTTATCCCTTGACCTTCCAGCCTGGGCCACGGACAGCACGCACGAGATGATACTCCCGTATGACAACCCGCTCACGGTTGAAGGAGTCGCCTTGGGTCGTCGCTTGTTCCATGAGAAAGCCCTATCCCGCGACGGGACCATTTCCTGTGCGAGTTGCCATATCCAAGAACACGCTTTCAGCGATCCGCGCCGGTTCTCGATCGGCACGGATGGACGTGTCGGCCAGCGGAACGCAATGGCCTTGATCAACTTATCATGGAGCCACTTCTTCTTCTGGGATGCCCGAGCCTTCAGCTTGGAACTGCAAGCCTTGGCACCGGTCCGTGATCACGAGGAGATGTTCAATGCGTGGCCTGAAGTGCTTCAACGTTTACGCGATGCACCGGGCTATCCCGAACTGTTCGACGCTGCATTCGGCACGATGGAGATCGACAGCATGCATGTGGCCTTCGCATTGGCACAGTTCGAACGCACACTGCTCTCGTTCAACTCACCCTTCGACAAGTTCCACTACGACTGCGACTCGAGCGCGCTTTCTTCCCAAGAACAGCGCGGCATGGACCTGTTCTTCGGCGGAGCGCATTGCGCTGACTGCCACGAGCTTCCGCTGTTCCAGGACCACGGCGTAGTGAACATCGGCTTGGATAGCATCCCGATCGACAGGGGTCTGGGCCAACGCACCGGGCTCCACAAGCACATGGGCCGGTTCAAGACACCGACGCTCCGCAACATCTCGGTCTCTGCTCCATACATGCACGATGGCCGTTTCGCAACGTTGGAGGAAGTTGTGGACTTCTATGCGGATGACGTCCAGTTGAACACGCCGAATTTCGATGATCATATGTTCGCTTGGAAACTGGGCGCCGTGGACCTGGACGCACAGGATCGTGCCGACCTTGTGGCCTTTCTGCATGCACTGACCGATCACGACTTCCTGACGGACCCGCGCTTTTCCGAACCCGAATCAAACCCTTGATAGCCACCCGAGCGGTCCTTGCGCTTCGCTCGTGGATCTCAACTACTTTGCACACATGATCCGCAAGACGCTCATCTCATTCCTGTTCCTACTTCCCGCTCTAGGCCATACCCAGAAGGCACTTACACTGAGTGATGCCATTCTGAAAGCCGGAACGGAATACGCACCTGAACGGATCAAGGGCCTACAATGGATCGAAGGCACAGCGGAGTATTGCACGGTGAAGGAGAACGTTCTGCTTCGTTCCTCGGTCAACGGAAGGTCCGACACACCTATCATTGATCTGGCGACCCTGAACGCTGCGCTCGCTGACACCGCCAAATTGAGATCGTTCCCCGGTATCACCTGGCTTGCCCCGGACCGGTTCCGGTTCCACCATAACAGTGCCTTCCATACATATACCCTTGGTACCGCGAAGTCGACCAAGCTCGCCTTACCGGATGAAGCTGCCAATGAGGACGTGAATGACCACTCCGGCGCAGTGGCGTATACCGTGGATAACGACCTTTTTGTTCAGGAGTTGAACATGGTGGAGCCGCATCGCATCACCGTGGACGGTGCGGACGGAATCGTGAACGGACAGGCCGTACATCGCCAAGAGTATGGGATCACCAAAGGGACATTCTGGAGCCCGAACGGCGACAAGCTGGCGTTCTACAGGATGGACGAAACAATGGTGTCGCCCTATTTCCTGGAGGACATAAGCACCAAGCCAAGCGCCTTTGACAAGATCCGCTATCCGATGGCCGGAGGCACCAGTCACCACGTGACCGTCGGGGTGTACGACCTGAAGACCATGAGCACGGTATTCCTTCACACGGATGAGCCCTTGGACCAATACCTCACGAACATATCATGGGATAGCGAAGGGAATTACGTGCATGTGGTCCATCTCGACCGCATCACGGAGAATCTCAAGCTTGTCCGCTACGACGCTCGCAACGGCTCACCCGTTGCCACGCTACTGGAGGAACACGATGACAAGTACTTGGAGCCCGAGCATCCGGCACAATTCCTCAAGACCCGTCCGGGCCAATACCTGTGGCGTAGCGAACGCGATGGCTGGGAGCACCTGTACCTGTACGATACCAAGAAGGGCTTGGTGAAGCAATTGACCAAAGGCAACTGGGCCGTGAAGGACGTGATCGGAATGGACCCGAAGGAAGCCTTCGCCATCGTGGAAGGCACGGGCATGATCCAAGCCGGAAGACCAACCGGCGCGTTGGAGACACATTTGTACCGTGTGGATCTGAAGACCGGCAAGACGACCAGGCTCACCGATGAAGCCGGCACCCATCACGGTCAGCTCAGCAGCGATGGCAGCTACATCATCGATCGCTGGAGCAGCACGACCGTTCCTGGTCGATACGTGATACGCGACTCGCGCAGCGGCAAAGAGGTGGAATTGCTGCTCGGATCCAAGGACCCATTGGCAGGAACCACCGTGGGAACGATCGAACTGTTGACCATTCCGGGTGAGAATGGTGACTTCCTGAACGCCCGGTTGATCAAACCCAGCGGATTCGAAGCTGGGCGGAAGTATCCCGTGCTCATCTACGTATACAACGGACCGCACGTACGACTTGTACAGAATGCCTTCCTCGGCGGTGCATCCCTTTGGATGTTGGAGGCTGCGGAACGCGGCTACCTGGTGTGGACCGTGGATGGACATGGAAGTGCCGATCGTGGACGGGACTTTGAACAAGCCGTTCATCGTCATCTGGGTGAGTTGGAAGTGATGGACCAGATGCGAGGGGTGGAATTCTTGAAGGACCTACCCTATGTTGATGCTGACCGGATCGCGGTGCACGGTTGGAGCTTCGGCGGACACATGACCACGGCACTACTGACACGATATCCAGGTGCCTTCATTGCTGGCGTTGCTGGAGGGCCGGTTATGGATTGGGGCCTCTATGAGGTGATGTACACCGAACGATACATGGACACCCCGATGGAGAATCCCGATGGATACGCCGCCACCGCCTTGGCGAGGAACGCTGCACAACTGCAGGACGACCTTCTGATCATCACCGGTGGCAAGGATGATACGGTGCTACCACAGCATGCGTTCACTTTCTTGAAGGCCTGTGTGGACGAAGGAATACGAGTCGACTTCTTCGATTATCCCGGGCATGGCCACAACGTTCGAGGCAAGGATCGCGTGCATCTCATGGATAAGGTGCTTGAGTACATCGATGCACGGATCCAACCCTGATACTTGTGCCGGTGGCCGTCGGTCTCCAAGTGTAGCACATAGATGATCTCGACGAGTTTATTTTCCTAGGTAACTTTCCGCCCTATCCGAACAAACCATGAGACCATTCGCCATTGCGCTTATTTGCTTGTCAACCTCGATCCACGCGCAAACCACGCATTTCGTGGAAATGGGCGGTAGCACCATAAGTAGTACACAGCCGTACTATTCGCCTGCGGTTCTGGTGATCGACGCGGGGGACATTGTTCGTTGGACCAATGTTTCGGGCACCCATAACGTGAACGGCCGCTTGTTCAACTTCCCTGGGAATCCGGAGGAGTTCTACTCCGGCCCACCGGACAATGGCACTTGGAGTTACCAGTTCACCTTTACGGTGCCTGGTGAGTACGATTATCATTGCGATTCCCAAGGCCACTCCGCGACCCAGTTCGGATCGATCACCGTGCTCGGTGGGAACAGCATCGGGGAAACTGAAGCACTTGAAGCCGTTCGAGTGTACCCACAACCAGCAGCGGATGTACTGATGATCGAGGTAGGTCCACGCGTCATCACCCAGATGGAGGTGCTGAGCATTGATGGCCGTGCCATCGCGGTCCATTCGAACTCATCAGGAACACCCTTGAGCGTACCCGTTTCCGACCTCCCGGCCGGCAACTACATCGTTAGGCTCATCGGAAATAACGGCGCGGTGAACGTACCGTTCTCGAAGCTCTGATCAAGGCGTACGAACAACGCGCGCGGTAAGGACCCTACGGTCCGACGACCGGGCCACCACTGAGTATGTTCCCGGCGCAGCCTGCTCCAACGGCAACTGGAAGCCGTGCTTGCCGGTGGATAGTTGACCATTGTGCAGCAAAGCGACCACCTGTCCCATGGCATTGATCAGTTGGACCTGATAGACATCAGCGGCTGGCAGGTCCAGCCATACCGTTGCATCGTATTCGGTCGGGTTCGGGTACGCATATAGCGCGGCACTTCCATCAATGGAAGGTGTCGCCAGCCCTGAACTTGTATTGAACGGCACGGCGAACGCTGCGAAACTGCCAATTGAGAGCTTGGCCAGTTTCTCGAAGTACGGCACATCGAAGAACTCAACTTTGTCCGTTGGTGTATGGTAATGCGGGTTCCCGTCCGCGCCGAATTCCTCGATCATCAGGACCGCCCCGAACCCATTGTTCCAAAAGGAAGCATGGTCGCTGTATGTGGCTCCCGGCTCTGTACGAAGCAGGTCCAGATCGATCCCGTAGCGGTCCATCACCGCGAAAACCGTGTCGGTGATCGCTCCGGAATTCGCTATCGGACGTGTATGCACACGGCACTTCCGATCCCCATTGCTGTCAAATGCAATGGCGTCCATATTGATCACCCCGTGGATCAATTCATCGTCCGCCGCCATGTGCGAGGCATAGAATGCACTACCCACGAGACCTTGCTCCTCCTCGTCCCAGAACGCGAACACGATCGTGTATTCGAAGGGGATCTCACGCATGATCCGCGCAGCTTCAAGCAAAGCACCACAGCCGCTGCCATCATCATCGGCTGCGGGTGCGTCGAAAATGCCACCCGGCATCGCATCGTAATGGGCGCAAAGCACAACGATCTCATCCGGGTGTGTCACACCTGGCTTCGTCACCAGCACGTTCCGGCCCGTTGTGCTGAACACCTCTTCCACGGGCTCATACCCGAAGGAACCAAGTTTCTGCATGATATAGGCCTGCCCGAGGGCGTTCCCCGGATTGTTCTTGTGTCGGCTGGTGATCATAACGGGTCCATCACCAAGGTCCACAGCAACCTCGCCGGACAACTCAACCACGTACTTCATCATGGAGTCGATCCGCACCGCATCGATCAAATCGCCAACGACATCATCCTGAGCATGGATGCATGTACCAAGGATCAGAAAGGGAAGAATGAACGATCGTCTCATGGATTGGGATTGGCCTTTGGATATCACTTGAACGAGGGAAAGCCGATGATACTATCAGAACGCGACGACCCGCTCCACGAATCGCTGTCCCGAGGTCCGGATCACCACGAGATACGTTCCCGGGCCGGAAGGCAGACGCACCTGCCAAGTCCGGCCGGAAACGCCACCCCGCTCGGCCACCAACGCTCCACGCACATCATACACCTGCACCGAGATGACCCTTTCGTCCAAGCCATCCACTCGGATCAGCCCTTCCCGCACAGGGTTCGGGAAAACGCGAACGCCCAGTTCCTCAAGATCATCGATACCAACGCTCAGGTCCGCGGTCTCAACCGACCCGATCAGCACAGGTGACCCGTCGGCCAAGGCATACATCTCCCTGAACGTCTCGATCTCCGGTGTGTTGTACGCGAACATCTCCTCCATCCACAGTGGAGGTGCACTTTGGTACCATACGTTGGCCCGAACCCGGATCAACCCGACATGACCGCCCATGGGCACATGGTAGCGGACGCGATCCGTTCCACTGCCCTCCACCCCGGCATCGGTCCTATTGAAGTCCAGATCGTTGGCAGGAACACCGGCGATCAGGACGGTGTCATAGCTCAAGTGTGAGGTCGTGAATCCCAATGGCACCAAGCGGTTGTCCTTCAATGGGTCCTTTGCGCGTTCAAGCACGGTCGTTTTGTCCCCGTTCACATCACCCATTACCAATTCATAGATCTGGGCCTCGTCCTCTGCACGGATCACATCGTAATGGGGCTCCCAATCCGCATCATGTCCGATCACCTCAAAGCCATCATCCCATCCACCACTTCTGAACATCGTGTCACCAGCAGCGTTCTCCACAATGAGCTCCACGAATGCACGACGTGCAGGATAACCGCTCGGGAATTTGTGTCCTGCGAGGTTGGTCAGGTCCACCGCAATGAAGGCCGTATCCAATGTGCGGCTGGTCACGTTCGTCTCCAATAGCAGTGTGTTCTGTTGCAGCAAACGTAGGGTGCGGTCGATCGTACTATCGAACTGGATGGTGCTCGCCGTCAATCCCAAGGCCTCGTTATTGTCCTTCAAAAGGTTCAACATGAACGTATTCCCACCAACGAGGTGGTGCAGCCCATAGGGCGAGCGACGGTACTCCGGTGCCGCGAGGAAGTCGTACTGGGCCGAGATCACGATAGCATCGTCGATCCGGGGCATGTGGCACCCTTGGCAGGATACACCACCTTCGGGATCGGTGTCCGTATTGAAGACGGAGTTCAGCCATTCGTGATAAGTGGCCTGTTCCACGAATTCGTCCCCGGTCAGGTTGCCATCCAGGTCCGCGGTCTCTGTGATCAACGTGTGGCATCCAGCGCAAAGTCCTGCATCATTCACATGTTGGCCGTAAAGCGGGGTATAACCAACAAAGGACTCCATCGGCGCGCCGAAGAGGTTCTTCGCATCATACGGGCCATAGGCCACCCCGTTCGTATCGAACCGAAGCGCTCCGGAGAATAGGAGACCGATGCTGTCAGGGCCTTGCATGTGGCAGGCCAAACAGGACACGCCATCCAGGGCCAAGGGGTCATTCTCCAACTCCGCTATGGTGAACGGACCTCCACCGGTAAGGTGTTTATCATAGCGGGCCATCGGGGCATGGCAACTCGTGCACTTGTCCTCAAGCCCCTCCTGATGCGCTGGATTGACAGCAACTTCATGGCTTACCTTCGCTCGCCAAAAAGGGTCCTTCGCTGAGTTCCCCATCATGGATGAACGCCACTGGTCCACGGGGTTCACGTCCACACCATCATCATCATGGTTCGCGAAGACCGGCGGGATATCATCCAAGCCATGGCATCCAGCACAAGCACCGCTTCCTTTGAAATATGTGTTCGCGCCTTCCGGCAAGGCAAGTCCATCCCGCATGGCAGCGAGTTCCGCCTCATCGTGATACGCATGGACAGGGGTCAACGCATCTTCGCTCCAAGCAACGAAGAGCATGATCGTTCCGATCAATCCGGCAAGAATGAAGGACTTGGTCAGAAGTGTGGAGTGTCTATGCATGTACGTATCGTTGGGAGCAATTTACACAGTTGGACGGACCAGCATCAGCACGCTTGATGCACACCCTTGGAACGCATTGGGCTGCGAACCGCTCAAACCGCGTCCAACTCATCGTTCACGAATCCGATGAGTTCCCGAACGTAGTTCGAGGACAGGTCGAATCGGATACCAGCAGCTTCGTATATCTCCGGCAAGGGCCGTGTATATCCAAGGGAAAGAGCTGTCTTGTATTGTTGAACGGCCTTCTTGGGGTCCCGCTTGTAATTGCGCCACACGGCGATAGCACCAAGTTGGGCAATTCCATACTCTATGTAATAGAACGGCACCTCGAACAAGTGCAACTGCTTCTGCCAGAGCATACTGCGCTCCAGTTCCAAGTCGCTCCAATCCACGACCGAGCCTCCGAACCGCCGATGTGTTCTTGCCCATTCCTCCGTCCGTTCGGCCATTGTCCATTCCGGGTGGGTGTACACCGCATGCTGGAACGCGTCGATCGTGGCCACCCAGGGTAGAACGGTCAGAACCCGTTCCAGTTGCTCGCGTTTTGCGCGCTTCAGGTCCACAGGGTCGGGGTAGATCAAATGCCAGTGATCCATGGTGAGCAGTTCCATGCTCATGCTCGCCAGCTCCGCCACTTCGCTCGGGAAATTCTTGAACCCCGTGATCGGCAATGAGTGCGTAAGGAAGGAATGCACCGCATGGCCCCCTTCATGGACCATGGTGATCACATCGTCCGTTGTACCCACTGCATTCATGAAGATGAACGGTGGACCACTCTCATGGAGCGGGTAGTTGTACCCTCCTGGTGCCTTCCCATCCCTGGAATCCAGGTCCAAACGACCCATCGTCTGCATGGTCGACAAACACTCGGCGAACCACGGGTCCAGTTCATTGAAGACCTTTCGCGTTTGCACCACCAACTCGGCTACATCACGAAAGGGTCGCAACGGAGGCTTTCCGCTGGGGTCAACACTGAGGTCCCATGGCCGAAGCCCATCAAGACCCAGTCGCTCCTTTCGTTCGGTATGCAAACGATCCACCACCGGAACAACATCCTTCTCAACACTCTTGTGGAAAGCCAACGCATCTGATGGGCCGTGGTCGAAACGGCCCAAAGCGCTGTACATGTAGTCCCTGAAATCCGCAAAACCAGCGTTCACCGCGACGACCTTACGCTTCGCGATCATTCTATCGAACAGGCCGTCCAGCTTCTCACGATCAAGAGCCCTCCGCATGGCTATGCGCTCGAATATCGCTTGTCGCTCCTCGCGGTCAGGGCTTTCCAGAATGGACGCGGCCTTGGGTAATGTGATCACCTCTCCTTTCCATTCCACGCTCATTGCCCCGATGATCACCCCGTACTCCTGGGCCATGGCCCGGAGTTCCGCTTGGATAGGAACATTTGCCTCCCTGAAGATCCGCAATTGCTCACGGATCCCACGGAAATAGACAGGATAGCCTTCCCCTTTCAAGTTCTCCACGTACGGAATGTCCATCAACTTCCGCTGTAGACGATCCGTCCATTTTTCCACTTCTGGAAGAACGTCCATAACGAATGATTCGTAGCGTGAACCTGCCTCTTTGTCCCGTGTATCAACGGACATCCGGATGTACCGCCATCCGCCCTCTTCGCTCAGGACGGCTTCCAACTCGCTCAAGTCCCGCAACCAACTTTCCAATTCCACAGCGGAATCGACCTCACGGTCCGCCAACGTTCGGAAATAGGGTGCGATGCTCCCCCAGTCGCTGACCACCAATGTTTCCGGCAGAAAGTTGCGCCTGGCGGGCTCCAAGGTCCTCATCACCTCATCACGCACCTCGTTGGGCGCTCTTCCGCATTGTCGTGGTCTTGGCCTTCGTACTGGCACCAGGCTTGGGTGCCGCCTTCTTCTTGGCCGCGACCTTCTTCGCGGCGGGCTCACCATCCTTCTTGGCCTTTGCCTTCGGTGTCTTCTCGCCGTCCTTCTTCGTTGCTTTCTTCTCTTCCTTCTTGTCGAACTCACCGGCTTTCAACAGTTGGTCGTACCAAAGGAAGAGCTTGCGCACATCACTACCATAGATCCGCTCGCGATCATGCTCAGGAAGCGCTTCGGCCAACTTGGAGAAAAGCTTGTCCTCACTCTCTTTATGGTCCAAGCTAGGCTTACCCTTTTCCACTTTATGCAGATTCTCCAGAACCGTACCCAACGGAACATCATCACCGGTGGTGAACATACTGATCTCCTCCAAGGAGCTGACGCGCACGCTGGAATGAACAGGGATGCGCTTCCCATTCTCCAACGATTCTGCAATGACGGCTTGCCGCCCTTGTCCAACTACACGGTACAGACCGGATTTTCCGGTCACGGAGATGATCTTGGTGAGGTCCATTCGGATTTGTTGTAGTGCCAAAGCTAATGATCGCACCACCTTCGGTGCGGATCAGGTCTTCTGTTTCTTCTTCCGGGCGGCAGGGAAGAGAATATTGTTCAGGATCAATCGGTATCCGGCCGAGTTCGGGTGCAGGCTCAGGTCCGTCGGAGGGTCACCAACCATATGCTGGTAATCCTCCGGGTCATGGCCCGCATAGAACGTCCATTGGCCCAAGCCAAATTCGCCATGGATGTATTTCGCCGTGCCTTGCGCCTTGTTCTCGCCCATCACAAGAACGCTCGGTTTCACCAGTTCCTTTCGAAAGGCCGTGGTCTGTCCCATGAAACCGCGTACCACCTGTTCGTGGCTTTGGCAAAGCATCGTTGGCACCACATCCCACTTTGCGCTGAAATCGAACAGGGTGAAGAAGTCCCGCGTTTGCCCGATGGCTCCATGGATGTCGGTCGCGTCGATGTTGCTGAATTCGTAGACCATGGGGTCGGTCACCAAGCGAAAATCCTTGAAAGCGAAGGTCTTTTCGAAATCGATCTTGCTCTGCGCAGCGGGATCGATCGGGTCATGATCGAATTCCGACGTGCAGATGTCGACGCCATCGGCAGCAAGCGCGATATCGTATGAATCGGTGCCTGAACACATGGTGAACAGATACCCCCCACCCGAGACATACTCCTTGATCTTCGTTGCCACGGCCAACTTCATCTGGCTGACCTTGGCGAACCCAAGGTCAGCGGCCATCTCCTCACTTTCCTGAACATTCGCTTGGTACCAGGGTGCATTGTGGTACATCCTGTAGAACTTCCCATACTGCCCTGTGAAGTCCTCGTGGTGCAGGTGCAGCCAGTCATATTGCGGCAACACCCCGGTGATGATCTCCCGATCATAGATCCGCTCGTACGGGATCTCCGCATAGGTCATCACCATTGCCACGGCATCATCCCATGGCTGGAACCCATCGGGTGCGTAAACCGCGATCTTGGGTGCCTTTTCGAGTCGCACCACCTCCATGTTGACCTCAGGATCACCGATCTCGGCAAGGATAGCGGCAGCTTGGCCATCTGCGATCACCTGGAAGGTGACCCCACGGATCACGCATTCCTGTTGCACCTCCTCGTAATGGTCGATCAGGAAGCTCCCACCCCGGTAGTTCAATAACCAATCTATGGCAGCCTCCCGTCCCAAGGTCCAGAACGCGATACCATAGGCCTTCAGGTGGTTCTGTTGTGATCCGTCCATGGGGA
This sequence comes from Flavobacteriales bacterium, assembly GCA_020437805.1. Lineage (GTDB taxonomy): Bacteria > Bacteroidota > Bacteroidia > Flavobacteriales_F > PHOS-HE28 > PHOS-HE28. The sequence goes on from JAGQVV010000029.1 coordinate 13,229, forward strand.
TCAACAACTTCGTTGCGTTCGCAAGGAGCGAGGTCGTCAACAACGATAGCACGAGTAAAGCACGTAAGCAGGACATTGTGCTAAAGGTAAGGCGACGCGATGGGCCCATCGGTGTTAACAAGATCCAACGCCGCCGTTCCATGAACGGACCTTCGATCGTTCGTCACTTAGAACGGGGCTGAACCATCGTCGATGTCGATATCATCGTTCATCCGGCTTTGTTTGGTGATGGTCCGGAAAGGATTTCCATCGAGATCATCCGCGCCACCTTCACCTCCGAAATTCCCGGACATGCTTTCAAGGTTCGCGAACTTGGCCAGCTCCGGTATGAATCGCAGCCGGACAGTGTCCACGGCACCGTTCCTATGCTTGGCCACGATCACTTCCCCGATGCCGAACGTGGGGCCATGCTCATCCTCATGGATCTTGTAATACTCGGGACGGTAGAGGAAGCAGACGATATCCGCATCCTGCTCGATGGCCCCGGATTCACGAAGGTCACTGAGCATGGGGCGCTTGTCACCTCCACGCGTTTCCACGGCTCGGCTCAACTGACTGAGCGCGATGATGGGAATGTCCAACTCCTTTGCGATGCTCTTGATCGAGCGCGAGATGCTACTGATCTCCTGCTCCCGGTTCCCCCCTTTGTTGTCTCCTCCTGCGGTCATCAACTGCAGGTAATCGATCACGATCAAGTCCACATTGTGCTGGCTCTTCAAGCGACGAGCCTTCGCTCGAAGTTCGAAAATGTTCAAGCCCGGTGTGTCGTCTATGAAGATCGGTGCGTTGGTCAGCCTGGCGATGTGCTGATGGAGAATGGTGAATTCCTGGTCGGATAGGTCACCTTTACGGAGCTTCTCGCTGCTGATCCCCGCTTCGCTGGCGATCAAACGCGTGACCAGTTGGGTGCTGCTCATTTCCAGACTGAACACGGCTACCGCCCGCTTATGCTCAACTGCAATGTTCCTTGCCATGCTCAACACGAACGCCGTTTTACCCATGGCCGGACGGGCAGCGACGATCACCATATCGCTCCGTTGCCAGCCGGCGGTAAGCTTATCCAACTCAATGAAACCAGTGGGTACACCGCTAACACCTCCGGTCTTGGTCTTGGCGTTCTCGATCTGCGCAATGGCGTCCTGGATCAGGTCGCTCATCGGCTCGTAGTTCCGTTTCAGATTGCCGCTGGTGATCGTGTAAAGGTCCTGCTCGGTCTTATCCAAGAGGTCGAACACGTCTGCACTATCATCATATGCATCGCGCATCGTGCCGGCACTGATCCGGATCAGTTCCCGAAGGATGTGTTTTTGGCTGATGATCCGCGCATGGTACTGCACGTTCGCGCTGCTTGCCACCTTGTTGGTGAGCTGGCTGATGTAGAACGGACCGCCAACGATATCCAGTTCACCACGCTTCTTCAACTCCTCGGTGACCGTGAGGATATCGATAGGTTGGTCGTTGCGGAACAGGTTGAGGATGGCGTCGAAGATCTTGTTGTGGGCATCCACATAGAAACTCTCCGGCTGGAGAATGTCGATCGCCTCGTTCACAGCGTTCCGTTCCAACATGAGCGCTCCGAGGACCGCTTGCTCGAGTTCGGGAGCTTGAGGAGGAAGTTTGCCCGCCTCCAGCGCGGTTTCCAGAAGGGAAGTTGTGGATCTGCGGCCGGCGGAGCCGCGGACCCTATCGGTGGAACGTGTGGAAGGAAGGTCGGCCATATCCTATGTTGATCGCAAGCTACACTGATGTCGCAGGCGAATACCTGACGAAAATCCAACAGCAACAACTCGCGAGCGGGGCGACAAAAATAGGTCCACCTGGATCAGGTGTCCGAACAAGTTCCAACAAGTCACTACCAAGCGATCAACGATCCGATCGTGCAAACGATCCGACACATGGACCGGACCCTGCACCACCCTACCTTTGCTCGTGCACATGCTTCAACAACGGATCTGGTTGGCCGCAATGGTGGTGCTTTCCGTCGCTGCATGCCGAAAGGAGGAGGACCGGACCCCACCGTCGATCGAGGTCCTTGCACCAGCCAGTGGTGCGCTCTTCATGGTACCTGACACGATCCAGGTCACCGTGCGACTGGGCGATGAAAGGGAGTTGGAGAGCGTGGTGTTCCAATTGGTCGACGGGAACGGGATCACCGTCGGGCGGAGTGTCACCGTACCGCTGAGCGGTACATCCACCACTGTTTCCGGTGACCTGGTCCTATCTGATGAACGACTGCTCTCGGGAACGTATGTCATTCTCGTCCGCGCCAACGATGGCTCGAACGACTCCCGTGCATTCCGTGATGTTCAAGTGTTGGAGGCCCCATTGCGCTTACGCTCCGTGTACCTCACTCCGCCATTCACCGCGGAAACAGCCACGATCCGCAGGATCGATAGCCTCGGGCAATTGAGCGATTGGGCCACCGTGGCCGACCTGAACGGGGCGGCCGTGGATGGCTATTCCCAGCACGTAATGCTCGCTGGATCGCGCGCTGCGCCGTTCAGCGCATTGCCCACCGCTCCTTGGAGCGTACCTTGGGAATTCCTCCCACCGGGGAATGATCAACCAGAACAATTCACCGGTCTGACGGTTGACCCCTTGGACGGCCACACCTATTTCGCTACCCGAGATGGTTTCATTCGTGGCTTCACAGGGGACGGGGCTCAACGCTTCACCGCACAAACCTTGATGGGATACCGCTGCTATGCGATCACTGTGCTGGGCGATCGGGTAGCCACTTGGCAACGTGCAATCGCACAACCGGATCAACGCGTGGTCAGCTACACCTTGGCCGGCACGGTACTCGATATCCTACCGGTGGACCAAGACCTTGTGGCCATGTTCCAGCGTACCAGCACAAGTGCACTTCTCTTCGCGAACCAGGATGGTCAGGGAAAGATCGTCGAACTATTCATTTCGCAAGGCGGATCCCCCATTCTTCGAACTTTTCCGGAAGGTGCAATCCTCGCCACGACACGAATGGATGCGAACACCTTTTTTCTCGCCTTGCCGGACCGGATCGTCCGATACCGATCGGACGACCACAGCGTGACCACGGTGGTATCCAGTGTCACTGGGACCGCCTTGGCCTATGAACCCGCAACGGGAACTTTGATGATCGCGCGCGGCGGCGACCTTCTTATGGTGGACCCGAACAACGGGACCATTGTGAATACCATTTCCAACGGAACGGACATCGGGTCCGTACTACCACTCCGGAATCGCTGATCCTTCAACCCTTCCGGGTCGGTTTCGCCTTCAGCACCACACCCATATCGCAGAATTTCTTGATCCTGCGCTCCACCAGCTTTTCCGGGTCGGTCTTCAATAGGCGTGTCAGATGCTTCTCCACCTCCACTTTGACCTTGCGCGTGGCTTCATCCGGATCGGAATGCGCGCCGCCCAGGGGCTCTTCAATGACCCCATCGATAAGCTTGTTCGCCAACATATCCTTGGGCGTCAACTTCAAGGCCATGGCGGCCTGTTCCTTGTAATCCCAACTTCTCCAAAGGATCGATGAGCACGATTCCGGTGAGATCACGGAATACCACGTGTTCTCCATCATCAGGACCTTATCCCCCACACCGATCCCCAGTGCCCCACCGGATGCACCTTCCCCGATTATCACACAGATCACCGGAACCTTCAATTGGACCATTTCAAAGAGGTTCCTGGCAATGGCCTCTCCTTGCCCACGCTCCTCTGCTTCCAGGCCAGGAAAGGCACCCGGCGTGTCGATCAACGTGACCACGGGTTTGTTGAACTTCTCCGCCAGCTTCATCAACCGCAACGCTTTACGGTATCCTTCCGGGTTGGGCATCCCGAAATTGCGGTATTGGCGCATCTTCGTGTTGATCCCTTTCTGCTGCCCTATGAACATCACGGTGCGTCCGTTCATGCTTCCGAATCCACCGACCATGGCCTTATCGTCCTTCACGGTACGATCCCCGTGAAGCTCGATGAATGTCCCGCCGGAGAGGGCGTCGATGTATTTGAGGGAATAGGGGCGATCAGGATGGCGACTGACCTGCACTCGTTCCCAAGGTGTAAGTCCGGTATAGACCGACCTGCGCGTCTCGGCCAACTTCTTTTCCAGGTCCTTCAGGGTGGACTTAACGTCCACAGCGCCTTCCTCGGCCACCTCCTTCAACTTCGCGATCTGCTCGATCACGTTCTGTATCGGCTTCTCGAATTCCAAGAATGTCTCCATAGGCTTATGGTCCCTTCCGTCCCTGAACGGCTTGATGATCATCGTTCAGGAGGAAGGTCACATAGGGCGAAGGTAGAATGAAGTTGGTAGTGATGGAAAGGAATTGGCGTACGAATACCTTCGCGACGCAATGCTCGTGTTCCCCAATGCCAAGATCAACCTTGGCCTCAATGTCGTTTCGAAACGTGCGGATGGTTTCCACGATATCGAGAGCGTGTTCGTTCCCGTCCCCCTCTGTGATGCGCTTGAAGCTGTGGTGGACAGGACCTTGGAGGACGGACGATTGGTATATACGCGCAGTGGGCTTACCATCCCGGGAGACCCGGAAAAAGACCTATGTTCCCGTGCGCACTCCATGATCGCCTCGCGTACTACCGTTCCCGGGGTACGGATGCACTTACATAAGATCATCCCAATGGGTGCCGGATTGGGCGGAGGCTCAAGCGATGGGACCCGTACACTGATGTTATTGGATGAACTCTTCGACCTGAAGACACCTGAAGCGGATCTTCTCCGAATGGCCACTGAACTTGGAAGTGACTGCCCCTTCTTCATCGGTGACAGTGCGATGTTGGCCACCGGACGTGGGGAGACCTTGATGCCATTGGAGCTGGACCTGAGCGGCTTGTATGTTGCTCTGGTCCACCCGAATGTGCACATCGGAACGGCCGAGGTCTATGCCAATACAGTACCGACCGGTCGTAGTGTGGATCTGGTTTCCCTTGTTGCACGATCCCGCATAGCGATGTGGCAAGAGGACGTGAAGAACACAATGGAACCATACGTGAGCAAGGAACATCCGGTCATCGGGATCGTAAAACGGGAACTCCTTTCCCAAGGAGCGATATATGCTGCCATGAGTGGATCCGGGTCCTCGGTATTCGGGATATTCCCCGAGCGACCCGCCGATATCACTTTGCCAAATGGCCTTGTAGCTCAAGTGTTCACACTTTGAACGGCATGGTCAGTTCGCCTCTAGCATTTCACGTAGCTCTTCGTGGTCCATTGGCTTGCCAACGATACGGCCGCTCCGGTCGATGAGGAAGAGGGCTGGGGTAGCCTTTACCGCATAGTCCTTTGCCGCTGGCTCGCCCCATCCCATCAAATGACTGTAACAAGACCAGTTGATCGCGTGATCCGATAACGCTTGCCGGAACTCTTGCTCATCCGCATCCAATGCGATGCCGATCAACCTGAATGTCCTCGGGTCCATGTCCTCCACGATCCGGCGCAACCCGGGCATCTGCATATGGCAATGATCGCATGTGCTCGAATAGAAGAACAACGCGGTATACGCTTGTTCGGACAGGATACCGAACAAGCTGACCGTATCAGTACTGCCCGGATCCACGAGTTCAACATCCATGGCTTTGGCACCGTTCACCAATCGTAACTGTTCGGCTGCCAATTTCAGCACTGCATCGTCCGGTGGAACAAGCGAAGCTTCCCCGACCACATAATTGTCGACCAGATACTGGGTCAACTCGGCAGGGCCATACGTGGAGAACAACTCGATCAAGTAGCTCCTTACGAAGCTCCAGCAAGCGGTATCCCGTCCAGCGGCATGCAGCAGCGTATCGCATGCCCGATCCAAGGCATGCTCATCGGTCATTGGAGTACGCTGCAAGTACACCATAATCGCCTTCGGATATGACGAACTCCGCAAGTAGCGCGGGTTCGAGAAATCGAACACGCGGCGAATGGCCACAGGCCCGTCCAATGTGGCTTGATCCAGCTCACGATCGATCCGCACGGCAAAGGCGAATTGACCTTCCGGCTCCATATCGACAAGACTATCCAACGCGAACTCCAATCCCTCTGATATGGACCTTTCTCGTTCCGCCAGAACCTTGATCAGGCCCAGGTCTTGAGGGGATGCCACGGCGCGTTCGTCCTTGATCGCCTTGAAACGGGGCTGGGCTTCGCGGCTCATGCGCTTGTAGGCCCACATTCGCTGGTTCTCGGATGACGCCCGGACCAGGATCCCGGACTGAAGCGGCCCACCATCGAACTCAAGATCGACCATGCTCTCCCTTGGATCCAGTATGATGTCAACACGGTCCGTATCGTTCACGCTAAGCTGGTAAAAACCCGGTTCGAAGGTCCTTCGCGAGAAAGCGAAGGCACCTTTGGAATTGATCCTAGCGCTATCCATGATGGGGTGTTCAGTCCCTCGGGTCCCACGCAATTGGATATATGCGGTCGATGGTGGGCTCTTGAATACTCCTTGCAGGACCTGCGCCGCACCGGGATAGTGCAACAAGACAAAAAGAAGAGGCAGAGAAACGCGGATCATTCGGTACTGGATGATGGAACAAAGATCCTGCCGGACCTCAAGGTTCCAAAACAAAAGAACCCCGACCATTGCTGGTCGGGGTTCAGATCGGCGACGACATACTCTCCCGGGCTTTTGGCCCAGTACCATCTGCGCTGGTGAGCTTAACTTCTCTGTTCGGAATGGGAAGAGGTGGACCTCACCGCAATAGTCACCTGAAGCTTTGAATAAGCTTAGACGTGTTGTTGGACAGGACCAGAACAGCCGGGGATCGTTCCACGAGCGGACTGATCGATCGAAAGTCTACGGGTAATTAGTACTGCTCGGCTTTGCCATTACTGACTTTACACCTACAGCCTATCAACGTGGTCATCTTCCACGACCCTTAGAAGAAGTCTCATCTTGAGGTGGGCTTCGTGCTTAGATGC
>JAGQVV010000006.1 GCA_020437805.1 Flavobacteriales bacterium
AGGAACAACGACCTCGGCCGAAGCTATTTTCGCAGTATGGCTGAACAAAAGGACCCGTACGAGGCCAATCGCGTGTTGTGGAACGAACGGACCAAGAAGCATGTGGGGTCCGTATTCTATGATGTTGAAAGCTTCATCGCGGGAAGGGATCCGTTGACCGCGATCGAACATGAGCTGCTCGGCGACGTGAGCGGTGAACACATCCTGCACTTGCAATGCCACTTCGGTCAGGACACCCTTGCGTTGTGCCGTATGGGCGCCCAGGTCACGGGGCTCGACCTATCGGACATCGCCATCGATGAAGCAAGGAAGCTTGCCGCGCGGTGCGGCCTGAAAGCCGATTGGGTTTTGAGCAATGTGGCGGAGCATCGTCCGGGCCTGGATGGGCGCTTCGATACCATCTTCACCAGTTTCGGTACCATCGGTTGGTTGCCGGACCTGACCCCATGGGCCGGGAACATCGTGCGCTACCTCAAGCCCGGTGGTCGCTTGGTCTTTGTGGAGTTCCATCCGGTGGTTTGGATGTGGGACAATGACTTCAAGCACCTCCAGTATTCCTATTTCAACAGGGAGCCGATCGTTGAGGTGGAACAAGGGACATATGCCGACAAGGATGCCGACATACCGCTCCCATCCCACACTTGGAACCATGACCTCGGTGAGGTGCTCACGGCCCTGCTCGAAGCCGGCCTACGTCTCGATCGGTTCTTGGAATCCGATGGCTCGCCGCATGATTGTTTCGCGAACACCGTGAAGGGTGACGATGGCCTGTTCCGGATCGAAGGCATGGAGGGCAAGTTGCCTATGGTCTATGGGTTGACCGCCACGAAGGTCCAAGACCATCGATGGGCTGATACTGTGGATACAAGGGTACTCATGCCCGTTCCGTCGTAATACGTACCACAGGACGCGAATGTGCCCGAAATTGGCACCATGCGTCAACTACTTCTCGCCTCGTCTTTGATCGCAGGTGGTTCGTTCGCCCAAGGTCCGCAACTGATCGGGTACTGGCACAATTGGAACGACCTCTCAGCGCCCTACATGGAACTCTCCGCCGTGGACCCACGGTATAGCATCATCGAAGTCTCGTTCGCTGTTCCAGCGGGCGGCACCACTTATCAAATGGAATTCGTGCCGGCGGAGACGGACATGGCCACGTTCCTCGCGGATGTGGTGGCGTTGCAGACCGATGGGCGAAAAGTGCTCATCAGCATCGGTGGAGCGAATGCCACGGTACACCTGAACAGCGATCTCGAACGCGATGTGTTCGTGAGCAGCATGTTGAGCATTTTGGATACTTACGGGTTCGACGGTATGGACATCGATCTGGAAGGAGCGTCGATCAGCATTTCCGGCGGTACCATCGCTGCACCGATCGACCCACCGACGATCCGGTTGATCGACGCGGTACATAGCATCGCGGATCAGTTCGAACTGGAACATGGTGTCCCCATGTTGTTGACCATGGCCCCAGAAACAGCTTACGTGCAAGGTGGACAGAGCGCCTTCGGTGGGATCTGGGGCGCGTACCTGCCGATCATCCATGCTTTGCGGGATCGACTCGACATCCTGCAGGTGCAGTTGTACAACAGCGGAAGCATGTACGGGATCGATGGCGGCATTTACGAGCAAGGCACTGCGGACTTCATCGTGAGCCAAACGGAAGCCCTCTTGCAAGGCTTCCAAACCGCCGGCGGGTATTTCGCGCCGCTCCCGGCATCCAGGATCGCGATCGGCCTACCTGCCTGTACCGGCGCTGCCGGTGGTGGGTATGTGACACCGGATGTACTAACCGGAGCCGTGCGCTACCTGAACGGGTCAGGGCCGCAGCCCGGTGACTATCAAACCTTGAGCACCTACCCTGATCTGCGCGGTCTGATGACCTGGAGCGTGAACTGGGATGCCGTGAACACATGCGCTGGCGCGAATGAATACGCCCAAGCGTTCGAGGACCTGTTCCTCCTGAACACCTCCGCCCAGCTTCCGGAAGATCCTGTCATGCCGTTGCTATGGCCCAACCCGGTCCTTGCCGGGGAGCCGCTTACGATCATGAGCAATGACTTGACCGCAACGTACCTGGTGACCGATGCCTTGGGAAGAAAAGTGGCAGCGTGGTACATGAAGAACGGCCATATCCAGGAACCAGCGGACCTGCTTCCCGGCACTTACTTCATCCTGGATGGATCGAGCGGTCACAGAACCCGGTTCGTGGTCAAATAGCGTCGCCTTCCACACTCCCTTGTTCACCAAGAAAACGGGAAGCCTTCGATAGGCCACGGAAAGGGCCGCTTCTTTGCATGAAGCGCGAAACCGGTCAACCCTTCCATGGCCTTAAGTCGATTCTGGACCTTCATTCTCATCCTCAGCATAGCGTATGTGCTGGTGATGATGGCGACCGGGCAACAATACTCGCTCGGAGCCATGGTGAACGGCGAGCAGGGCGAAGCGATGGTGGTCGCCGAGATGGACGCGACCGACCCGCGCGCCGCGGATCTTGTAGTGGCCATGCGCGCTGTCGGTGATGAGGGGGTACAACGGGGTGATACGCTCTACACCTTCAGCAAGACAGGCACCGTGCGCGCCACGCTGGGCATCCAGCCAGCCGATGGCCTTTTCGCCACCTGTCGTAACACCATCATGGACCTCTGGCTTCCATTGATCGGCTATCTCACCTTCTTCTGCGGTCTGCTGAATCTCTTGATCGATTCGCGAGCGATGGAGAAGGTCGCACGCTTCCTATCCCCCGTCTTCCACCGCGTATTCCCCGAATTACGTGCGGATCACCCAGCATATGGGTACATGACGCTCAATTTCGCCGCCAATTTCCTGGGACTGGACAGCGCCGCCACACCCTTCGGCCTGAAAGCCATGGAGAGCATGCAGGAGGACAATCCGACACAGGACCGCGCGACGAACAGCCAGATCATGTTCCTGTGCTTGCATGCCGCAGGACTGACCTTGCTCCCTACTTCGATCATCGGTTACCGGGCAGCTCAGGGTGCTGCCAATCCCGCGGACATCATGATCCCGATGATCATCGTGTCCTTCGCTGGTACACTGGCTGCGCTGTTCATGGTGGCGGGTAAGCAGCGCATCAAGATCTTCAACCTGCCGGTGATGGGAGCGGTATTGCTCATCAGCACCATCATCGGTGGGCTGATGGCCTACATCGCGACCCTGAGCGGCGTGGCCAAGTTCCACTTCACCGATAACCTCAGCAACGGGATGCTGATGGTGATCATTGGAGCCATTGTTGCGTACGCCTTCATCAAGGAGAGGTACTTCACAGCGAAGGGCACCAATATGTTCGACAGTTTCGTGGAAGGCGCGAAGGATGGCTGGACCACGGGACTGCGCATTCTCCCATATATGCTTGCGATGCTCGCCGCCTTGAGCATCTTCCGGAACAGCGGTCTGATGGGCATCATCATGGACGGCCTAACCGTCGTGATGAAGATGGTAGGCATGAACAAGGAGGTCATCGATGCGATACCTGTGGCGCTGATGCGTCCGTTCAGCGCCGGCGGCTCGCGTGGGTTCATGCTCGATGCCATGAAGACCTACGGGGCGGACAGCATCACCGGTCTGCTCAGCAGTCTCTTCCAAGGTGCGGCCGAAACCACATTTTACGTGGTTGCGCTCTACTTCGGAAGTGTGAACGTGAAGGATACGCGGTACACGCTCGGTATCATGCTGCTGGCGGATCTCGTGTGCATCATCACGGCGGTATTCGTGGTGCAATTCTATTTCTAAGGGTGTAACACACCCCGGTCCAAGGCCGGGTTGACGGACCCTGATGGACCAGATCAGTGCGGCCCCTTCGTTATTGCTTGTTCCCAGGCCACAGCGTTGATACCCGATCCATCCGTTCATCCGGGTCCCATAAGACCTCATCCACGGAAAAAACGGTGATCTTCGCGGCCGCATGGAAAAGAAACTGAAGATAGCCAAACGCCGTTCGAGGATCCACGGTAGCGGTGTTGTTGCCACAGCGCCCATCCGGAAAGGGGAACACATCGTGGAGTACAAGGGGAAACTGATCACCCATGACGAAGCTGATGCCGGTTATCATGGTGAACTGAACACCGGCCACACCTTCCTTTTCACGCTGAACGACGATTGGATCATCAATGCCAACGTGGGAGGTAACATCGCCAAGTGGATCAATTGCAGCTGCGACCCGAATGCGGTGGCTTTCGTCCATGAGCACCCGAGCAAGGACAGCAAACGCGACCAGGTGATCATCGAAGCGTTGCGAGCCATCAAGCCCGGTGAGGAGATCACGTACGACTACGGCTTCGAATTCGATGTGCCCTACACACCCGAACTACTCGAGGCATGGGCCTGCCGTTGCGGATCACCCAAGTGTAAAGGCACCATGCTGACCCTGAAGAAGGAGGACAAGAAGAAGGCGAAGAAAGAGGATAAGAAAGGTTTGAAGGACAAGAAGAAAGAGAAGAAAGAGAAGAAGGATCGAAAGAAGAACAAGAAGGACCGTAAGAAGAACAAGAAGGGCAAGAAATAGAGCTTGGCACAGCCTTTGCCTTTTGCGTGCCGTATACCTTCGCATCGCCATGAAACACACATTCCTACTCCTTGCCTCGCTTTTACTGATCAACGTTACCGGGGGCGCGCAAGACGATGCCCGCAGCAAGGCCATCGTGGACAAGCTGATGGCCAAGGCCAAGGGCTGGACCAGTTTCCAGGCCGACTTCACCAGCCGCTTACAGAATACCAAGGACAAACTGGATGTGAAGCAGACCGGCACCATGAAGGTGAAGGGCAAGAAATTCAACTTGGTATTGGATAATAACACCATCATCAACGATGGCGCTACGATGTGGACCTACAACAAGGAAAGCAACGAAGTGAACCTGAGCGACCCTGGTGAAATGGACCAGGACATGGACCCTAGCAAGCTGTTCACCCAGTACGAGAAGGGCTTCAAGAGCCAGTTCGTGGAGGAGAAGGGCAATGTGCAAGTGGTGAAGCTCTTTCCCATCGACCCGTCCAAGAAGCCCTACCATACCGTGGTCTTGAAGGTGGACAAGGCCAAGGTTGAACCCATGGAGATCCAAGTGCTCTACAAGGATGGGAACATCGTGACCTATACCTTGCTCGGCTTCGTGGCCAACCCGGACCTGAACGACGCGCTCTTCACGTTCAACAAGGCCAAGTACCCCGGCGTTGAGGTGAACGACATGCGCTGAGCCACAGAAGTTCCGATACCTTGAAGGGCCATCGCACACGATGGCCTTTCGTGTTCAACTTGTCCCGATGCTCGTCCTTTCACTGGTCGTTTTCTATACCTCGCATAGCCTGCTGGCCTTGAGCACCGTGAAGGAATGGGCCGCACGCCGCCTGGCCTTGGATCGTTGGTACCGCTTGGGCTATTCACTGGTATCGACGGCGCTGCTGGCATGGGTGGTGATCGCTTACATGCAGGCCAGCACTCATGCCTGTTGGTCCGGAACACGGGTGACGGTCGTTGCCGGTACGGCATTGATCCTGTTCGGAGTAGCAGTATCCGCGATCGCCGTACTGCGCTTCGGTGGGGGCTCCTTTCTGGGCTTCACTCCGGAAGAGCAGACCGGTTTGGTGCGGAGCGGACCGCATGGCAAAGTGCGACACCCGATCTACAGCGGCATCATCATCGCGGCCATCGGTTGGTCGGTGCTCTCTCCCACCGTTGCCACGTTCATCGT
>JAGQVV010000272.1:0-681 GCA_020437805.1 Flavobacteriales bacterium
AGTTGCAGCGCGAGCAAGGCATCCGTACACACAAGCACATCACCTTGGACGAGATCGGCCGCCGACTGGCCATCGGTGATTTCAAGGAGCTCAATATCATCGTCAAAGGCGACGTGGACGGCTCCGTGGAGGCGCTCACCGATTCCTTGCTCAAGCTGAGCACCGAAAGCATCAAGGTGAACGTGATCCACCGCGCCGTGGGTCCGATCGCCGAGAGCGACATCCTATTGGCCAGTGCGTCGGACGCCATCGTCATCGGCTTCCAAGTGCGTCCTACTCCGGGCGCCCGCAAATTGGCCGAGAACGAGGAGATCGACATCCGCCTGTACTCCATCATCTACAGCGCGATCGAGGAGATCAAGTTGGCCATGGAAGGCATGCTCGCCCCCAAGGAGGTGGAGAAGGTCACGGGTACCGCCGAGGTCCGCGAGACTTTCCGGATCAGCAAGGTGGGCACCGTTGCCGGTTGCTATGTCCTCGACGGCAAGATCGAGCGCAAGAACAAGGTGCGCCTCATCCGCGATGGCATCGTGATCTACACCGGCGACCTCGACACCCTCAAGCGTTTCAAGGACGATGTGAAGGAGGTCACCCACGGGTACGAGTGCGGCCTCAACATCAAGAACTTCAACGACATCAAGGTCGGCGACAACCTGGAGGCCTTCGAGATGATCGAAGTGA
>JAGQVV010000272.1:726-1604 GCA_020437805.1 Flavobacteriales bacterium
GGATCGGCCTTCTCGCTTCCTACCACTGCATTGCATCGCTTGTTCCTTGGCAATTCCCCACGAAGGGGAATGGCCAACCAAAGGCAATTCACGTGTGCAGGGTTGGGATGGAGAGCGAGCTACGGCTCACTCCACACGCGGCATCCCGATCTCGTCCGGCACGATGTAACTACCGGGGTAGGCTACCTTCAGCTCGTTGAGCAAGCGCTCGGCGTCCAAACGGGTCCGGAGGTCGCCCACACGCAGTCTGAAATTGGGGGCCAACCAGCTCAGGTACGTAGGTATGTCGGGGTTCTTCTGCAGAAAGGTCCGTTTCGTTTCCTCCGCGGTCTTACGGTCGCCAAGGAAGATCTGAACTCGATAACCGTTTTGGGGGTGCTCGTGGTCCGTGTAATCCTTCAACAGTGCTTCCACGTTCGCTGGCAATGTGATCGATACATCACCGGGTCGAAGTTCCTTCAGGGCATCGGTCGGGCTGTCCACCGCGCTGGTCCTCGCATCAATCGTCGTTGTCGCCGATCGAGCGTCACTTTGGCACCATGCACCCGATGTTCGTATCACGGCCAGAAGAAAGCAGATGAGGAATCGCATGGTCGATCAATGGCCAAAAGTATGCCGTTCCGTACGATGGGTGCGATCCAACTGCTGTGCTTCGAAGCCCTGCCTTGTTTGGAATGATTCTAAATAGTGACATCCCTGTGGCATCCCGGCCTCACGATCGCCCTTCGTACGCTTCGCCGTGTATTTTTGCGCCCGGACGAAAGGACCACGTCCCTACTAAAATGCTCGGTATGCCGCTTGTAGCAAGGATTTCAGATCGTTCCACCGGGCTCTTTCACGCAACCCTTACCGCGCTTCTTTTCCTCTGTGCCTCTGTC
>JAGQVV010000272.1:1664-2085 GCA_020437805.1 Flavobacteriales bacterium
GCCTGCCACAAGCCGGATAAGGACCTGACCGGTCCGGCCTTGAAAGGAGCTGTGGCACGTTGGGACGGAAAGGGCGACATCTACGCTTGGGTCAAGAACAGCACGGACTACCTCAAGACCGGAAACCCATACGCCACAGAGCTCTTCGCCAAGTGGAACAAGAGCATCATGACGCCGCAGGCCCTCACAAATGAGGAGATCGACGCCGTTTTCTACTACGCTGACAACTACGCACCAAAGACCCCTGCGCCCCCGCCTGGTGGTGAAACGGCGGGAACCCCGGGTGGCTCGGATGATGGATCCAGCGCCACATGGCCGTGGATGGTGGTCATCGCACTTTTATTGCTGATCGTCGGACTTTCGCTCGGCGGGGTGAAGACCAGCCTTACCAACGCGGTGCGTGAAGCGGAAGGCAAGCAGC
>JAGQVV010000273.1 GCA_020437805.1 Flavobacteriales bacterium
GCGCAATGCGCTCACCTCGTTGTTTTGTTAGGCCCAATTCAACGTCGAGGCCGCTGAGCTGCCCATCGATAGGTGCCTTGATCACCAGGTTCTGCAGGTTCTCGCGCAGGAAGCGCAGGTTCTCCTGGATCAGCTCCAAGGAACCGGCGATCTGTCCCACCTGCGACCGTCGGAAGATGGAATCGGTCCGTAGGTTCTGCGCCAAGAGCTTTCGCTTTTCGCGCATGTACAGCAAGTGTTCCTGGTTGTTCAGATAGGTGTTGCGGGCCATCAGGGAATCGTGCACCAAGCGGGCGTCCACTATGGCATCCCGCTCCAAGCGTACCAGGTCCTTGTCCAGGTTCAGCAGTTCATCCTTCAGCCGCGTGGTCTGCTGGTCCATGGCAAGCCTGGTGTTGCGCAGATTGTTCTGTTGATCGAGCAGTTGTGCTTCACGGTTGATGGCGTCCATGTGCAACTGCGGGTTGCTCAACTCGATGATACGTTCACCTGCCTTCACCATGTGTCCGTCCTCCACGAAGCGCTGCTTCACGGTGCCCCCTTCAAGTGCGTCCAAGAAGACCGTTTGTATGGGTTGCACCGTACCGGTGACCGGTATGAATTCGCGGAACAACCCTTGGTGTACCGTGCCGATCTGCAGCTTCGTTTCCTCTACACGCACCTTGTTGCTGCCCAAGGCGCTCACCACCAGCCACAGCAGAATACCCAGCACGAGAGCACCTGTGCCATACAGCACAGCACGTTTCCGCTTGGCAGGGCCTTGATCGATTATGCGGTCCATGGGGTTGGTGCTGCAAGTTGTGGGCAGCGCCGTCCAACATGCAGCCGTCCTGTGCCACAATGCTGAGGTTGTGACCAGCGGTTGGCGCAGGGCATCCAGCGACCCCAACGTACCTGACCGGAACGATGTCGTGATCGATACCCATGGGCCGGTCTTGTCGGCGTTCATATCGCCGAGGTGGACTTCCACGCGCGTCAGGTGCTCGGCATAGTGGCTCAGGTTCTATTCCACCACGGCGCGCACGTGTTCGGCAAAGGCTTCGGTGCCTTCGATGTTCTTATCGGTATTGATCTGGATCTGCATGTGTTGAAGGTACGGCGAAAGCACGGCCTATCCAAAGCATTCCGCCCCCCGTTGTGCAGGGCTCAGGCGCACTGGTGCAGCACTGTAAAGCACCCGGCCATGAGCACGATCATTTCCGGTTCCAACGGATTTCTATAAGTTGCCGCAACAAAACCATCCTACAGACCCGGAACAACGGGCTGTGGTTGCCATTGGGGTGTCCTCGGTCCCGCTTGTCCGCGCTATCGCGAATGAAACAGACCCGCTGATGTTGAACCCCACCACCTACTCCACCATTCTTTGCGCAGCCTTGGCCTCCGGGTTGTCCGCGCAGGACCTGTCCATTTCGAGTTCCGCTTCCACGGAACTATCCAAAACCTCGCGCGATGCACGCTACGGCGGCACCTTCATAGAAGGCGACCAGGCCCGCGTGCTGTACGTGGCATCCACCAATAAGGATGGCGTGCAGATGGAGGAGTACACCCTGTCCCTGGGTGCCGGCACGGGCGCCGTGCAGGAGAGATCCATGAGCGCTGGTGATGCCGAGAAGCAATTGCCTTGGTACATGCCACAGGCCCGCGTGGAGGCCCTTTCCGACGGGAGCGGAAGTGGCTGAAGGCCGGAAGTGCCTTCGGCAGTGGCATGAAGCTTTGGCGCGGGCATATGCAGAAGAACTACGTCATGGGCGTGTACACCGGCATGAACTTCGTGGAGGAGGAAAGTGTGAAGCCCAAGGCCGGCGACATCTGGCGCATAACGCCCGGCGGTTTCAAGAGCCTGAGCGACGTGGATGCCATGGCCACCGAATACGGTTTCTACCAGGACCTACAGCAGTACGGTAACCCCCTGCTGATGCCCGCCAACGCCACCCTGCTCGCCGCCGGTGTGGTCACCGAGAAGGTGAAGCTGAGCACAGACCAGGAGTTCAACGCCAACCGGGTAGCAGTGCTGTCCCTGAACGGTATGGACTTCGAGAACATCCCCTACGACATGTACATCCTTCCCTACACGGCACAGACCGTGGCCTCCGGCCTCGGGCAGAACGGTGACCTCTGTTCGCTATTCGCACCTCTGAACGGGCCTACCACCTTGGCCTCGCTGAAGCACCTCTACTGGAACGACAACAAGGACCACTTCACCGTGATGCGCTTCGGCGACGACCGCACGTTGCAGGATTCGGTGTCCTTCAAGAGCAAGATGCTTTGGGGCGATTACGACATCCTGAACGACAAGGTCTCCACCTACCTGGTAGGCAAGGGCAAGGCCGAGCACGATGGCTGGTACAACGGCCTGCAGTACACCAAGATGACCGGCATGCAGGTGACCCGTATCAAGGATGGCAAGGTGCTTTACAACACCTTCATCAGTGAGGACGACTTGGAAAGCAAGCTGGTGGTGCCTGCCGGGGAGAAAGCGAAACTGGATTGGTACATGGCAAAAAGCCATTTCAAGGAAGTGATCGACATGCCGAACGGCGACGTGATCATACTCGGCAATTCCCCGGCCCAGGCCTTCGCGCTACAGCTCTCCTCCACCGGTGAATTCAAGGCGCTCCACTTCATCCCGATGATGGGCAAGGAAGGCGAGACCGGCGTGGTGAACTACCAAGCCATGATCAAAGGCGATGACCTGATCCTGGTGGTGAACCAGTTCCCCATCGAATTCACCACCGATGCGCAGTTCGAGACGACCACGGCCAAAGGATACTACACGACCTTCACGACGACCACGGTGAAGAAACTGAACGAGGTGTACCTGCAGAGCCAAGTCGTTCGGATCAAGCCCCGCACGGCAAGCATGAGCAATGCGCTGCAGCTGGACGGCAAGGACTGGTACCCCATGGGCAGCTTCCCGGCCATGTTCACCACCGATGCCATCTATTTCACCGGTCGGGACAAAGGGCCGAAAGGCAAGGAGATATTCGTGGCGCAGGTGGACCTGTGAGTACCATTCGAACGCTCACTGCCCCATCAAGCGGTGGCCGGTGGTGCGGTCGTATCCTGGGACAGCGGTTGACCTAAACCCACCGGGGCCGGTCGACCTTGCTCACCGCTTGATCAGTGGTCGGCTGGTATGGCCCTATTCCGTGGTCAGCGGCAGCAGGAGGACACCCGTCGGAAGTTCATGGAGCGATAGGTCGTGTCACGTACCGTTCGCCTTCTCGATCCGGAACATCCGGCCTTGGAGGTTCCGCAGATCGAGCTTGGTCCCCGGAGGACGGGAAACCTTGCGGATGTTTAAGATCTTGGACCCTTCCACGGGGCAAACCGTCGTCCGTTCCAGATAGCGAGGATGATCACCCGAGCCCCATCGAACGACCCGCACTCCTTACCCCTCTCTTGCATGGCACCAAGAACCTTACACCAAGTCCTGCGTTGGGCCTCGCTCATTGCCGGAACCCTCATGCTCGTTTTCCTCCTCTGGATGCTCATGGGTCACCTTTTGGGCGATGCGAACGGCCCACATGGCATGCGGTTCAACAATTCAAAGGAGATCGTCGCCTTCACCTTGTTTCCATGCTGTACGATCATCGGACTTGCTCTCGCTTACAAGTGGCCGTTGATCGGTGGCATGGTCTCTGTTGCGAGTATCATTGTCCTCTTCCTCTTGCGACTTGACCTGCTCCTTTCACCGTTCCTTGTGACCGTCGTTCCGGGCCTGCTGTACATGGCGCACGGGTGGATCGGCCATAAGAAGTGAACGCCGGTGCTGGATATTCCAAGGAGCTATTCCTCCGCCTCCGATATCCTGATATACGGATACACATGGTCGTAGTCGTGCAAGAACAGTGAATCGACCCTCAGTTCAATGATCATCCCTCCTCCTTCCAATAGGACACGTTCCCCTTTGATCATATAGGTCCGGCGATCCATCATGTCGGAGCCCGGCAACAGGTAGTCCAGTCTGGAACCCGAAAGGAACCTGACCATGCCGACATTCCCGCAGCCCTCGCAGCCTTCCTGATGTTCGGCCTTACCGGTGCCGTGGTACTCGAGGCCATCGAGCTTGCGCGGTATCTGGGCATTCGAGGCGTATACCACCATGCACAATAGGAGAATGTTCACCACTCGCATCGATGTCAAAGTAGGTGGAACGATGGGCTTCGCACTTCCTTCATATTCCCGCCCATCAGCACGATGCGGTAGTTGCCGGGTATGAAGAAGCCATCATCAACCCTTCGATAGTTGTATAGCCACCACCGGAGCGGCAGTGTGATCCGGTGATCCTCCCAATCCGCCCACGGCAGGCCGCAGTCCATCTGGGTAGGGTCGAACGGAATTCGTTCCACCCAACCCGTGTCGCTCAGCATCTCGATACCGATGATGGGCATGCCGCTGCCGCAACCACCGTTCAGCATCACGCGGCCGGTGATGCGCTGCCAGACCGTATCAGCGCTCGTGCGTTCCACGAGCACCTCCTTCAACGGGGGCTGCTGTGCCCAATGATCGGCCCAGTCCTGCTCCGTCATGGGCGGTGGTGGCGTGTACGGCGGGGCGGGTGCTGCCGGTGGAGCTTGGTTCCGGTAATATTCCTCCAACGCTGCAAGCTCCTTCTTGTAGGCAGCTTCATCCTCGGCGATCAAGCGACCGGCCAGCTTCCGTGCAGCGGAAATGGCCCACGGGGCTTGGATCAAATCTTCAATCGCGTATCGGCCTTTGCGGAAGCGGATCACCTCCGGCGTGTCTCGCTGACCGCGCGACCACGCACGATCGATCAGCTGCGATGGATCCTCCGGCAGGTCGATGCGCATGGTGTCCGTGCCTGCCGTGATCAGGAGATGGGACTCGGCCATGCCCTCGAGCGGGTGGTAGACGGTCCAGCGTTCTGTGCTGTCGCGGAACAATGGGCCACCCTGAAGCGGTGTCACCTCCTCCGGCTTCGACCATGAGCCATTGATGCCCACGTAAGGCACGCGTTCGCGGTAGAGCTGCACCACGTTCACCTCGCGCTCCAACGGCCGCAGCGCCTCCCGGTCATGGGCCAGCACGATGCAGAAGGATGGCGGGCTTGGTTGGGACCGTACCAGGAGCGGGAGGCACAGACCGTAGATCAGAAGTACGCGCATGTGGATCGGTACACGAAGGTGGGAACAAGGTTCACTTCCCGAATAACACCGCCCGGTGCCACTGCATGTATCCGGCATGCGGACTCGCCGTTTCTGCTGGAACGGACAACGGATGTCAATGTACAGGCTTGGCTCTCAGGACGGGCACGCGCTAAGATCCGGTACTGCCTCGCTGGTTGCAGGTAGTTCCCTACAGCGATCCGCCCCCCCCTTTCCGGGAGCACGTCTTTCCGTTCCGGTACAAGGCAGATCCTTTCCGGCGCAAGGCAATTCCTTTCCAGCACAAGGGAAGTCCTTTCTGGCGCAAGGGAAGTCATTTCCAGCACAAGGGAAGTCCTTTGCGAC
>JAGQVV010000274.1 GCA_020437805.1 Flavobacteriales bacterium
CAAGACCTACGAGGTGGATGTGCGTGTGAGCAAGGATGGCGGAGCCACCTGGTGCGTGGACAGCCCGAACCCGGCTTGCTACCCGGATCCGGTCGAAGAATGGGGACGCATGTGTACCGTAACGATCGAATGCTCTTCCGTGGATGACGGCGGAAGCCAGAGCATGGCGACCAACAACGGCGGTCTTACCATGTACCCGAACCCGAACCGTGGTGACCAGTTGTTCCTCAACCTCACGGGTATCGAGGCCGATGTGACCACCGTGAGCGTGGACATCTACGACCTGAGCGGCAAGCGTGTAACGGCCCGTACCATCGCGGTACAGGACGGCTTCCTCAACACCGCACTGGACCTGAACGGTGACCTCTCCGGTGGCATGTACATGGTCAACATCACCGCTGGTGACAAGGCCTACACCGAACGTCTCGTGATCACCCCGTAAGGGTCGGTCCCGACAACGGCTCAAGCGAAAGCCCCCTCCCGATCGGGAGGGGGCTTTTTGCGTTCAGCGTTCGAACCGGGTGGATCGATCATGGGAATTTGATCATTTAGACGACAAGAAACGATCGATCGTCGATATAGTTCAGTCTTTTGTCGACACATCGTCTTGACAAGCGATATGGCATTCCCCTAGTTTTGATCGACCAACGGCAGAATCCCACCTCTAAAACGGATAATACTGTCGACCACCGCACTATTCACGAGCACCTCCCTTGCCATGGATCGGACCCTACCCAACATCTTCCCTTTGGAAACAGCTACGTCCTGCTCGGGCGACCGAGTGCCCACGGCCATCAAGCTGTACGCTCAGGCGCACGGACTCGGGAGAACACTTGGCATGGTCGCTGGCGTGGTCATGCTCGTGTTGTTCTTCTCCCTTCCATCGGTAGCACAGATCTCCACCACGTACAATGGTTCCAGCACATTCACCGTGCCTGCAGGTGTTACGGAGGTGACCGTGGAATGCTGGGGTGGTGGTGGCCGCGGCGCATCGCGCACCTCGAACGGTCGCGGTGGCGGCGGCGGCGGCGGGGCCTATGCCAGCAGCATCATCCCAGTTGTACCTGGGAACACGTACACCGTCACCGTAGGAAATGGGAGCTCCGGAACGGGGGCAGGTGGTGATTCATGGTTTGGTACATCCACCACCATACTCGCCAAAGGCGGCACTTCGGCCGGGAACAACAGTACGACCGGTGCGAATGGCGGCTCCGCTGCCGCGTCCATCGGTATGGTGACCTATGCGGGTGGCAATGGCGCCAACGCACCCGGCTCGACCGGTGGAGGCGGTGGATCCTCGGCAGGCACCACGGCCAATGGCGCGAACGGCTCGGGACAAACGGGGGGAAATGCCCCAGCGGGGGGTGGTGATGGCGGTGATGGGGGCAACGGATTCTTCGGCACTGGAAGCGGAGGTTCCAACCCTGGCGGTGGCGGAGGGGGAGCAGAACGGGGGTGCTGCGTCACCGTGAATGGAGGGGCCGGGGCCGATGGTAGGGTCATCGTTACGTACATACCACCACCGTACGAGAATGGAACATGCATGGCCCCGAACGCCACCAATACCATTGCGGACAATGGCTGCGGCACGAACGATTACCGGAGCATACCATTCAACTTGAACAGCACGGGCAACACACTGGGCACGGACGTCTTCGTGCGCAGCGTGGATGTGATCCTGAGCCACACATGGGGTTCGGACGTCCGACTATACCTCCGCTCACCGAACAACAACGAGGTTGCCCTGATCAGTGCTCCCTATGGCGGATCAGGCACCCAATTCGGGAACGCCGCGGCTTGTCCTTCCGGGCTCTTCACCTTCCAAGCTGGAGGAGCACCTTTGAGCGGGGTGGCGACGAATTCAACGAACGTTGGGGTGTGGACACCTGACGAGCCCTTGACCACATTCCATGATGGCAGCGACCCGAACGGGTTCTGGACCATTCGTGCTTGCGATGCCGTCGCCCAGGATGTCGGTGCGATCCGGTATGCGAGTGTGAACCTGTGCTATCCACCACAGGCCGTGATCACGCATGTGAATGATTGTGCGAACAACCAATTCCAGGTTTCGGTGAACGTGAGCAGCCTGGGATCCGGGACATCCGGAGAGATCACCTATACCGTGGACAACGGAACCCCTGTCGTGGTGAACGGTGTTGTGGCCGGGAACACATTGCTTGGTCCCTTCCCAGCCCTGGCCGAGATCTCGGTGACCCTGACCAATGGGATCAGCGATTGCGGTAGTGTGTCGGCAACGGTAGGGTCCACCTGCCCGGTCATCTTGGATTGTGGGGAGACCTTGAACGTGCAGCATTGCTACAGGAACAACGATCCAAGGACGTTCACCTTCCTATCCCCCACACCAGGCGAGACCGTGACCTTGGATTTCGTGCAAGGGACCTTGGACCTGAACGATGGACTCAATATCTACGATGGAACGGACAATCTGGCACCCGCGCTCGGAGGAGGTAATTTCTTCGGGAACCTGACCGGCCAAACCTTCACCTCCACCGGTCCTGCGATCCATGTCGAGATCTCCAGCAACGGCACGAACAGCTGCGCCGATGGTGGCCAGACCACACCGTGGCTGTTCGAGGCGAAATGCACTCCCGGTTGTGATGCCCCCGATGCGATCGTGGATGTGATGGACAATTGTGCAGCGTACAATTTCACCTTGGAGGTGTTGCTCTTCGACCCCGGGGATGGCAACATTGTGGATCTGGTATACGACGTGAACGGAGGCACACCGACCACCGTGACCAACGTACAGCTCTTCACTCCTGAGGTGCTAGGGCCGTTCACCGTGGGTGATCAGGTGAACGTCCGCTTGCTCCACGATGTGGATGCCTTGTGCGACAAGAACCTGGGAACGTTCACGAACATCACGAACTGCCCTTCAGCGGACAATTGCATCAACGCCTTGAACCTGGCGAGCCAGACAAGTCCATTGCCAGGGACCACCGTGGGTCGCGCAGCGGACCATTCCTTCGTTTGTGGATCGGCCACCGCCAACACCGCCGCCGATGCCATGTACTACATCGATGTGCCGGCAGGGAACCAGCTGTCGATCAGGCAACAGTCCAACACCTACGACAGCCAACACTATGTGCGCTTCGGTGGCACCTGCCCGGGTAATACCGTGATCGCCTGTGTGGACGACGATGGTGGTGAGGTGGATTGGGTGGATTGGGTGAACACCACCGGCAGCACCCAACGCGTTTGGTGGATCCAGGATGGATTCGCCGCGAATACAGGAACATTCGTTCTCGAGTGGCAATTGATCAGCTGCCCGAGCACCGTGGCAACCGCTGCCACGAACGTTCAGAGCAGCAGCGCCGAGGCCAACTATCAGGGCTTCGCAGGTGACTACATCGTGGAGTACGGACCTTCGGCAGGCTTCACCACGCCTGGTACCGGTGCGAGCGCTGGAACGGGGGGCACTGTGATCAACACCACCCAGGTCAGCAATGTATTGTTGAGCGGCCTTTCCCCGGGAACGGAGTACCAGTACTTCGTTCGACGCCACTGCGGCGGGTCCTCCTATGGTGCGAACTCCAATGCGATCACCTTCACCACCACCACCGGAACACCGGTGCAGAACGGGGTTTGTGCACAGAACGTGACCATTCCGGATATCAGCTGCTCCCTGAACAACGGTCCGAACGCCTTGATCACGATCTCGGGTCAACCAGGTACCCTCGGGGCGCAACGCGTTCTGGAGAGCGTGGACCTGATCATTGCCCATGCCAACCGAGGCGACCTGATCATCACCTTGACCTCACCTTCCGGCACGACAAGGAACATGATCCTGCAGCGCGGTGGCTCCGGGAACAACTTCGGGAACCCCAGCAGCTGCCCGGGTTCCGTGTTGAAACTGCGCGATGGAGGGACCACATTGACCGGAATGCCAGGGAGCAACAACGTGACAGGGACCTACGCTCCGGAACAGTCCCTCAACGGGTACACCGGTGCTGCGAACGGCGTATGGACGCTCTCCATTTGCGACAATGCGTTCAGCTTCTTCGCATCCGGCGCGCTACAGTACGTCCGATTGAACTTCGCGCCATTGGATTGTGAAGGTGTGATGAACGGCCCGGCCGTTCCCGGCACGGCTTGTAACGACGGAAACGC
>JAGQVV010000275.1 GCA_020437805.1 Flavobacteriales bacterium
GTGGTGATCGTTTTGTCGAAGTTGATGACCTTGACGGTGGTGAGGTTGATCTCTTCCACATCGCCATCCGCGCCGTACTTCGGCATGGTGATCCAATCGCCGCGGCGCACCATGTCGTTGGCACTGATCTGGATGCTGGCCACGAAGCCGAGTATGGCATCCTTGAAGATCAAAAGGAGTACCGCCGATGCCGCGCCCATGGCGGTGAGGAAGGCCAGAACGGATTTGCCCGTGAGCAGCGAGAAGAGGAGGATCGCAGCGATGAAATAGACAGCGAGCGAGGCCACCTGGACGTAACTGTCCAAAGGCTTGTCCCGATAGGTCGGCAGGTCGTTCAGGGTATCGCGGCCCGCCAGCATCACCGCACGGACGATGCGGACGGCCAGCAGGATGAAGA
The DNA here is from genome assembly GCA_020437805.1 of Flavobacteriales bacterium. Lineage (GTDB taxonomy): Bacteria > Bacteroidota > Bacteroidia > Flavobacteriales_F > PHOS-HE28 > PHOS-HE28. Next base: position 398 of record JAGQVV010000275.1, read on the forward strand.
AGACGTTGAAGAGCCGCTCGGTGACCCCGATCATTCCCGGTGCATCACTGAGCACCACCGGGATCAGTTGGTAGCCGATGATCAAGGGGATCACACGTGCCAGATAGCGCGGTACCTTCAGGTCCAGCAGGTGGTCGTCGAAATTCGTGTCCGTTCCGGTGGAAAAGCGTTTGAACGCGACGTTGAAGAGGCGGGTCAACACTTTCGACAGCACGCCCAGGATCACGAACAAGGAGGCGGCGATGATGACCACGGTGACCCAATCCACCAACTGTTCGGGAACCCCAGCTCGTTGCAGGAGCTCTCCGAGCTCATTCTTCCAAAAGGTCACGCTCAATGTCGATCCGGTGTTCTCGGGCATTCCAGGTCCATACGGGGTTTTCGCAGCGGCCACGAAGGTAACAGGGGTGTTCGGGTCGGGAGGGTGTGGTCCGAAGCGCGCGGTGGGAGCGGTTCTCCGGTAGTCTGCACCGAGGCGTGTACATTCGCGGCGCCCTCCGGGATGGAGGTGCTACCGAACGATCAGAACAGCGCACGATGAACCTGCACGAGTACCAAGGCAAAGCCATCCTTTCACAATACGGCGTACGGATCCAACGCGGCCTGGTGGCCTACAATGCCGATGAGGCGGTGGACCAGGCCAAGCGCCTGGGCCAGGAGACCGGCACCAAGTGGTGGGTGGTGAAGGCCCAGATCCATGCCGGTGGTCGCGGTAAGGGTGGTGGCGTGAAGCTGGCGAAGAACATCGATGAGGTGCGCACCAAGAGCGAGGAGATCATCGGCATGATGCTAAAGACCCCACAGACCCCGCCGCAAGGGAAGAAGGTGAACAAGGTGCTGATCACCGAGGATATGTACTACCCGGGTCCCAGCGAAACAAAGGAGTACTACATGAGCGTGTTGCTCGATCGTGCCTCGGGTCGCAATGTCATCGTATACAGTACCGAGGGTGGCATGGACATCGAAGAGGTGGCCGAGCACACGCCGGAGAAGATCCAGAAGGAGTTCATCGATCCGCGCGTGGGTCTTCGTCCTTTCCAGTGCAACAAGATCGCCACCAACCTGGGCCTGAGCGGTGCCGCCAAGAAGGACATGGTGAAGTTCGTGGCCGCTTTGTACAAGGCATACGAGGGCTGCGATGCGGCCATGTTCGAGATCAACCCGGTGCTGAAGACCAGCGATGACAAGATCGCAGCCGTGGACGCCAAGGTGCGTTTGGACGGCAATGCCCTGTACCGCCATCCCGACTATGTGGAGATGCGCGATAAGACCGAGGAGGATCCCATTGAAGTGGAAGCCGGTGAAGCGGGTTTGAACTACGTGAAGCTGGACGGCAACGTGGGCTGCATGGTGAACGGTGCCGGACTGGCGATGGCCACCATGGACATCATCAAGCTCAGCGGTGGCGAACCCGCAAACTTCCTCGATGTCGGAGGCACGGCCGACGCGGCCCGCGTGGAGAAAGCCTTCCGGATCATCCTGAAGGACCCGACGGTGAAGGCCATCTTGGTGAACATCTTCGGGGGTATCGTCCGTTGTGATCGCGTGGCCCAAGGCGTGGTGGATGCCTACAAGAACATCGGTGATATCCAGGTGCCGATCATCGTGCGTTTGCAAGGCACCAATGCCGTGGAGGCCAAGGAGCTGATCGATAAGAGCGGGCTGAAGGTGCTTAGTGCCGTGGCCTTGCAAGAAGCTGCCGACCGGGTGAAGGAGGTGTTGAAGTAGACCTCAGAACCCGAACCCGACGCGGCCGCCATTGGCCGCGACCTGATAGTAATAGGCGCGTTGCCGCGGAGCTTTGGTCTGCTTGCGGTTCATGAGCACGCTCACGGTGCTTGGTTTTCCGTTGCGCTGGGTCACGGTACCCGTTACCACGATCACGTCCACCGGTGAACGGAATTCCCCGACGGAAAGGAAGTGGCCCACACGCGCGTTCTCGCCGGGCTGTAAAGTGAATTTGCGCGGGGGTAAGGCCGTTGCCTCCCCACGGGGTGCGATGGTGATCAGACAGGGCACACTTCCATCATTCAACACGTACACTTCGTTAACGAACAGCGGATCGCCGTTCGCGGTGCTGTCGGGAGGAGGTAAAGGCGTGTCATCCAAGGTCCGTAGTCGGGGGCGTTCTCCCTTCGGGCTGATGTCATTGCCCTCCTCATGGAAGCCCTTCCGAATGCCGTCCTCCTTGAAGGTGGTCGTGCTCCGGTACCACTGGGGTCCCATTTCCGGCGCATCATCCACCATGGCGCTGCTGACCGCACCGTTCGCGTGGTATGTGAACACTACCGTACAATGGCCTCCGATAGTGCGCGTGGAGTGTTGGAAGATCACGTTCCCGTCCCGGTCGTAGGCGGTACTTCGCCCATAATGGCCTTGGAGGTCGGTCCATTCTTCGGTGCTCGGTCCTCCGGTCGCGTGCGTATGCCGCACCACGAGCCCGGTGTCCGTGATCAAGGTGTCGACCAAGCCCTGGCCTTGCACCAGTGCACGGGGTACTACGAAGAGAAGAAGTAGGACCACCCTCACGATCACGAAGTTCGCAACTTCAGGCCAAGGGTTCGCATCTTCGCAACCTCCATCCGAGAAGTCGCCCCCCATGGCCAAGACCCGCTCCATCAAGAAACTCCTGATCGCCAACCGCGGCGAGATCGCCTTACGCGTGATGCGCTCGGCACGCGAAATGGGCATCAGCACGGTAGCGGTGTATTCCGAGGCCGATCGTAACGCACCCTTCGTACGCTTCGCTGATGAGGCGGTGTGCATCGGTCCAGCGCCCAGCAAGGAGAGCTATCTGGTGTTCGAGAAGATCATCAAGGTGTGCACCGATCTGAAGGTCGATGCCGTGCATCCCGGTTATGGCTTCCTGAGCGAGAACGGAGAGTTCGCACGCGCCTTGGAGAAGGCCGGCATACTCTTCGTTGGCCCATCGCCGCATGCCATGAAGGTGATGGGCGATAAGCTGGCTGCCAAGGAAGCGGTGAAAGGACACGGTGTGCCCTTGGTGCCCGGTACCGAAGGAGCGGTCAGTGGTCTGGAGGAGGCCATGGCCGTCGCCAGGACGATCGCTTTCCCGATCCTGATCAAAGCAGCTGCCGGAGGAGGTGGAAAAGGTATGCGGATCGTGGAGCAGGAGAGCGAGCTCAAGGAAGGGCTCGAGCGTGCCATCAGCGAAGCACAGAACGCCTTCGGGGACGGCAGCGTCTTCATCGAGAAGTATGTCGCGGGCCCGCGCCACATCGAGGTCCAGATCATGGCCGATTCCCACGGCAACACCTGCTACCTCTTCGAGCGCGAATGCAGCATCCAACGCCGGCACCAGAAAGTGGTGGAAGAGGCACCGAGCGCGGTGCTCACCCCCGAATTGCGCAAGCGAATGGGCGAAGCCGCCGTGGCCGTGGCGAAGAGCGTGGACTATACCGGGGCGGGTACGGTGGAATTCCTGCTGGATGAGAGCATGGAGTTCTACTTCATGGAGATGAACACCCGTTTGCAGGTGGAACACCCCGTTACGGAAATGATCACCGGGCTGGACCTGGTAAAGCTTCAGATCCGCGTGGCGGAAGGGGAGAAGCTACCCTTCACGCAGGACGAGCTCAAGATCAACGGTCACGCTATCGAGGTCCGCGTTTATGCGGAGGACCCTGCGAACAACTTCCTGCCGGATATCGGCAAGCTCAGCACCTACCGCCCGCCACAAGGGCCGGGTGTAAGGGTTGATGATGGCTTCGAAGAGGGAATGGATATTCCGATCCACTATGACCCGATGATCGCCAAACTGATCACCTTCGGCGGCACAAGGGAGGAAGCGATCAACCGCATGGAACGCGCGATCGATGACTATGCGATCTCCGGTGTGGAGACGACCTTGGGGTTCTGCCGGTACGTGATGGGGCATAGGACCTTCCGAAGCGGGAAGTACGACACCCACTTCGTCCGGGACCATTTCACCCCCGAAGTGCTGGAGGGCACGGATCCCGAGGAGGTCATGGCCGCTGCGCTCGTGGCCGGGTTCCTTGAGCAGGTTCAGGCCCAACGCCTGAAGCAGGCGACTACCGTGGGCTCCGGGGCGAGTGCTTGGAAACTTAAGCGCCGCTGATCGGGTACAAGGGAATACCGGCATGGGATCAGCGTTGTAGCTTCCCATGCCGGAAGGATACCGAATGACCCGAAGCACAGCCATTCTGGCCGCCTGCTGCTCCCTTGCCGTGGTATGCTCCGCGCAAGGGCCGGTCAATACCCATGTGTTGCAGGCCGTGGTTATCGATGGGGATACCGTGCCTCTGGTGCAATTGCCTGAAGCCAACGTGGATGCACGCTGGCGCCCCAGGGATCGCAGGGAGGCCGAACGCTACACCCGACTGATGCGCCATGTGATCAAGGTGTACCCGTATGCGGACCTTACGGGTAAGCTGCTGAAGGAATACGAGAACGACCTGAGCCGGATCGAACGTGATGGTGATCAGGACCTCTACATCAAATTGGCCGAGGCCGAGCTACGGGCCGAGTTCGAGGCGGAGGTCAAGGACCTTACCATGAGCCAGGGAAGGATCCTCGTCAAACTGATCGATCGACAGACCGGAGAGACCTCCTATGAACTGGTGAAGGAGCTTCGCGGTTCCTTCGTGGCCTTTGTCTGGCAAGGCATGGCGCGCCTCTTCGGGCAGGACCTCAAGTCGAACTACGACCCGATGGGCGAGGACCGTACCATCGAATTGATCGTGCAGCGCATCGAACGCGGTGAGCTGCCTGTGGCGGCACGTTCGGCAAAGACCGCGAAGGCCCAAGCCCGACTGGAGAAGCGCAAGGCCCGGCTCTACCGGAAGTACGGGTTCCCCTTGGAGCAGGTATCGAACAACTGACCGGCTCCGCTCGTGTTCACGGCCTGAGGGCTTTTTCCATCACGTGGTCGTCCATCACGAACCCACGGCCGATATCATTCACCTCAGAGCGCAGGATGGTGTAGCCTTGACGCTGATAGAAAGCCAAAGCGGGATTGTACTTGTTCACGTTGAATTCCACGAAGGCGTCACCGACTTCCGCAGCGCGTTGTTCCACGGCATGCAGAAGCGCTTTCCCGGTGCCGGTCCCTTGCCGTTCCGGTAGCACATAGAGCTTGTGCAATCGCGTTCTCGATGTCCCACTCGGGTCGCTCTCGTGGCTCGCGAAGCCGATGGCCGTACCGTTGCGCTCGGCCAGTTGGAAGCGATGGCCATGGATGGTGAACTGGTCCAGCAGGGCGGCCTCGCTGTACATCAGCTCCAGCATGTAGTCCAGTTGGGCAGGGGAGAGGATGTTGGCATAGGCCACCGGCCATGCGGCATGAGCAATGGACCGAATGGTGGGGATATCGGCGGTGGTGGCTGGGCGAATGAGCATGGTCACAGCGTGAACAAGACACCCAGGCCCACACCACCGGCATACAGACGTTCCAGAATGAACCCGTCGTTCATCCACAGCAATTGATGCCGAGCAGTGGGCGACAAACGCAGTTGCCAGCGGGTTCCGACTTGGTAGAGGAAGTTCAGTTCCACCACACCGGACAGGTTCAGACGGTTGAACTGGTCCGCGTTGATACTGGACCGGGAGGTGGTCGTGCTGCCGTTCGCTGTGGTCTGCTCGGCCCGAGCGGTGGCTTCAACAAGTGCATCGGCAGCCAGCCCAAGCGCTGGTTGGAAGCGTAGCACTCCCTGGCCGATACGGAAGTGGGCCATAAAGGGAACGCTGAGGAAGGTGTAGCGATCGAAGACGAGCGCAGTTGCGCCGTCCGTGCCCTCAGGGTCATCGAACGTAGCGAGGGGTACGGGTCCGATACGATAGCCGAGCTGTAAGACTTGGATGCCCGTGCCGATGGACCAGCGATGGCCGATGTCGTAGAGGACATCCACACTACCGCCCAGAAAGGTTCCCGGTTCTTCCAGCCTGTTCCGTAGTTCAATGATGCCGGGGCTCAAGGGGCTGGACCCATCGGACTGCAACTCACGGTGGCTCAGGCCATAGGCGAACGCCGCACCGACGCGCCAGTTGGATGAATCCTCGGCCTGCCGATCCTGAGCGTTGGAGAGGCTACCAAGCCCCAGCGCCAGAAGGAGACAACCGATGCGCATGATCACTTACGGAACGCAGGTGCCACCACGCTCTCCTTGCTACCCGGGGTGTATGCGTAGAAACCCTCGCCGCTCTTCACGCCGAGCTTTCCGGCGGCGACCATTTGCACGAGCAAGGGGCACGGTGCGTACTTCGGCTCGCCCAAGCCCTCATGCAACACCCGCAGGATGGCCAGGCAGGTGTCCAGTCCGATGAAATCCGCAAGTTGCAAGGGACCCATGGGGTGGGCCATGCCGAGCTTCATGATCGTGTCGATCTCCGAGACCCCGGCCACACCTTGGAAAAGGGTCTGGATGGATTCGTTGATCATCGGCATCAGGATCCGGTTGGCCACGAAACCTGCGTAATCATTGACCGTGACCGGCACTTTGCCGATAGCGGTGCTCAGGTCCACCACGGTCTTCGTCACGGCATCGGTGGTGTCGTATCCGCGAATGACCTCCACCAGCTTCATCACAGGGACCGGGTTCATGAAGTGCATGCCGATCACTTGGGCAGGGCGCTTCGTCGCCGCAGCGATCCGCGTGATGCTGATGCTGCTGGTATTCGTGGACAGGATGCAGTTCGCTGGAGCGGTCGCATCAAGGTCCCGGAAGATCTTCAGTTTGAGGTCCACGTTCTCCGTGGCGGCTTCCACCACGAGTTCGGCGTTCTTCACCCCGGCCGCCATGTCGGTGCTGGTGGCGATCCGCTTCAGCGTGGCCGCTTTCTGGTCCTCGGTCAGGATCCCTTTCGCCACTTGACGGTCGAGGTTCTTGGTGATCGTGGCGATGGCCTTCTCCAGACCGGCCGGTTCGATATCGATGAGCGTTACGCTGTGCCCGCTCTGCGCGAAAACGTGGGCGATGCCGTTGCCCATTTGGCCGGCACCGATTACAGAAATATTCATGGTCTTTTGGTTGTGGCGGCAAGGTAGGGGCGGATCATGGACCGGTCCTACTTCCCATCGCCCTTGAGGATGATGAGCACCGTGTACGCCAGGATCTTCAGGTCCACGGCAAGGCTCATGTTCTCGATGTACAGGATGTCGTACTTCAATCGGCGCACCATCTGGTCAACGTTCTCGGCATACCCGAATTTCACCTGACCCCAGCTGGTGATCCCCGGGCGCACCTTGTGCAGGTGCGTGTAGTGCGGCGCTACTTCGGTGATGGCATCAATGAAATGCTGGCGCTCCGGACGCGGGCCCACCAAGCTCATATCACCTTTCAACACGTTCCAGAATTGCGGGATCTCATCCATGCGAGTCTTGCGCATCCAGCGGCCGATCGGGGTGATCCGTGGGTCCGAGGTGCTGCTCAGTTGAGGTCCATTGGCTTCGGCCCCCATGTACATGCTCCTGAATTTCACGATATTGAACGGACGTCCATGCTTACCGATCCGTTCCTGCCGGAAGAACACGGGACCGGGAGAGGAACTCCGTACCAGGATCGCCAGCACGAGGAATAGCGGCGAAAGGATCATCAAGGCCAATGCGCTTGCCGTGATATCGAACACACGCTTCACCGAGAACTGCCAGGCCGGCATGATCTGCGGGTTCACCTCGATCAGCGGGGCACCGAAGATGCTGGTCATCTTCACCGAACCGGAGAGGATGTCGTACATGTCCGGAATGATCTTTATACGGACCCCGGTCCCTTCCAATTCGGTCATGATCCGGCTGATGTGGGCATGCTCCCCGGAGTCCACGGCAATGATCACCTCTTCCACGGCATGCTGGCCGATGACCGCCCGCAATTCGTTCCATTTCCCAAGACGCGGGAGCCCCACGGTGGTCAACAGTTGGTCACCACCGTTCACGTTCACGAAACCGACGAAGCGGTTCCCGGGCGATTTCTTCATACCCTCGATCTCCGCATGGATCGCCAAGGCCTGCTCGTTACCACCGACCAATACCGTGTTGAAACCGATCACCCGGTCGTGCACTTTGCGCACGGTGCTGCTGGTCAGGAGAAAGCGAAGCAGGAAGCTGATCCCGAAATGAAGCAGGAAGAGCGCGGCGAATGAGCGGTAGTAATAGGTGTAATTGGCCACTTCATCATCCAGCAGGAGCACGAAGAAAATGACCACCACGCCGATCAGACTGATCAGCAGGGTTTGGCCCAATTCCATGATCCTGTATCTCCGGTGGATCTCCCGGTAGCCGCCGATCATGGTGTACAGACCGAACCAGAACAAGGGGACCAGGACAAGCCCCTTGAAGTAATTCGCGTCGAAGTCCAATGGAATGGCGTACCCGAACTTGATGGGTTCCAAATGGAGCTTCCGGTAAGCGTAGAAGAGGGTCCATGCCAGCGCGCTGCCGATCAGGTCGGCCAGAACATAGCGCGCAACAAGGAACCTTCGGTCCATCATGGGTCGCGGCGTACCAGTTTGAAGTTGTCCAGCAGGACGCGACCGCTCGTTTGCCCCAAGGGCAACGCTGTGGCGATGTAGAAGTCGCGCTGGCTGATACCGGTCGGTTCGAAGAAGGCCGATACGTCGATGTACACTTTGTTCCAACGGAGGCCTCCTGGGTCCGTGGTCGGCAACAGCACCACCCAGGCCTCGGCCACGTTCACCCCACTGGAATTGTACAACAGGCCTATGGTGAGGGTCACATCGGTACTATAGTCCAGTTCCACGAACGCTGGGCCGGATGAAGAACTGAAGTCCTCATCCGTGTACAGGCTCATTTGCGTTCGCCCCGGCTCCAGCACGAAGCCGGCGCAGGTGCTACCGTCAACCAGCAGGTCGGGATCGGAATTCGGTGTGTACAGGACCAGGGTGGTATCGCTGTCCTCGGATACGTTGAACTTGTTGCCCACGTCCTCGAAGCCCTCCCACCAGAAGTTCGCTTCCTCAGCGTAGACCACGACAGGGGCGAGCTCGACGCTGCCCTCCTCAACGAGTTCCACGGATGAGCTCCAGGTCTCGTAGAACGGATACCGCAGTCGGTCGTCGAAGGTGCCGTTCCGCTTGATCCCTGCGGTCACGGAAACGGTGCTGGTACCTGTTCCGAGGGCCGGTATCCTGGCCGGGAGCTCCCATACACCGAGCGAGCGGTTGTCCACGCTCACCCATGCTTCAGTGATCTTACTGGTCGACCCACCCTCTGCCATGGTGGCGTCCACATTGATCGCCGGGATCACCAGATAGGCGGGCACGTCCTCGGTCTTTCGGCATGCGGCCAGAGCAAGGCAGAGGCAGACCAGTACTGGCAGCGTCCGGGTCATCGTATGCAGGTAAGAACGCAAGGACGGTCTGATCAGTATGCCCTCAGGCGTTCTGCATCGTCATTTCACCGAGTATCCGGTGTGCCGTGCGCAAGGCTTCGGCTCCGTCTTCGATGCTCACTGCGGGTGGTTCACCCTTGCGGATGCTTGTTGCGAAAGCGCGCAATTCCTCCCGTATCGCATTGGTAACATGTACTTCAGGCTTTTCGAAGCTGATCTCACGGATGCCCTTGTCCGGGCCAAGGTCCATGGTCACCGCGAACGGGTCGGGTTCGCCTTCCACCGTTCGCATCCGCACGATCTCGGTGCTCTTGGTCAACATGTCCACGGCGATGTACGCATCGCGTTGGAAGAAGCGGCTCTTCCGCATGTTCTTCATGCTGATACGGCTTGCGGTCAGGTTCGCTACACACCCGTTGGCGAAAGCGATACGGGCATTGGCGATATCAGGGGTGTCGCTTACCACGGCAACGCCGCTCGCACGGATATCGGCCACAGGGCACTTCACCACATGCAGCACGATGTCGATGTCGTGGATCATAAGGTCGAGTACCACGCTCACGTCCGTGCCACGCGGATTGAACTGTGCAAGCCGGTGCGTTTCAATGAACATCGGGGAGGCGAAGAAGGGCAACGCTGCTTGGAAGGCCGGGTTGAAACGTTCCACATGCCCGACCTGCACCGATCTCCGGCAGGACCGGGACAAGGCGAGCAGTTCATCGGCCTCGGCCACGGTGTTGGTCAAGGGCTTCTCAATGAACACATGCTTGCCCGCGCGCAAGGCTTTCGAGGCGAGGTCGAAGTGGGAAAGGGTAGGGGTCACGATGTCCACCACATCCACCCGGTCGATCAGGGCTTCCGGATCCTGCGTTGCCTCCACCCCGAACTCTGCAGTGATGGCCTCGCATTTCTCCGGATGGGGGTCGTGGAACCCGACAACCTCCCAATCCTCGATCTCCTTGAGCTGTTGGATGTGGATCCGACCCAGATGGCCGGCCCCGAGTACGCCTATGCGATGCCGTTTGCTCATGCATGCCACGGTGGATCCCTGTGTATCCGCCCGAAAGGCCCGCAAAAGTAGGACTTCGCGTCGGCGTGCGCGAGCGACGATTACTTTTGGCCCGTGGTTGTGTTACCGAAGGATGATTACCGGCACCAAGGCCTGCGCAGGCAGTTGGTGGATGTATTGCGGGCCAAGGGGATCAAGGATGAGCTTGTGCTTACCGCGATCGGAAACCTACCCCGACATCAATTCATCGATGACACCGCGTTCCTGGAGTTGGCATACCAGGACATCGCCTTCCCGATCCCTTGTGGACAGACCATCAGCCAGCCGTATACAGTGGCTTTCCAGACCGAACTGCTCGAGTTGCGAAGAGGCATGAAGGTGCTGGAGGTGGGTACGGGCAGCGGTTATCAAACGGCCGTATTGCTCGCCATGGGGGCCAAGGTCTTCAGCATTGAGCGCCACAAACCGCTGTACCTGCTTACCAAGGCACGATTGGCATCCATGGGCATGCGTCCGAACCTCTATTTTGGCGATGGCTACAGAGGACTCCCGCGCGAGGCGCCTTTCGATCGGATCATTGTGACCTGTGGAGCGCCGTTCGTGCCCGAGGATCTCCTCGGCCAGTTGAAGTCGGGTGGTATTCTGGTGATACCGGTCGGGGAAGGGGAAGAGCAGCGGATGATACGCATGGTGCGCCGAGCCGATGGGACGAACAGTTCAGAGGATCTGGGTGCCTTCCGCTTCGTTCCGATGCTCCAAGATCGCGTAAGTTGACATCATGTCCGAAAAAGGTCCCATATTTGCGCCGATTTCCACGTTACAAGGCATATTCATCTTCGACGAAGCAAAGCAAAAAGCCACTTGATCAACAAATAGTTGTTCGTAGTGTGTTGAAAAGTTCATAACCTTGCCCCGCTCGAAGCACCGATCTTCGACCTCGATTCTAACCAAACAAGAACCAAACACGCACCTAACCAACCAACCATGAAGAAGCAAGTACTCTTCTCGGCAGCCATGGTCGCTGCCATGACGGCCTCCGCTCAAACGGGGGAGATCACCAGCAACCGCGGTGAGAACTGGCTCTCGCAGAGCGGCGACTACGGTATCACCTTCGATGCCACGCCACTCCTGAACTACGCCGGTAACCTGTTCAACGGTAACCTGAACAACAACATCGGCCAAGGTTTGACCTGGGCGAACCCTTACTTCGCCATCCAAGGCAAGAAGTTGATCGATGCCAACACCGCATACCGTGGAAAGCTGCGCATCGGTTTCGGTTCCATGAAGGAGACGACCATGGTGGACGCTTCCGTTCAGCCTACTCCGCCACCAGTGGCTCCTGTGCAGGTTGAGGACGTGACCAAGGACAGCTACATGAACATCGTTCTCGGTGCCGGTCTCGAAAAGCGTATCGGAAGCACCCGCGTGGTGGGTGTTTACGGTGGCGAAGCGTACATCATGTTCGGGAACAGCAAGACGACCAACGAATACGGTAACGCTCTTTCCGCTGACAACCCACAGACCAGCTTCCGTCCGACCGAGACCAAGAACGGTTCGACCTTCGGCCTCGGCCTGGGTGTCTTCGGTGGCGTCGAATGGTTCTGCGCTCCGAAGGTTTCCCTCAGCGGTGAGTACACCTGGGGCCTGATGATGAGCAGCACCGGCTTCGGTGAGGTCACCGAGGAGCGTTGGAACCCGGCTTCCGGTTCTGCTGGCGCGGTTGAGAGCCGCACCATGGAGAACGGAACGAAGGAGAACAACTTCAGCATCGACACCGGCGTTAGCGGTGCGAGCATCGGTGTGAACTTCTACTTCCAGTAAGCTATCACATACCAGCCTTGAAAGGGCCGTTCCGAAAGGGACGGCCCTTTCTGCTTTGATGTATGCATGGTTATTCGACGTTGCGTTTGCGGTGAGATGTGTTACCATCTCGTTCCGGTGCTCCCGATGAGAACGGCCTGGCTATCCATGCCCCGCATCACGCGCTGTACCTCTACTGTGTTACTTCGATCAGTGGTCCATAGTTCCTTGAACAACAGGTAGCTACTGATCTTTCATTCGGGGATACTGAAGTGGATCGAGCCGCGAGGGGCATTGAGTGTTCTCCGTTGCACTAAGGATCGATCAGCGGCAATGAAGCTGCTCCAGTGGTGCTCTTCACCGGTGGCGTGGCGCAGGGGTCTTGCACGGAAGACTGATCGTTTTCGAAGGCCGGAACGAAAAGAGGCCACCTCGCACGAGGTGGCCTCTTCGAAAATGGGTGGATCCGGCTACTCCCAGAACATCACCTTGAACTCCACACGGCGGTTCTTCGCACGACCCGCGCTGGTGTTGTTGTCCGCCACAGGCTCTGTCTCGCCATGCCCGAAGGAACGCAGACGTTCCCCATCCACGCCTTTGGTGGTCAGGTACTCGCGAACGGAAGCAGCACGCTTTTCACTGAGCGTCATGTTCTTGGCATCATCTCCTTGGCTATCCGTATGGCCATGGATCTCCAACTTGTACTCCGGATTGTTCTGCATCACGGCGACCACTTGGTCCAGAATGCCGTAACTGCTCTTCTTGATCACCGCACTACCGGTCTCGAACTGGATACCGGTCAGGGCTTTCTCGAACAGCTTCTTGGTGTCCTCATGGATGGCCGGGCACCCTTTCATCTCCGCGATACCGGCCACGTTCGGGCACTTGTCCAGGTTGTCAGCGATGCCATCCCCATCAGTATCAGGGCAGCCTTGCTGGTTCACGGGACCGGCCTTGTCGGGACAGGCATCCATCTTATCGGCCACGCCATCGTTGTCCCTATCGGGGCAACCGCCCAATGCCACCGGACCTGGTTCATCCGGACAGTTGTCCTCCTTGTCGATGACCCCGTCCTTATCCCGGTCGTCCTCGGGATGCAAGCGCACCGCGATGGCGTCGATGTAGTAGTACGCGCGCTGGTTGTCAGCACCTTCGACCACTTTCTTCTTCTCCATGTTCGGCCCGAAAGCGCCGATCACTACGTATTTCTCATCGCCATCGGCCACGAAGGTGCCTTTCACCTCGACCCAATCCTTCTTGTTCTCCAGGATGGAGGTGCTGGCCACATCGGCCAGTTCAGTCATGTGGTGGCGATGGGCATGGTCCAGCATGGTCGGGGAGCAATACGCTCCGATGCCGCTCATGGCCCGGTCGCTCTTGTCGGCCAGCTTCACCATGAAGGATATGTCGTACTTCTGACCTGCGCTCAACGGGGCGTTGAGCGCTGCTTGCAGGTACTCGCTGTATTGGTTCCATGCAGCTCGGGTCGGGCTCTCATCCCGGCCGTTCACCATACGTTTCCAATTCGGACGCTGATCATCCTTCCATGCCACGAAACCGGCATAGCTGGACCCTTCGAACGCAGTGCTGGACCCGAGCTCGTTCTCAGGGATCCCTATGGTATTGGTGCATCCCTCGGCACTGAAAATATCCACCGAGCCCCCATTGGCATTGGTCCAGCCGGTGGCACGTTCCAGTTGGTCCCATGTCGTGACTACCGGTGAAGTGGTCTCGAAACTGCCGTTGTCGACCAGGTTCGGACCTTGGTCCTGGCCGGTGGCGAGGGCGGGAAGAAGGATGCCCGCGAGGGCATAGGGTAGGATCTTTTTCATTTGTTCTGGTGGGTTCATTGGTTTGCTGTGAAGAGAACGGAGAGGCGTTGAAAATAACCCAATTCCGGGCTGAACGGTTGACAGTTCGCAAGGAACACCTTCATTCGACCAATGTGAACAACACTGTATTTCATGATGTTCGAACGTACTTTGGTGATCCGATCGTCGGTCATCCTTCAACGGTGTTGGGACGCAGGACAATGAGAAGGTCACACCATATTCCTGTTCTCTCTCCTTCTGTTATCCGGGAGGTGGAGGCTTTGACCATGGAGCGCGAGCCCATAAGCTCCGTCCAACTCATGGAACGAGCTGCCAACACCTGCGCGTTGCGGATCCTGGATCTGCTCCGTAAAGGTGAGCTGAACTCCTTCCGTCGTGGGCTGGTCGTGGCGGGGATGGGAAACAATGGAGGCGATGGGCTCGTGATCTCACGGGTCCTTCAGGAAGCCGGTATCCCGGTACGGGTGGTGCTTGCCAAACACCGTGAGGAAGGGAGTCCGGAGCACGTTGCGAATATGCGGCTATGGCGGGAAGCTGGAGGCGAGGTCCTCGAACTTGACGCTTCGATCGCAGGGTTCCAAGTGGCTGAGGATGAGTTCGTCGTGGATGCCTTGTTCGGTACCGGACTGAGCCTCCAACCCACCGGTTGGCTGCGCGCCTTGGTGGAGACCATCAACGCTTGCGGTAATCCGGTGGTCGCCATCGATCTTCCTTCCGGAATGACCGGACCCGGAGACCCCTTCGAGCCGGAGGCCTGTATCCATGCCAAGTGGACCTTCACCTTCGAAGTGCCTCGTATGCCGTTGCTCATTGCCGAGACAGGTCAATACGCGGGGAACTGGGACCTGTTGCCCATCGGCTTGGACCCGATAGCGCTGGCCGAGGCACCCCGGCTCGGGAATTGGGTCACCACGCCCGCAATTCGTGGCATGCTCCTGCCGTTGCCGCGATACAGCCATAAAGGGACGCGTGGGCATGCCTTCGTGTCGGCCGGTTCGAAGGGGATGTTCGGTGCCGCGGTATTGGCTGTGAAAGGGGCCTTACGGAGTGGAGCGGGCCTGGTCACTGCACATGTCCCCGGTGATCTGGCTCCGCTCATGGCCACCACGGTGCCTGACGCGATGACCACGGCGGATCCGAGCAGGACCCGGCTTTCGACCTTGCCCGACCTGGACCGCTACGATGCCTTGGCCATCGGCCCGGGGCTTGGACAGGAGCAGGACAGCAAGGAGATGATCAGGAAGTGTTTGATGGTCAAGAATATCCCCATGGTCCTCGATGCTGATGCGTTGAACATCATTGCGGCGGATCCGGGTCTTCTTCGTTCCATCCCGTTAGGCGCGGTGCTCACACCACACCCGAAGGAGATGGACCGGCTGTTGGGCACTGCTTCCCGAAGTGGCTTCGAACGGTTGGAGCGAGCGCGGACCTTCGCACAGGAACACGCCTGCACGGTCGTGCTCAAAGGCGCCTACACGTGCACCTGCACTCCTGCTGGTGATCTCTATTTCAATTCAACCGGCAATGCAGGTTTGGCCAAAGGTGGCAGCGGCGATGTCCTGACGGGATTACTGGTCGGACAGATCGCGCAGGGGTATCCCGTTGAAGATGCGGCCATTATCGCAGCCTTCGTTCATGGGCTGGCCGGTGACATTACCCGTGATGAACTCGGCATGGACGGTATGCGCCCCAGCGATCTCGTGGAGCGTATCCCAAGTGCGTGGATGCGGCTCCGGGCTTCAGAATAGACCCTCGAGGGTGCCTTTGCCTTCCCGGAGGACCTCCGGGTACCCTTTGGAGAGGTCGATCACCGTGGAGCCTTCGAGCCCCCCGATACCGCCATCAACGACCAACTCGACCTGGTGCCCGAAGTTCTTTTCAATGTTCTGCGGGTCGGTGGTGTGGTCCACGATCTCGTCCGGGTCGTGCACACTGGCCACCACCAAGGCATGTCCCAGTTCTCGCACGATAGCCTGCGGGATCGGATGATCGGGAACGCGGATGCCCACGGTGCGCTTGTTGTTCTTGAACAGCTTCGGAATCTCGTTGCTCGCCGTGAGAATGAAGGTGTACGGTCCGGGCAAGGCCCGCTTCATGATCCGGAAGGCGGCCGTATCCACCGACCGGGCATAGGTGCTCAAGTGGCTCAGGTCCTCGCAAATGAGGGAGAGGTCGGCCTTCTGCGGCTTCACGCCCTTCAAGCGGGCCACCTCTTCGATGGCGCGGGCGCTGTGCGAGGAACACACGAAGGCATATACGGTGTCCGTTGGGCAAACCACCACACCACCATCGCGGAGCAGGTCCACAACGGCTGTGATCTTTCGAGGCTCCGGGTTCTTCGGGTGGATCTCCAAGGCCATCAAGCCTTCACGGCTTGGGCCGCTTTCTTATGGTCGGCCAGGAACTTCTCCAGCCCGATGGTGGTGAGCGGGTGGTCGAACAGTGCGGTGATGGCGCTCAAAGGGCACGTGGCCACATCGGCACCCACCTCCGCGCATTGGATGATGTGCATCGGGTGGCGGATGCTGGCCGCCAGGATCTCCGTGCCGAAGCCGTAGTTATCGTAGATCGTCCGGATCTGGTCGATCAGGTCCACGCCATCGGTGCTGATGTCATCCAATCGCCCGATGAACGGCGATACGTATGTGGCACCGGCCTTCGCGGCCAACATGGCCTGACCCGCGCTGAACACCAACGTGCAGTTCGTCTTGATCCCCTTACCGGTAAAGTATTTGATGGCCTTCACGCCGTCCCGGGTCATCGGTAGCTTCACCACGATCCGCGGGTGCAGCGCCGCAAGGTTCTCGCCTTCGCGGATCATGTCCGCGTATGCGGTCCCTATCACTTCGGCGCTCACATCACCGTCCACGATCTCGCAGATCGCCACATAATGCTTCATCACCGCGTCGGTCCCGCTGATGCCCTCCTTGGCCATCAACGACGGATTGGTCGTAACGCCATCAAGGACACCGAGGTCCTGGGCTTCTTTGATCTGGGCCAAGCTGGCCGTGTCGATGAAGAATTTCATGGGTGTTCGTACTTGCCGCGAAGGTAGGTATTGGCAACGGCCTTGATCGGACCGTTGTCCAGCCGTGGCGTTGATCGCGGCACGCCCCTTGGTATCGCCATGTACCTTTGTACATCCATGCCGAACCGCATTTCGATCCTGTTCCTGACCGCGCTGACGAGCGTGGCCGCCCTTGCCCAGCCTACCAGTGGCCCTATCAATACCACCGATGCAAAGGGCAGGAAGCAAGGGGCCTGGTCCAGGTCCTGGGAGAACGGGACGGTGCGCTACGTGGGCCAATTCGAGGACGACCGTCCGATCGGCACCTTCAAACACTACGACCCGGATGGGAAACTGACCACCATACAAGCCTATGTCGATTCGACGAACATGAGCCGGGCGCGGCACTTCCATCCCAACGGGACGCTGATGGCCACGGGCAACTACGTGGACCGCGCCAAGGACAGCACATGGAACTATTACAGCGAGGATGGCAAGCTGCGCAAGGTGGAACGCTACCGGCTTGGCGTGATGGACGGTGAGCAAGTGACCTACTACCCGGATGGATCCGTCGCGGAGCGCGAGCTCCGGAAGGACGGGGTGCTCGACGGACCCTTGAAGAGTTGGTTCGCCAATGGTAAGCTCAAATCCGAAGCGGTATACCAGGCCGGCGAGCCGGAAGGGACCATGACCTTCTATTTCCCCAACGGGCGAAAGGAGATCGAAGGGCAGAACGTGAACGGGATGCGGGAAGGGACGTGGTACTATTTCAACGAGGACGGGACCATCCAACTGCAAGCGCTCTATTCCAAAGGCGAATTGGTGAAGGAGCGGAAGGAGAACGGGACATTCAAGGAGTATTATGATGACGAGCAGTTGCGCTCGGAGGTGACCTTCAAGAAAGGCAAGCGGGAAGGAGCCTTCGTGGAATACCACGACAATGGGAAGTGGGAGGTCAAGGCCATGGGTCCGGATCCCGTGATGGGTACCCCGGCGGACATGGAACGTGTCTTGAGCGGGCAGACGAAGATGAAAGAAGGCACCTACGTGAACGACCTGTTGGAAGGAGAGGTGAAGGAATATGACGAGAAGGGCAAGGTGCTGAAGGTGACACGCTACAAAGCCGGTCAGGAACTACCCTGATCGAGCGACCCCTTCTTGAACGGAAATGAGCAAGCACGGACGCATATTAGTGGCCATGAGCGGCGGGGTGGACAGTTCCGTGACCGCCTTGAAGCTGCACGACGAGGGGTACGAGGTGATCGGCGTCACCATGA
>JAGQVV010000276.1 GCA_020437805.1 Flavobacteriales bacterium
TCCTCCAGGCGCTGCTGCCACTTGCTCTTCTTCTTCGGCTTGCTCATGTTCGTGAGCAAGGAAGCCCGGATCTTGTCCTCATCCACGAACACGCGCTTGAAAAGGGTCATCTGAAGAATGCTGATCACATTGGCCAGCAAGTAATAGTAGCTCAGGCCAGCAGGGAGGCTGTTCATGAAGAACAGCATCATCACCGGGAAGAGGTACATCATCAGCTTCATGTTCGGCATGCCTTGCTGGGTAGGCATCTGCTTGCTGTTGATGGCGGTGTAGATCATGGTACTGGCCGCCATCAGGATGGTGAACAGGCTTACATGGCTTCCGTAGCCCAAGGGAACGGTGAAGGGCAAGCTCAGGACCGAATCATAGGTGCTCAGGTCGTCGGCCCAAAGGAAGCTCTGTTGGCGTAGTTCGATGCTGGCCGGAAAGAACCGGAACATCGCATACAGGATCGGCATTTGCACCACCATGGGCAAGCATCCGCTCGCGGGGTTCACGCCGGCCTTGCGATAGAGGTCCATGGTGGCCTGCTGTTTCTTCAATGCATCACCATCCTTATGCTTTTCATTGATGGTGTCGATCTCCGGTTTCAAGACGCGCATCTTCGCACTGGAGACGAAGTTCTTGTACGTCAATGGCATCAGCAGAAGCTTGATCACCAATGTGAGCACAAGAATGATGATGCCGTAGTTCCAGCCCCACCCATCCAGGAAGTTGAAGATGGGAATGACCAGCCATTTGTTCATCCATCCGAAGATCCCCCAACCCAGATCGATGATCTTGTCGAACTGTGGGATCTCCGTGCGTCGCAAGGTCCCGTAGTGGTTCGGGCCGAGATACATCCGGAAAGGGAGGTCCACCTCAGCACCTCGTTCCTTCTCGAAGAAGAGCTTCGCTTCGTAGCGTTTGGTGACCGTGGTGTCCGTGAGCGGTTGGATCGAGATCTTCGAGCCGTTGTCAGCGAACCCCGCATCGCTCACCATGGCCACCGTGAAGAACCCTTGTTTGAACGCGACCCAGTTCGTGCGACCCTCCAGTTCCAATTCCTCCTCACTGGTCTCGCTCAGGTAGTTCCTATCGTCACTGAAGTACTTGTAGTAGACACTCGATTTCTGCAACTCGCCATCGCGGTACTTTTCGTTCGATAGGCCCACCAAAGCCCAATTGAACACCACGTTCCGTGCGTCCACCTCCGCATCGAGACCGACGAGTTCACAGCGTACGTCCATGAAATAGCTCGTGCTGTCCAGTACATAGGTGAGCTGGACCGACTTGCCCGGAACCTCGCTGTTCGCTTTGAATCGGACCCCCGTCGTTCCTATCCGTTCCGTCTCGAAATGGAGGTCCTTCGTGCTTATGTCGGTGTTGCCAAGGAAGAAGCGGAACTCATAGTCACCGCTGTCCGGGTCGGCCAATAGCAGTGGGGTCCCATGGTACGTCGTGTATCCTTTCAGGCGGATGATCGACGGTTTCGCACCATGGGAGGAAAGGCTCACCCACAGACGCTCGTTCTCGATGATCACTTCCTTGTTCGTCCCGGTGGACGCGGGGTGGAAGATGCCGAAGCGCTGCGCCGCGGCCGCCTTCTTCACACTGTCCCGGTCCAGGGTGTCGCCGTTCGGCACGATCACCGACAGTGTCCCTTCGCTCGTCACGGAGGCCTTGGCAACTTGCTGCTCGGCCTTCAATGCGGCCTCTGCCAGTCTCGCTTTCTCTTCAAGTTGAACACTTGCGATACTGTCCTCGATGAAGCGCATGCGTTCCTGCTGCTCTGCTGAGGGCATGGAATACCAAGTGTACACACCGAGAATTGCGGCGATGAGAACGAAACCGATGATCGAATTGCGATCCATGCTGATGTATGGCTGCCCGATGGGTGGGCGTAGGAGGGCGCGAAGATAACCGGAGCGCCGGAAGGGGGCGTGGCGCTCAGGCCTTCACCTGTGCCTTCGCCGGGGTCGACTTCCGTTCGGTCATCGCGGCACGAAGGAAATGCACGAAAAGTGGATGTGGCTTGGCCACGGTACTGCGGTATTCCGGATGGAACTGCACACCGACGAACCACGGATGCCCTTGCACCTCAACGATCTCCACGAGCTTGCCCTGCGGATTGATCCCGGTGGCGATCATGCCTGCCCCTTTGTACGCATCAAGGTACGCGTTGTTGAATTCGAAGCGGTGCCGGTGCCGTTCGCTGATATCCTTCTTGCCATATACTGTCCGGGCCACGCTGGCTTCGGATAGTTTGCACGGGTATGCTCCCAAACGCATGGTACCCCCCTTGTTCTCAATGGATTTCTGGTCCTCCATCATGCCGATCACCGGATGCGTGGTGTCGGGGTCCATTTCGGTGCTGTT
>JAGQVV010000030.1 GCA_020437805.1 Flavobacteriales bacterium
TCGTTCGGGCAACCGTCGTTGCAATCAGCAGTACCGTCGCTGTCGCTATCGGTATCGGCCGTTCCGCAACCACACACTCCTGGAACGATCTTGTTCGGGTCATTCGGACAGCCATCGTTGCAGTCCGCTGTACCGTCGCTGTCGCTATCGGTATCGGCCGTGCCACAGCCGCAGATGCCCGGGGCGATCTTGTTCGGGTCGTTCGGGCAGCCATCGTTGCAGTTGGCTGTGCCGTCGCTGTCAGAGTCCGTATCAGGAATGCCACACCCACATTGGCCGGGGGCCACTTTGTTCATGTCCGTTGGGCACCCATCATTGCTATTGGACACGTAGCCACCAGGGTTTCCGCAAGCCTGGACCGAATTGGAGGGGTCGCCGGCACCATCGTTGTCCTGATCCAAGTACCACGTCGTCGCAGTGGAAACTGTGATGGTCGTGTTCGCCGCAACGGTACAACCACCTTGTGTAACCGTGTATGTCAAGGTCTGGGTCCCGGCAGAAGGATCGAAGGAACCACCGGTAACTCCGGTACCGCTCCAGGTTCCCCCAACGGGTGTTCCGCCCAAGGCGATGGCTCCATCCGTGGAGCAGGCCGGCCCATAGGTCCCGGGTGTCACCGTGAAAGGGGTGCCGATCAAGGTCGGGTCGATGGACCCTGTGACATTGACCCCACCGACGGAAACAAAGAAGTCCCTGTTCAGATCCGTCACATAAGCATCATTCGTCAAGCCGATATTCGGGCAGCCTGAGATCCCAACGATCGTAAAGCGGTGCAACACCCTTGTCTGGCCTGAACTAAAGCCACAGGTGGTCGAGAGTGCACTCCCTCCATCGCAACGGAAGGTGTAGTACCGATACGGACCAACGACCTCCACATCCTGATCGTTCGTAAGCAAGGGTGCTCGAGAATTACTGCACACATTGACGAAATCATCTTCCGAGATCGTCCCCCCTGCCGATGCATCCCAACGAATGGAGAACACCGAGTTCATGATCCCCACATAGTTCGAGTCGGCAGGTGCCGATGAGGTCCAGTGGAACTCGAACACGGTCGGGTCGGCCGTGGGAACAAGCGCAATGTTCATCTGGGCCACGACGGCCGGTGAACCGACGACCAAAGCAACGGTCGCCAACATCCACCGCAGGGATGTACGGAGCAATCTTATCATAGTCAGGGTCTTGGTTAAGGAGTGAAGGAGCGAACGAATTTAAGGAAAGATCAAGGTAGCTGCTGTTGGCGGACGTTCGTCGGTACGATACCACCGATACCCACGAGGATCGGGTCGCGGTCGTTACGTACACCCGTGTATTTCACGATGCCATCCATATTGATGTCGGAACCGAGGTAACCGACCTGTATGTCGGTCGCCACGACCCCGCCGATAGCTGAGAGCACAGGATCCCGGTCATTCCCGGCCCCGGTATACATGACCGCACCGTCACGCACCGTCTCACCTGACCAGAGCGTACGAACCGCACCATTGACCTTC
Source organism: Flavobacteriales bacterium (assembly GCA_020437805.1). GTDB lineage: Bacteria > Bacteroidota > Bacteroidia > Flavobacteriales_F > PHOS-HE28 > PHOS-HE28. The sequence goes on from JAGQVV010000030.1 coordinate 1,491, forward strand.
CTGGCTTCCGTTCCCCAAGTGGGGGTGGATGAAAGCGAGAGGTCGAGATCAACGGCAACCGCCGAGAGCGAGATCGGCGCGGCCGACATCACACCAAGATGATTCCGATGCCTCAAGGCAACATGATAGTCTCCATTGGGAACACCGAATCCAAGCGCCGCTCCTGTTGTCGACACGACCTGTCCATCCCGTCGAATGAGGGCGCCTTTCGTGGCCACGATCGTCGATGGGGACAATGCATCGCGAAGTTCGACAAGGACCCAGTCCACTATTGCCGTGCTCCCGGTGGTCGTGAGCATTCCGGCGGCCATTGTCTCACCTCCGCCGCCGACCTGGGTGAAGCCCAAGGCCGAGAACGGTTCCGTCATCGGGATCAGACCCGCCACGCGAAGCGAATCGTGCATGAGCCCGGCAACCGGGTCGTACGGACCATCCAAGAACGCCTTGATGTCCACCGTGACCCCTGCGGACACAGCTGCAACCACAGGGACCCTCGCGCTGGTGCAGACGAGATCGGGCATGGTCACCTCCCAATCATAACAATAGTAATAGTAGCTACCACCCGCACTGGAACCTGTTATGCTTGCAAGACCAGCAATGGTATACGGGTAGGAGACTCCTGCATTGCTCCTGAACATATCGATGTAGGCCGTTGTCACCTTCAATCGATACTCGCTGCCCGCTGGAACATCTAGATCCAAGTCAACGCGTGACTCTCCGTTCGGAACATTCACTGTAACCTGGTCCACCAAGGAACCATCGGGCCCCAAGACCTGAAAGGTACGATCACCAACACTCTGGCTATACACTTTGACGCTTTTCAAGACGAACGCCTCATAGGCATCGAAGATCAAGTACTGATCAAGTGTATTGTAGTTCCCACCTTCACTGTTGTTCGATTTACCAACAAACCCCGTAAGACCGGGTTGGATCGCACGGTCCTCGGCCCAATAGGTGGTCGTTGAGGAGATGACAGGAGTTATGAGCTGGTTCCCGATACCCACTTCGTTCCCAGCGAACTCGGAATCGAACCAATGGACATTGGCCCCGGTGGCTTCCAGGGTCGCTTGGCCTGGACCGGTCAATGTTGCTCCGGTACCGGTCGGTTCCGAAGCATTCAAGAAGGTGACGGAAACAGGGTCGGAAGCATCCGTCCCACATGCACCGGTCACAGTACAGGAATAGGTCCCCGAAGAGGCCGGGGTGATCGTCCTGCTCGTCTCACCATTGCTCCATGCGTATGAAGAGCCCAAGGTCGCAGTCAGGCTCAGCCCGGATCCAATACAAGCAGTGGTAGGGCCGGATGGGGTGACCGTAGCAAAATCCCCACCAGCCGGAACCTGCTGGGTCAACGTAACCGGGATCGCCGTCCAATTATTGTCTTCATTCTCCTCCAGGAAATGGTCCTGCTCATCCACGAGCATCACTATCCAATAATCACCATTGCACGTACCTGGCGGGATATTGATCCACATACCGTCGAGGCTCTCTGAATAGACATCGGTATATCCCACGGAAATCCCTTGCGAGACTTGGCTGCAATTGTAGCTTCCTCCCCCATGCCCATAGTTCGGGAAGTTGCTGGATGAGTTCAATGCCGTTCCACCTTGATACTCTTGAGAAGTACGGCAATGACCGCTCGCACTACCGGATGTGCATGGATAGTAGTCCATCAGGCAGAAACCCACTTTGGCCCCGGTACCAACGATAGGCCAATTACGAGGGTCCGCCTCACCTGCAACCTCCTGACGCAGGGTGAATGTGGCCCAATCATCAACGTGGTTGTGACCATGGCTAGGGTGATAGGTCATGGTTCCAGCGATATGCTCATTGAAGGTCATCGTGGCCCCATTCTTATGATAAATGCGCTGGAGGATGAGCTGTTTCATGTCCGGGCAATTCGCATTCGTGTAATCGATGGAACTGTTCGGGTCGTAAATGGAGATGGTGTCCGTGCCACATAGGAACCAACGGTATCCATTCCGATCCACACCACGCACGTTCAATGCCCCATGTCCGATATTCGGAGTGGATCCCGTCACCCGCAGGCGCCCAGGGTTCGTCGCGTGGTTCTGAGGGTACTCACTTGGACCGCCGGCATAGTCTTCCAGTGCTTTCCATGAGATGGTCATATCCGGGAGCAGGTCACAGTCGGTTTGCCCCGAAGTGGCGCATACACACCCGGTGGCATTGGTCACCGTGCATTGTGCGCTGGTCGTACCCAATGTAAGCAGGTAGGACGCGAAAGCACAGAAAAAGGACAGTAAGGTTGAACGCATCGTGTTTGGTTTAGGAGCAAGGCCCGCTAAAATAACCCATCCGTCATGACCTGGTCAAGCGGCCCGTCAACGAACAATGACCCTGATCAGGTCCGTGACACCCTCGGAACCGATCTTGATCATGTATGGGGCCGGAGCCAGATCCGTCAGTTCCAATTGTGAGCTGAAGCCCTTGACAACACCAGAACCAACAGTTCGTCCGTCCATTGTCAGAATGGCCCAATCGAATCCCTGAACGCGTTGATCCAGCACCACATTGACCACCTCCGATGCCGGGTTTGGGAATACACGAATGGGGATATCAAGGTCCATTTCGGGTGTTCCAACGGTCGCCCGGTAGCTTGCCAAACCGCCGTATGTGGTCCCGATCCAGACCACACCATCAATACCGGCCACGATCGATCTGGTTTCATTGTCGGGTAGTCCGGAACCACCAGTGTCGAACTGAACCCAATTCCCATCCGTTCCCATACGGACAATACCGGCAGCATGGGTCGCGATCCAGAGTTGGGATTGGTCATCCATGCTCAACGCACTGATACCATCTGAAGGGAAGCCTATATTGAGTGCCCATTGGAACCAGGACCCACCGAATGCCGGACCCTGCTGGCGCAAGACACCGGCAGATGGGGTGGCCACCCAGCGATCACCGCTTACGGGATCGAACAACACATCCGTGGCCGTATTGTCAAAGAACCCGTCATTCGGGATATTGAGGTAGTACACCTCATCTTCTTCCAGAAAATGGAGCCCGCCGTTCACCGTACCCAAGCACACGAGACCATCCGTTCGAACAGCTACGCAATTGGTGCTACTGCTCGCCAGGATCAGCCCTTCGTGGCTTTCGTCCGTGGCGTCATATCGGAACCACTCTGAACCCGTGTACACGGAAAGTCCACTTGATGTGGTGATCCAGACCCAATTGCGATGATCGATGAACAAGTCCCTGACCTCATTCTCCGCAATGGATGAATTCGAAGTATTGAACACTGTCCAGGTCGAGCCATCCCACTTGGCCAACCCGGAACTCTGAAAGCCGACCCAGATATTTCCCCCGTCATCCATTGCCAAGGCCCGGATGTAATTCTCCGGGATGTTCGAATCCCCGACCTGGAACACCTCCCAGAGCCCGTCCCCATGGAGATGGCATAGTCCCCAATCCGTTCCGACCCATACGCCCCCGTCACCATCGTTCAACAGACTGTTCACCGTGGTACTCGGCATCGGGCTGTTGTCCATGTCATATACTTCCCAATCCTGGGCATGGGAAACCACCGAGAGAAGGAGAAGTCCGGCAACAAAGGTGGAACGATATGGAAACGCGGATCCGATCACCGCTGCAATACCCAAGGCACCGTGGTTTCCATTCCATTCCCCGACAAGCGGACCAGATAGCTTCCTTCACCGAGGCCAGCACCCGGGAGCAGGATCCTACCCCCACCAGCGCTGAGGGCTACGCGCTCTTGGTGGACCAAGCGACCCAGCGCATCCGTGATGCGGAGATCGACCACGCCTGCCTCGGGCAGCTGGACGATCAGCTGCGCATCGCCCACTGAGGGGTTGGGTTGGATCAAGGTCGTTGGTCCATCGACCATTCCTTCCAAGGTACTTGTGGACAATTCATAGATCACCCCCGTCCGGTCGACGCCGTTCAAGGAGACGTAGTAGTCGCCGTTATTGGCCTGGGTCCAATCGTCATTGACGATCTCGAAATCGGCCTCGCCGCCACTCACCGTAAAATGTCCCAGTACGAACTCCTCTCCCGCTGTCCAGCTTTGGCCTTCGGAGAGCAGGGAAGAGCTTCCGAAACCAGCGTACACCAAGTACTTGGAGCCATTCGCTTCGCCCATCTCACCCGAAACGTCAGGGTACATATTATACTCGGCGACCTCAGGTGCGGAGGTGAAATCGCTCAGGGTGGCCGCAGAGGAGGCTTCCCAACGCACCGTGAACACGATGGCTGCAAAAAGCCCATCGAAATTGGCATCCGGTCGCAACCTTACTTCCAGTTGATCCGGCCCGGAAGGTACCATGGTGATATCCACCGTGGGAAGCTGAGCTAACGAAGGCACACCCAGCATGATCATCAGGGAGGCTAGTAACAAGGAGCGTATTCTCATGGGGCTATCGGTTAGATGGGGGCCGGTTGCTGGATCCCAAAGCTAAGACGAAACGATCCGTGGAAAGATGCCCGAAGTCAGTTCCCGGACCGATAAGGGATCGCTGGCCGACCTCAAAGGATGCTTTCGACGATCCGGTCCACCGTGACGCCTTCAGCCTCAGCCTTGTAGTTACGCACCAATCGGTGGCGAAGGATCGGCAATGCGACAGCTTGGACATCTGCGATATCGGGTGAGAAGCGACCGCGCGCCAGGGCATGGCATTTCGCGCCGACCACCAAGAACTGGGAAGCGCGTGGACCGGCCCCCCAACTCACATGATCGGTTATGATCGCCGGAGCGCCGGGTTGGTCCGGGCGGGTGCGGGTAGCAAGCTTTACCGCGTATTCCAACACATTATCCGTCACTGGGATCCGACGCACAAGACCTTGGAAGTGCATGATCTCTTCGGCGGAAAGCACGGGATCGACCTTGGGCTTGGCATCGCCCGTGGTGGCTTTCACCACGGCCAACTCCTCCGCATAGGACGGATAATCCACCCAGATATTGAACATGAAACGGTCCAGTTGGGCTTCTGGCAACGGATAGGTGCCCTCCTGTTCGATCGGGTTCTGGGTCGCCAGCACGAAGAACGGGTCCGGCAAGGGGTGTGTAGCGCCCGCCGCGGTAACGGACTTTTCCTGCATGGCCTCCAACAGGGCCGCCTGGGTCTTGGGCGGTGTCCTGTTGATCTCGTCCGCAAGGATGATGTTCGCGAAGATGGGGCCATGAACGAATCGGAACCGACGGTCCTGGTCCAGGATCTCCGATCCGATGATGTCGCTCGGCATCAGGTCCGGAGTGAACTGGATGCGATTGAAGGTGAGACCCAAGGCTTGGGACACGGTACTGACGAGCAATGTCTTCGCCAAGCCGGGAACCCCTACCAGCAAGCAGTGACCCCGGCTGAAGATCCCCAAGAGGACCAGATCCACCACTTGCTCCTGCCCGATGATGACCTTTCCGATCTCGGACCTCAATTGGCGATAATTCTCGCCGAACCGTTCCACTGCTTGTGCGTCGCTCATGTTCCTGTTCGCTGCCTGGTCTTATTCCACTTTGTCCGCATTCTTGAACCAATCGTGGCCGAATGCACAATCCCCATAGTCCGACACGATCCGCACATGCGTGGTGAGCATGCGCTCGCCTACCCATTTGTCAACGGCCTCTGCACGCTTTTTGCCCTCTGCTGCCTGTTGCACCATGCGATAGTCGTCCTTGAGGTTCGCGCGATGCGGCGCGGACCTCTCCATCAATTGTACAATACGGTATGCTTTGGTCCCGTCAGGCATAACGATGAGCTGCGGGTCGCTCACTTCACCGACCCTTAATTTGTCCAACACGAAGAAGGTCTGTTGCTCAAGATCCCCCATGTCCCAACGGGCGGAATTGGAATTCGGTTCAATGATCACCCCATTCGTCCCCTTGCTTTCCTCATCATCGGAGAATTCGCGGGCCAGGTCGCCGAACTTCGCTTTTCCGTCACGCACCAACGTGGCAAGGCTATCCAGCTGGATGCGAGCCCCCTGTAGCTCCGTGGCACCCACGGCGGGTCGCATGAGCACGTGCCGTGCGTTATAGCTTTCTCCACGGCGTTCGACCAGTTGCATGAAGTGATAGCCATATTGGGTCTTGAAGACCTGGCTCACCTCTCCCTCCTTCAAGCTCATCGCGACAGCATCGAATTCAGGGACCATAGCTCCGAGCGGCACCATACCCAACTCCCCGCATTCCTTTGCGGACCCTGGATCCTCGGAATAGAGGATGGCCACCGTGCAAATGTCCTTATCGCCCTTCAGCACGGCCTCACGGAATTCCTCGATCCGCCGGCGAACCCTTCTTTCCTCCTCTTCGCTCGGTTCTGGAATGCGCAGGATCTCGGCGTACTCCACTTCAGCATTGATCAATGGAATGCTGTCTTCCGGAATTGAGCGGAAGAACTGTTGGACATCCCTCGGAGTGACCCTCACATCAGAGGTCACTTGTTGTTGCATGTTCTGGATGAGCAGTTGGTCCCGCACCTGCTCCTGGAAGTCGGCGCGGATCTCGGTGACGGACTTTCCGTAGAACGCCTCCAACTTTTCCTCTCCTCCGAGTTGCGAGGCGAAATAGCGGATGCGTCGATCCAACTCGGCATCGACCTGGTCCTCGTCCACCACGATACTGTCGATCCGCGCTTGCTCCAGCAAGAGCTTTTCATAGAGAAGGTCCTCAAGTTCGCCACAGATGCCTTGAGCATCCATGACCCCACCACTCTGCGAAGCCTGTTCCACCTTGGCACGCAGGTCCGATTGAAGGATCGCTTTGCGACCGACCACCGCAATGACCCTGTCGATCAGCAGCCCTTCCGGCTGAGCAAAGCCCAATGACGGGAGCAGAACGAGCCCCAGCAGGCTAATCGTAGATCTCCACTTCATTCTTGTCCAGGGCTTGCTTGTACACATTGCGCCGCATGCTTTCGATGAGCTGCAATTTGCGCTGATTGAGGAGGATGGAACGGATATCCTGTCTGACCAGGTCCAGTGGCGATACGCTGTTCCGGCTCCGATGTTCCAGGATCTCCACGAACCATGCCGTATTGCCTTCCTTGAGCACCTTCGAACCGTTCTTGATCAACAAGGACCCTGCTTCAGCCTCGCTCAGCGGAACTTCCGCCAATAGCTGGGTGAAGGGCGTCCATGAATCACTTCTGTCCGTGATCGTGACCCCGGACCGTGCGAGCCACAATTCCAACTCATGGCGTTGTTCACTATTCCCGCCCATAAAGCGCTCCTCCATCTTCCGGACCACTCGTTTGTCGGGTTCATTCACTTTGAACCACCGTGCACGGACGATATTGTCCTTCAACTCGAAATTCGAACGATGCGCTTCGTAATAGGCTGAGATCGCCTCCTCGGTCACATCGACATCCAACTTCTGGTCCACCAGTGCTTGCTCATAGTTGAATATGACCAATGAACGCCGGTAGTTCTCCAGTTGTTCCTCAAGGTCCAAACGATCTGCGGAAAGGTTGCTCTCCGCAACACGAAGGAAGACCTCCTGTTGCATCCAGCTTTCCATGTACCGCTGGGCCAGCATGGCACTGTCCTCTTGGCTCGCGTCCATCGGGATCACTTTGCGGAGATCGCTCCAATGCAGAACCTTGTCGTACGCTCGTGCGATCGGCTTGTCCGCGGGATCCTCCGGGGCTGCGCACGCGATCAAGCAGACGACGACCATTACGGTCGATCCGATCATACGTATTGACCTGCTCCCATTCCCCAGCACCGGACTCACTTGATGGAGTAAAGGACGTCCTGGTCCACCACCACGGTGTACTTCGCCTTGAGATCGGTGATCCATGCCTTCTCCAAGCTGTCCTGGTATGCTGCCGTGATCAGTCCACGAGCTTCCTCCAAGGACTTGGGTTCCGGCTGGCGGACCCCTTTCAGGTCAACGATCACCACGCGATCATCAAGATCGATGTTCGGACCGATACCCGGTTTCGTGATCCCTTTCAAGTAAGGTTTCTGTTCGGCGGTGAACAACCCGGTTTCCACTGACAGTGCCAAAGGATTGTCCTTGTTGGCCATGTCCAGTAGTTCCTGCCCCCGTTTCCCCTTGGTCAACAATGCGCGGACCTTCTTGGCCACGTCGGCATTCGCACAGGTGTAGATGTCGCCCTCATAGCGTATCTCCCACATGAAATCATCCCGATGTGCTTCGTGGAAAGCCTCCAATCCCGCAGTATCGCGCACCGCCTTGCCCCAAACCTTCTGGTCCGTAAGTTCGAACAGAAGGATCCCATCGCGGTATTCCTTCATGAGCAGTCGGAAATCCGC
>JAGQVV010000277.1 GCA_020437805.1 Flavobacteriales bacterium
ATGCTGGGTTCGTCCAGGATGTACAGCACCCCGGTCAATTGGCTACCGATCTGTGTGGCAAGTCGAATACGCTGTGCTTCACCGCCGGAGAGGGACCGTGCACTGCGGTCCAACATGAGGTATTCCAGCCCCACGTCCAACAGGAATCCCGTGCGTGCCGTGATCTCCTTGACCGCTTCATTGGCGATCAGCGCTTTCTTCTCGTCCAAGAGCGGGACGACCGAGGACATGAACGAGTGGAACTCCACAATGCTCATACTTGAGAGCTCGAAGATGTTCTTGCCTGCCAGTCTGAAGTGTATCGCCGTCTTCTTCAAACGGCTCCCATGGCATTCGGGGCAGGTCACCATGTGCGTGAAGCTGGCGGCCCATTTTTGCGCGGTCTTTGGACCTTCCTCTGCTTGTTCAAGAATGAAGGGGATGATCCCTTCGAATTGCACGTTGCGGTCGCTCAGGCCGATCGAACTGGTTACCTTCAAGGGCTCTTCCTGGCCATTCAGCAAGGCCACCATCACGGTGTCATCCATATCCTCGATGGGCGTGTTCAGGTCATGTCCGAAGGATGCGAGCACCGCTTCGACCTGCTTGAAGACCCATGTGCTCTTGTAACTTCCAAGTGGTACGATGCCTCCACGTTTCACGCTCTTGCTACGGTCGGGTACGATCTTTTCCGGGGCCACTTCGGTCACTTGACCTAACCCGTTGCATTTCGGGCAGGCTCCGTAGGGGCTATTGAAGCTGAAAAGGTTAGGCTCAGGTTCCTCGTAGGCCACACCGCTGGTGGGGCACATCAGGTGACGGCTCAGGTAACGGGCTTCCTCAGTTCCCATTTCCACCACCATCAAGTTGCCCTTTCCATATTTCATGGCCGTGGCACAGGTCTCGGAAAGGCGTTTGTGGTCACTCTCCCGAACCTTCAGTCGATCGATCACCAGTTCGATGTCATGCACTTTGTAACGGTCAAGCCGTGGTCTGGTGGTCAGGTCGATCACGGTACCGTCCACCCGGGCGCGCAGGAAGCCTTGACGCAGGAGTTGCTCGAAGAGTTCGCGATAATGTCCTTTGCGTCCACGGATCAAGGGAGCCAGAACGAGGATCTCCTTGCCCTTGTCCTCTTGCATGATCAGATCCACGATCTGCTTGTCCGTATAGCGGACCATGGGCTCGCCGGTAACATGGCTGAAGGCGTCCGCCACGCGGGCGAACAAGAGTCGCAGCAGGTCGTACACCTCGGTGATGGTGCCCACAGTGCTCCGTGGGTTCCGGCTGATCGTCTTCTGCTCTATGGCGATCACCGGGCTCAGCCCGGATATCAAGTCCACATCCGGGCGTTCGATCCCGCCAAGGAACTGTCGCGCGTAGGCGTTGAAGGTCTCGATGTACCTTCGTTGGCCTTCGGCATGGATGGTGTCGAAGGCCAATGAACTTTTCCCGCTGCCGCTCAGGCCGGTGATCACCACCAATTTGTCGCGTGGGATCCGTACATCGATGTTCTTCAGGTTGTGCTCACGCGCCCCGAGCACCTCGATGTACTCATCACCGACCGGGGGGTCCGGTGGGGATGTCTTCTTCTTCACGTCCGTCTTCAAGTGTGCTGAATGAAATGGCTCACTCCTGATCCGGAGTGGCGTCGTCGAAGTTCGCGTCGGGCAAGAGCACTTCGTACGCACGGCCTTCGCGATTGGTGAGCTTGTTGTCCCGTAACCAAGGGTTCAACAATTTCAAGGTCTTATAGTCGGTGTTCTGTGCGATGGCGAAATCCGCCAGATCGGACACGGGGCCGTCTATCACTTCGGTACGCGTTCGGTACGGTGCGTAGAGATCCTTTTCGCGCACATGGAAACCGTAGCGCTCGGGATCTCCGATGATCTCCTTCATGGCCAGGATCCGATATACGTACCGAGCGGTCTCATCATTGAGCAGCAGGTCGAAATAGTTGTCCTGCTTCTGCCGCCCCAATTGCTTGTCCACCCCGCCTTGTCCGAGGTTGTAGGATGCCGCCGCAAGGGCCCATTTACCATAGTGTGCATGTGCACGCTTCAGGTATTCGCAAGCGGCTCTCGTGCTCTTCTCGACATTGTATCGCTCGTCGATCTCACCATTGACCTCCAGTCCATATTGACCGGCGGTCTCTTTCATGAATTGCCAATAGCCTGTTGCGCCTGCCGGGGATACCACATTCGTCAATCCGCTTTCGATGACCGCGATGTATTTCAGGTCGTCGGGTACGCCCTCCTCCCTCATGATCCGCTCGATCATAGGGAACCACCTCGCCGCACGCTTATGGGCCAAGAGCGTGTTGCTCTGCCAATACGTGTTCACGAGCAGTTCTCTATCGAGCCGCTCCCGGACATCCAATCGCTCCAACGGCACGCGCTCGCCACAGAACGTCAGTTCGTTCGGCAAGGTGAGCGAGAAGACCTTGTAATTGTCATTGAAATTGCGTCGATGATCCAGATCGTTGTCCACCACGAAAGTGGAGTAGGTGAAGAGATGCAGGCCGATGGACCCGCCGACCAACAGGAGTGCCCAGGCCGATGTGCGCAACGCCGTGCGCATGAAATTCCGGGACCTGTTCATTTCTTGGGCGGGTGTGTCGTTCGGGTGAGGATGAACATCGAGATCAAAAGCAATGCCGCATACGAAACGAAGATCGCCGTGTGAAGGTTCTTCCAGACCGGGATGTATCGGAATAGCACGAAGGTAAGGAACACGTTCAGTCCGGACAGACCGATGAACACCAGAGCCACTTGGCCATCACTGAAGCCTGCGTAGCTCAGGTGATGTGTGGTGTGGTCTCGGCCCCCAATGAACGGCGAATGACCACGCCCCAGCCGACTGAAGGTGACGACCGTGGTATCGACGATGGGTAGCAGGAATACAACAACAGCTGCGAGGATCTGACGAGCAGGTTCCCAATGCCCTTCGATGCTCGGGGTGTTCCAAAAGAACCGAATACCCACAAAGGCCAGGAACACCCCCAAGAATTGACTTCCTGTGTCACCCATGAACATACGCGAAGGGTACCAGTTGAAGAACAGGAATCCGGAAAGGGAAGCCATGGAGCCCACCAACAGGACCATGTATACCGGGTCGACCGGGCCGACGACCAACATCGCTATGATACCTGAGAACAGAATGGCGATGGAGACGGTGGTAGTGATCCCGTCCATGTTGTCCAGCATGTTGATCGAGTTCATCATACCGACCACCCATAGCAATGTGAGCAACGTGTTCGCCCAATCGGCCTGGAACAGATCGATACGGGTGCCGGAAGCGATCAGGATGCCCCCGCAAGCCACTTGGACCATGAACTTGAGGAACGGTTTGGTGTTGTATGCATCGTCTGCCAAACCCATCAGGAAACCGAGCGAGGTGGCCGCGAGCAGGCCAAGCAGGTCCGGGCGGAGAGCTTCCGCGCTTTGGCCGGGGAATATCACTCCGTAAAGCGAAAAGGACGCGAGGAACAGGATGTAGAAGCCGATTCCGCCCAAGGAAGGTTTATCGGTGCTGCTCCAACGCACCAAGGCCTGGTTCTGATCACGCATCCCCAAGGTGCGAGCGAAGCGCATGAACACGGAGTTTATCACGAGGCTGAAGACCAGCGCCGCGAAGAAGAGCCCGGAATAGATCAGGAATTGTTGCGTGGGACTGTACATATGGTAGCGGTCACCCTTCCATGATGGTCCGGAATGGAAGGCCTTTCAGGTCCTTTGGGCTGATCAACGGCTCATCCACACCCCAATCAATGCCCAGCTCCGGGTCGTTCCATAGGATCGTTCGCTCGGCCGAGGGTGTGTAATACGCTGAGCACTTATAAGCGAAGACGGTGTCGTTCTCCAAGGCAACGAAACCGTGGGCGAAGCCGGGGGGTATCCAGAGCATTTCCTTGCTGATCCCATTCAATTCCACCTTATAGTGCTGGCCATAGGTCGAGCTGTCAGGTCTGATGTCCAAGCAAACGTCCAGCACAGAACCCTTCACCACATGCACCAACTTCCCCTGTTGATGTGGTGCGGCTTGAAGGTGCAAGCCACGGAGGACGTGCTTCGCCGAGACGCTTTCATTATCCTGTACGAAGTTGATACCCTCGCCCACGAGCCTGTCGAACGCGCGTTGGTTGAAGGTCTCCAGGAAATGACCTCGTTCATCACCAAAGATGCGCGGACGGAGCAGCAACAAGCCGCCGAGCGGTGTATCGATACGTTCCATCATGAGCGGCCGATGAGCCATCCCAACAGGCCGGTGGATCCGCCTGATCGCTCTTCGTAGTATCCACCTCCATAGCCTTGGCCATAACCGTAACCATAGCCGTAACCGTAGCCATAGTTATAGCCGTACTTATTGCGTTCGATGTCCACCCCGTTCAGGATGGCGCTCAATCGTGTGATATTGTTCTCGTTGATCAAGCGGTCCACGTTCTGGATGAACTGTTTCTTACTGTAGTCCGAACGGAAAATGTAGATCGGGTAGTCGGCCTTTTGGATCATGGGTATCCCATCGGTCACCAAGCCGACCGGAGGATTATCCACGAGGACCACATCGTATTCGCTCCTCAACTTGACCATCAGGTCCGACATGCTCTTGCTGAGGATCAATTCCGACGGGTTGGGAGGAATGGGGCCTGCCGTGATGAAATCCAGGCCTTCCAATGTACTATGCTGCACACAGCTTTCCAGATCGTCGCGACCGATCAGTAGGGTGCTCATGCCACGGATGTTCTCCACTCCGAAGCCCAAGTGGATCTTCGGTTTGCGCATATCAAGGTCCAGGATGATGACGCGTTTTCCACTAAAGGAGATGATGCCGGCCAGGTTGATGGCCACGAAGGTCTTTCCTTCCCCGGAAATGGTGCTCGTGATCGCGATGGTCTTCGGTCCCGGGGTGTTGTCCACGAACTGGAGGTTCGTCCTGACGGTTCGGAAGGACTCGGCGATCAAGGATTTCGGGTTCTTATCGATCAATAGCTGGGAGATGGGGATCTCCTTCTTGTACTTCGGTACCATTCCAAGTATGGCGATGCTCGCATGGGACAGCTTGGCTATGTCATGCAATGAGGTGATGTTATCATGGAGGATGTACCGGCCCAGCACGATGAGGAAACTGAGGATGATGCCCGTCATGAGGTAGGAGACCAGCACCATATTGCGTTTCGGTGTGATCGGTTCAGTGGGGAGCGATGCATTCTCCAGGATCCTGTTCTCCGGAACGAACCCTGCTTTGCTGATCCGGTACTCAATGTCCTTCTCCAAGAGCAGCGTGTAGTACTTTTCGTTGATCGCGAATACGCGTTCGATCCGCGCATACTCCAATTCCTTCTCCGGCAACGTACGATAGCGGTCGACGAATTCCTTTTGTATCACATCGATCTCCGTTCGGCGGTCCTGGGCCCTGGTCAGCAGACCACGGATGCTTTCCAGCACAACACGCTTCTGGACCTCGATCTGATGTTCCAAGGAGCGGATCATCAAATGCTGTGGAGTGGCTTCCAGATAGAGCTCCTCGCGTTGCTTCAACAGGTCGAGCAGGACATCGATCGTCTTGTTGAGGATCGATTCATATTCCGTCCCGGTGAGCAAGGGTATCAATTCATATGAGTTGATCTCCACCATGGGCTTGTTCGTGGCGTCCGCGATGGCCTTGAGCAACTCGATGTCAAGGGTCAGGCGTATGACCTCATCCTCGTACTGTTTGGTACGCTCAAGGAACATCGGTGTGAGCTGGTCGAGGTCCGCGACCTTGTGGTCCAAGCGGAAGTTCTGTAAGCGGAATTCCGATTCCCGGAGCTGATTGAACACGGTGTCCTTCTGGGAGCGGATGAACTGGATCACGCTCTCGGCACTTTCGCTCTGGCGCTCCAGGTCCGACGCTATGAACGATTCCGCCATGGCTTGCGCCACGTCCCTCGCCAAAGCCGCGTTCTCGTCCTTGCATGTGATGTCCACCGTCTTCGCGTTGACATCCATGACCTCCACGGTGAGCCGCTGCGCGTATCGCGAAACCAGGTACTCCCTCGAGTTGATCTTGAAGTACAGGTTGAAGCTGGCATTGTCGTCCTTCAGGAATGGACGATCCTCGATCGTGATCCGGCAATTGAAATGCGGCGTGCGAACGAATTCGTTGCGCTTGAACACCCCTTCGAACGACTTGCCGAGGACCATGTAATTGATCCTCATTTCATTCGGGGAGGAAAGGTCCAGGAATATCGGGATATCCCTGACGGTACTGTCCAGAACGGTAAGGTCGGTGACCTTGTAAAAGGACCATGTGTAGTACTCCTCGGTCAGCACCTGTCCCCGGTTGAAGTAGCTGACTTCCAAAGGGAGCTTCTGCAAGGCGCGTTCTATGAAGATCTTCGACCGCATCAGCTCCACATCGGCCTGCATGTTGTTGTCCTCGGCGAAAGTGGTCATGCTCAAGACCTGCTTGGCCGTATTGATCTCTCGGAGTTGGAGCAGGGTGCGGGCCTGGTACATGGGGGCCGTGTAGCGCAGATACAGGAATGCCGAGGCCAGCGCCGTCAGCACGCACAGTGTGATCCAGATCAAGCTGCGCTTGAGGATGAAGAGGAACAGCCCGAGCTCGAACTCCTGACTGAAGTTCGTGATCCGCTCCTTGTAGCTCTCGAAGTTGAGGTTACGGTCGCTGATGTCCTCGTTGAGCATACCTCAAGCGATCAATTGATACTACGCGAGAGCGAAATGACAAGCACAACGGTTGTTAGCAAGGTGATGTATGGGGCCAGGTCCTGGACAATACCGCGAGCGACCTCCGGGTTCGGCTGCACGTACACGACATCATCCCCTTGCATCACCATGTCGGCGTACTTCAACCCATCGATGTCGCTCAGGTCGAACTGGTAGATCAATCGCTCACCGTTCGGCGCATAGCGGAACACTTTCACCTTGTGGGCGTTACCCCGTTTGCTCAGGCCACCGGCCATTCCAAGGACCTCCAGCAATGTGGTGTTGTTGTTCTCCAACATGATGGCCTTGGCATCGCCACCAGCGCCCGGGAACACCACGACGCGGCGGTTGTTCACCACTACTTGCACGAACGGGTCGTTGTAGTAGGTCTTGTAGCGTTCCTCCAGATAGGCCTCCGCTTCCCTCAAGGTCATGCCTGCCACATCGATCCTTCCGAGAAGTGGGAGCTTCACCAGTCCATCGTTCTCGATGAAGTAGATGAAGCTTCCGTTCCGCTGGAGGATGGATGCCTCTCGTGCGCCACTTTCGGAAACGAGGTCGATCAACTTGAATCCGTTGTTGGCGAACAAACGGAAATTGATCATGTCATTCGGCTGCAGGCGCAGGGGGGAACGCGCGGTATCCTTGTATTCATCGAACTCGAAGTCCCGGTGCGTCTTGAACATGATGTCCCTATTGATGGAACAGCCGGTCAGGAGTAGGATCCCGAGCAGGGTGATGACCCCGATGCGATTGATTGTCCGCGTCATGTGCGCGCAAAAGTAGCGAACCGAGCGCCGCTTGGTCAGTTGAGAAGTGATCGGTACAAGGTGTCGGTGTCCTGCACCAGTCGGGTGAAGTGGAAGCGGTCCCGAACATGTTCCCATCCTCCTTGGCCGATGGAACGGCGCAGTGCATCGTTCTCGATCAATCGGATCAGGTGCTGTTCCAACCCGTTCACGTCACCACTAGCGCTCAAAAATGCGGTCCTGTCCTGCAACACCACATTCTCGATCCCACCTACACGGGTTGTTATCACAGGCCGATTTGCGGCTTGGGCTTCGATCAAACTCACCGGAGTTCCTTCGTTCAAGCTCGTCAACATCACGATGTCCACACCGGCGTTGACGATATCCACTTCCTTGATCCACGAGGTGAAGGTGATCGTGGCCCTGGATACCATTGGCTTTCCGTTCACACCATGCCCAAAGCCGTGTCCGTTGAAATAGGGACCTTGGACCTGGCTCATTCCAAGCTCATTGACACGCGCTTGCAAGCGCTCACGCTCCTCCCCATCTCCCACGATGAACGCGCGTATCGGCCTTCCGGTACGCTTGCTTACACGTGCTATCACCTCGAGGAACAGGTCGTGGTTCTTGATGGGGACCAGGCGGCCCACGATCCCGATGGCGATCTCGTCTTCCGTGATGCCGTAAACCTTCCGGAACAAGGCGCGTTTGTGTTCCTGGTCCTGTTGGAAGCGGTCCAGATCGAAACCTAAGGGAATAACGCTCACCTTCTCTTCGGTGGTGATCCTGTGTTCATCCACCAATTCCAGCTTCTGTTTCTCACTGATCGCGATGATCCGAGAGGACCGGCGCGCCAGGAATCGTTCTATGTTCTTGTACAAAGCGGTACGCACCGGTCCGAAATAGCTATGGAACACGTGGCCATGGAAGGTGTGTACGATCGCCTTTACATTCTGGTCCGCCGCAGCCATACGGCCCACGGCGCCCGCTTTTGCGGCATGCGTATGGACGATGTCCGGTTTGAATTCCTTGATCAATTGCTTGATACGGGTATAGGCACCGCGATCCCTCCACGGAGCCACTTCCCGCTGCAATTCAGGCAGGATCAGGGGCTTTACACCCATCGCATGGAGGATGTGTTGGCTACCTTCCTCCGTCGCTTCCTGGCTCCCCCCCACGAGCAGCGTCTCGTAGTGGTCGGGCAGGTAACGGGTAAGGTAGGCCGCGTTATGAGTAGGTCCACCGAGGTTGAACCTATTGATGATGCGAAGGATCCGGGGCATTTTTCAGAGCGGTGCCTAAGGTAACCACCGTATCCTGAGCTCAGCTCAAATACGATGCTTCCTGCACCACGATATGTAGACGAGCAAGGCATGTACGGTTGCCTGCGAAGTTCCCGGTGAGTTGGACCTGAGCTCTCGCAGCACTTGCTGAACGGCCTGCCAGTCCAGCCGTGCGGCCTCCACATCGTCCTTTCGGACCAATTCGTCGATCAACGAGGAAAGTGGACCACGCATCAAGTCGAACAACGGGACCTCGAAGCCCTTCTTGCTTCTCGTCATTACGGTGGAGGGGAGCAAGTCCCTGAAGGTTTCGCGAAGGATGTGCTTGCCGGAACCCTTGTGCATCTTGACCTCGGATGGCAGGCTGAAAGCGAATTCGACCACCCGATAGTCCAAGAAGGGTGTTCTTACCTCCAAGGCATGCGCCATGCTGGTCAGGTCCACCTTGTGCAGCATGTCATTGGGAAGGGTGGAGGAGACATCGGTGAGCAGCACGCCGTTCATCCCCGGCAACTTGCGCAGGTGTCGAGTGAATAGTTCTTCCCGGACCAAGAGGTCCTCGGTGGGGCCATGTTCTGCCAATAGACCGTGCGCCATGCCCTTCGTTGCAAAGGCTGCCAACTCCAGGGATCTCTCTTCAGCGGATGAAGCTGCCAACCGAGCGAAACGGTCATATTGGCGGAAGCGGTCCTGCCAAGCACCGTTACGCGACCGGGGAAGGACCTTCCACAATGGCGCCAATGCGCGAACTGCCAGTTCAGCAGGCCCGGGAGAGCGCCAGCGCAATTCCGCTTGGTGCTTGCGGTAGCCCCCAAAGACCTCGTCCGCGCCATCTCCGCTCACGGCAACTGTAACATGCTTCCTTGTGCGTTCACATAGGATGTAGGAGGGTAGAGCGGAACTGTCAGCGAAGGGTTCGTCGATGGCCGCCAAGAGCTTGGTGTAGTTCTCGGCCAATTCTTCGCGGGTCAGCTTGAACGTATGATGCTCGCTTCCGATGTGTCCAGCGACCTCCTCTGCATAGCGCGATTCGTCGAAGAAAGGATCGTCCGCATAACCGATGCTGAAAGTATGGAGGTGACGGTGGTGCCGCGCGGCGAGTGCGCTTACGATGCTGCTGTCCACTCCACCGCTCAAGAATGTCCCGACGGGAACATCGGCGATCAAGCGGAGCCGAACGGCCTCATCCAACAGATCATGCAGCGTCCTTTTGGCGTCTTTCGAAGGAGGTGTCCTCCTGCTGGCAGTGACCAGATCGTACCAGCGCTCCACCTTGGTTCCAGTTCGATCCACAACGATGGAGTGGCCGGGAAGTAATTTGTGCACAACGGTCAGCGCGGAATAGGGGGCTGGTACGTAGTGGTAGGTGAAAAACTGTTCCATGGAAAGCAGGTCCGGCTTTCGGTCCGCGCCCAAGGCCATCACCGCGCGTAGTTCGCTTGCAAAGTGGAAGCGCCCTTCGGTTTCCGTCCATAGCAGAGGCTTCACGCCGAAGCGGTCCCGGGCCAAGAACAAGCTGTCATTCACGGCGTCGTGTATGGCCAGCGCGAAGAAACCGTTGAGGTCATGCAGGAATGCAGGCCCTTTCAACGCGAACAGGCGCAGCACCACCTCCGTGTCCGTAGCGCTTCGGAATGTATGCCCTTCTTCCTCAAGTTCGGAACGCAAGGCTTGGAAGTTGAACACCTCCCCGTTGAAAGCGATCGTATAGCGCCCACCATCGTCCGTGAACGGTTGATGTCCGGCATCGGAGGTATCAATGATGCTCAGTCGCCGATGCCCCAATATGGCGCGTCCGGCCCTGTATATGCCGGAATCATCGGGGCCGCGATGGGCGATGCATTCCAAGGCTGCTCCGATGCGATCCCCGGTGGCAGGCCTGCTGCCGTCGATCTCGTATGTACCGGCGATCCCGCACATGATGTGTTGACACGCCTGTAGGGGCGGGATATCCCCCTTACAGGTGGATCACCTCGCCATACGCCGCTGCGGCCGCCTCCATGATGGCCTCGCTCATCGTTGGGTGCGGATGGACGGTCTTGATGATCTCGTGACCCGTGGTCTCCAACTTGCGGATGCTGACGCACTCAGCGATCATTTCGGTCACGTTCATGCCGATCATGTGCGCGCCCAGCAACTCGCCGTACTTCGCATCGAACACCAACTTCACGAAACCATCCTTGGCACCCGCAGCACTGGCCTTGCCACTTGCAGTGAACGGGAATTTCCCAACCTTGATCTCCATACCTTTCTCCTTGGCCTGCTTTTCGGTCATGCCAACGCTGGCCACCTCGGGGCTGCAGTATGTGCACCCCGGGATGTTGTTGTAGTCCAAGGTATGTGGGTCCTGCCCCGCGATCTTCTCCACGCAAATGATCCCTTCGGCACTGGCGACGTGTGCCAATGCTTGACCTGGTGTTGCATCGCCTATCGCGTAGTATCCCGGTATGTTGGTGGCGTAGTAGCCGTCCACCTTGATCTTGCCCTTGTCGGTCACGATGCCGACGTCCTCAAGACCGATGCCCTCGATATTGGCGGCGATCCCCACCGCGCTCAATACGATGTCGCACTCGATCTGTTGCTCACCTTTGGGTGTTTTCACGGTCACTTTGCAGCCATTGCCGCCGGTATCCACCTTGGTCACCTCGCTGCCGGTCATCACCTCGATGCCCTGCTTCTTGAAGCTCTTCTCCAAGGCCTTGCTCACATCCTCATCCTCGACCGGCACCACGTTGGGTAAGAACTCCACCAGCGTCACCTTGGTGCCGAGCGCGTTGTAGAAGTAGGCGAATTCACTACCAATGGCACCGCTTCCGACAACCACCATGCTCTTGGGCTGCTGTGGCAATACCATGGCATCGCGGTAGCCTATGATCTTCTTGCCATCCTGCTTCAATGCCGGGAGTTCGCGGCTGCGCGCTCCGGTGGCGATGATGATATGCTTGCCATCCACCACCTGCTTCTTGCCGTCGGCTCCGGTCACTTCGATCTTCTTGCCGGCCTGGAGCTTGCCGGTACCCATGATCACGTCGATCTTGTTCTTCTTCA
>JAGQVV010000278.1:0-1065 GCA_020437805.1 Flavobacteriales bacterium
GGACAAGAAGCGGAAGGCCCAACGCAAACGTAGCAAAGGCGTGGATCCGGACGAGCTCTGACCGCACCGTTACCTTTGTATCCAGTCCACCGCCATGAGCAAACTACTGGACATCATCATCGACGGTAGGAAAGCAAGCCCCGGACTACCCGAGGGCATGAAGAACTACCTGATCGACATCGACGGGACGATCTGCGAGGATATCCCGAACGAGGAACCGGAGCGCATGGCGACCGCCGCGATCCTTCCTGATGCGTTGGACACTTGCAACCGGTGGTACGAACAGGGCCACATCATCACCTTCTTCACCTCACGGCTTGAAGAGCACCGCACCGTGACCGAAGGGTGGTTGAACAAGCACGGCTTCAAGTACCATGGCATCGTCTTCGGCAAACCACGTGGTGGCAACTACCATTGGATCGACAACCACATCGTGCGCTCCACGCGCTACGTGGGCAATTTCACCGATATGGTGGAGAAGGAAGTGAAGATCCAGGTATTCCCGCGCAAGTGATCCTATGATCCCGGTGGCGTCCATTTCTCGACCACGCCATCCACGGCAGGTACCGTCATGAGGTAGTCGTGGATCGCACCCAGATCGGTCTCGGTCATGGTGGAATACATCATCCACGGCATGGGTGTTTGCATGTCACCGCGCTCCCAGTTCACCGTAGGGGCCACATAGGCACTGTCCTGGTACATCTTGAAGCGTTGGATGAATTGCTCCTTGGACCAACGTCCAATGCCGTCATCGCTCGGTGTGATGTTCGCCGATCGCACGATCCCGCCGTTGGGAAAGCGGAACTCGAAGCCACCGGCCAATGTCCCACCGACCTTTTCCCCTTTCACCATGTTCGTGTGGCACTCGATGCAGGCCGCGGCATTCGTAACGTACTCCCCATAGCGTGGATCCGTCATCGCCGGGCGCTCCATTGGTTGTGCCGGTTGTGGGAAGGTGCGCATGATCACGCTCAAGGGGAAGTCGATGTCGCTGGCCGGGTAAGGTTGCGTTTCGATCGGATCCAATGATCGCAGGTATGCGATGATGCTGTACACATCCTCCGA
>JAGQVV010000278.1:1123-5444 GCA_020437805.1 Flavobacteriales bacterium
CCGCTGGTGATCGCACGGTAGATCTCACCGTCGCTCCAATTCGCCAATGCGAAGGGAGTGATGTTCTTGGAGTAGAATTCACCGGGGAAGTTCATCGTCCGATCGAACTTCTCCCCGCCCTTACCGAGCGTTCCTTCCACCAGTGGTGCGGCGAATGCGTTCCAATCCCGCGTGCTGTGGCAATCCATGCAGACGCATACGCTGTTCGCGAGGTATTCCCCACGCTCGATCCGCTCCGGTGTCACCTCCACCTTCAGGTCGGCAGGGGGGTCGATGTCCGGCAACGCTTGGGTGACATATGTGATCGCTCCCACGATCACGATCGCCAGTAGGATCAGGATAGCGACGATGGCCTTTACTATCTTTTTCATGGTGGTGGTTCTTGGATACTGAATGTATGGGATCCCCTGCAAGACATACCGGTCCGTTGGACCTATACTTGTATTTTCGGCACTCTCGAAGTTCCACCCCATGCTCATTCGACAGACCATTTCCGCACGTCCAAGCCTTTCTGTTTCCGGTCTGCTATCGCTCCTGATCACGGGATCACTGTCCTGCGGATTCCCCAAAGCGCCGGACATGACCCCACAGGTGAGCGTGGTCACTGTGCGTACGGCGGACGTTCCCGTGTACAAGGAGTATGTCGGTCAGGTCTATGGCTTTCAGGACATCCCCATTCGAGCGCGGGTCGAAGGCTACTTGGAGGGTGTTCACTTCGATGAAGGTCGCCCGGTGAAGAAGGGGCAATTGCTGTACACGATCGATCCGCAGGAGCAACAGGCCAAGTTGGCACGCATGCAAAGCGGATTGGCGGAGGCGCGGATCACCGCGGTGCAGATGAAGAACGACCTTGATCGGATACAGCCCCTGGCCGATATCAACGCCGTGAGCCAGAGCGACCTCGATGCCGCAGTGGCCAACAAGGGTGCTTCCGAAGCCAACGTGGATGCGGCCCTTGCCAACTTGCGTGTAGCGGAGATCGAACTGGGATACACGCGTATCCATGCTCCTATCGACGGACTGATCGGGCGCACCTTGGCCAAGGTCGGTGAATTCGTGGGACGCGATCCGAACCCGGTGATCCTGAACACTGTTTCCGCGATCGATTCGGTGCGGGTCCAGTTCTTCATTTCCGAACGGGATTACCTGAGCTTGGTGCGTGAGGTCCAGGAGCGCGGCGGGTCGAACGGCCCAGGGCATAACGCCAAGGCCACCTTCGAACTGGTCCTTGCCGATGGAGGCCTGTACGGTGAGAAGGGAAGATTCGATTTCCTCGACCGCAACGTGGACGCCACCACGGGCTCCATCATGGTACAGGTGAGCTTCCCGAACCCCACCGGCATGATCCGTCCCGGCCAGTATGCCAAGGTCCGCGTGCGCTTCGATGTCGTGGAAGGCGGTGTCACCGTTCCGCAGCGCAGCGTGCGTGAATTCCAAGGCAGGCAGCTCGTGTACACCGTGGATGGCAGCGGAAAGGTGAGCGAAGTGTTGGTGAAGTTGGGTGCGCCGCACAACGACCATTTCCTGGTGACCGAAGGCCTGAAAGGCGGCGAGCGGGTGGTGCTCGAGGGTCTTCAGAAAGTGCGTGATGGTGCGCAGGTGAACGTGATGGAGCCCACCGAGCCTTCGGCAGAATGAGCAAGGACCGGGAAGAGCACCACTTCTTCGTGCGGCGGCCCATCGTGGCCATCGTCATCGCCCTCATCACCGTGATCATCGGCGTGGTGGCCATGAGCGGACTTCCCGTGGAGCAGTATCCGGACATCACCCCGCCGATCGTGGAGGTGCGCGCGAACTACACCGGAGCCAATGCATTGGCGGTGGAAAGTTCGGTGGCCACACCGATCGAGCAGCAGTTGAACGGCGTGGACAACATGATCTACATGAAGTCCATCAACGCCAATGATGGGTCCATGGTGGTGCAGGTGAGCTTCGATGTGGGCACCGACCCGGACATGAACACCGTGTTCGCGCAGAACCGGGTGAGCAGTGCCACGGCACAGCTGCCGGAGCAAGTGAAACGTCTCGGCGTCACCACGCAGAAGTCCTTGCCGAACATCATGATGCTCATCGCGCTCACCTCACCGGACGGGCGCTACGACCAGGAGTTCCTCGGCAACTATGCGCTGATCAACATCAAGGACCAGCTCGCGCGGATCAAGGGAATGGGCCGTGTGGATGTGATGGGCGCGAGCAACTACAGCATGCGCATCTGGGTGAAGCCCGATCTGTTGAGCAAGATGGGCATCACGGTCGACAACATCATCGATGCGATCAAGCAACAGAGCGTGATCGTGCCCGGCGGAAAGTTCGGTGCGGAACCCGCCCCGCCCGGAACCGAATTCACCTATACCGTTCGGATGCCGGAACGGCTGCAGACCGAAGCCGAGTTCGGAGAGATCGTGATCCGTACACATCCCGATGGAAGCCAAGTGCGCGTAAAGGATATCGCACGCGTGGAACTCGGCGTGGAGAGCTACAACCTCTTCACGCGCCTGAACGGGCAGACCTCGACCTTCATTGCTGTGTACCAAGCGCCGGGCTCCAATGCCGTTGAGCTTGCGGAAAAGGTGGCTGTGGTAATGGACGATCTGGCCTCACGCTATCCGGTCGGCATGGAGCACGTGGTCTCGCTGGATTCCACCAAGCCGATCACCGCCGGCATCGACGAGATCATCGAGACCCTGGTCATCGCGCTCGTGCTGGTGATCCTCGTGGTGTTCATCTTCATCCAGGACTGGCGAGCTACGCTCATCCCTACGCTCGCCATCCCCGTATCGCTCGTCGGTGCGTTCATGCTGTTCCCCATGCTGGGCTTCTCCATCAACGTGCTCAGCCTGCTCGGCCTGGTGCTGGCCATCGGCATAGTGGTGGATGATGCCATCGTGGTGGTGGAGGCCGTGCAGGTGAACCTTGCCAAAGGCATGGGCCCGGCCAAAGCGACCACCGAGGCCATGAAGGAGGTGAGTGCACCGATCATCGCTACCTCCCTCGTGCTTGTCGCCGTGTTCGTTCCGGTGGCGAACATGGCGGGTATAACGGGTCGCCTCTATCAGCAGTTCGCCATCACCATCGCGGTGTCGGTGATCATCTCCTCGATCAATGCGCTCTCGCTCAGCCCTGCGCTATGTGCCTTGTTGCTGCGGAAACCGGAGCCCGTGGGCGGTGCATTGGGTCGCTTCTTCGGCTCCTTCAACCGCATGTTCGATCGTTCCAGCGAGCGCTACATGGGCTTCGCACGGATCGTCTCACGGAAATTGAAACGCAGTACCATCTTCATCGGCATCATCATCCTGCTGGCCGCTGTGTTCGGCAGCCAGGTGCCCGGCGGCTTCGTTCCGGAAGAGGATCAAGGTTACTTCTACATCCACGTCCAATTGCCGGATGCGGCTTCCATCCAACGGACCGATGAAGTGATGCGCATGCTTGAGGCCGACCTCGGTGCGAACAAGGATTTCGCCATGGTCTCGGCGATCAGTGGGTTCAACCTCCTCTCCAGCGCAAGTTCCAGCAATTCCGGACTGTTCTTCATCACACCTGTGGATTGGGATGAACGCGCATGGTCCGTGAACCAATTGCTGCGTCGGTTGAATTACAAGCTCGCCATGGAAGTGCCGGGCGCCCGGGCCTTCGCCTTCGGTCCGCCGGCGATCCCCGGACTGGGCAGTGGCTCCGGTTTCAGTTTGATGTTGCAGGACATGGGCGGCAACGATCCGGAGTATCTCGCCGCGAAGACCGCCGAGTTCGTGGCCGCAGCGAGCGAACGACCGGAGATCGCATCGGCGATGACCACCTTCCAAGCGTCCGTGCCGCAGAAAGCGGTGTTCGTGGATACCGAGAAGGCCATGAAGATGGGCGTGTCACTGAACAACGTGTACAACACCATCGGCGCATTCCTCGGCGGGTCGTACGTGAACGACTTCGATCGCTTCGGGCGCCTGTACAAGGCATACGTGCAGGCCGAACCGGAGTACCGCCAGAATGCCGATAAGCTGGATCTGTTCTACGTGAAGAACGCGGAAGGCGGCAACGTCCCGCTCTCCACCTTGGTACACGTCGAGAACACGACCGGACCGGAATACACCAACCGTTTCAACCTGTATCGCAGTGTGGAGGTGACCGGCGCACCCGCCGCGGGATACAGTTCCGCGCAAGCGTTGGATGCGCTGGAGGAAGTGGCGAAAGCAAGTCTGCCGGACGACATGCGCCTGAGCTGGAACGGCATGAGCTTCCAGGAGCGAGAGTCCGGGGGCTCCGCATCCGTGGTTTTCCTCTTCGCACTGCTGTTCGTTTTCCTCATCCTCGCTGCACAGTACGAAAG
>JAGQVV010000279.1 GCA_020437805.1 Flavobacteriales bacterium
CAACGGCGTGCAGAACGACCGGGACAAGACGCAAGGTCGGATGAGAAAGCCCCTGCGCTTACCTTGGAACGACACCGGCACCTCTGCCACACCCCCCACGAACACCAGGATGCCGAGGTAGAGAACGATGCCGCCCAACGCGAGTTCCGTGTTGAACAGGGTGAACTACCCGATCAACAACAAAAGCAGGCCCTTCAGCGCGAGCAACCAGCAGTTCCGGAAAAGCTGAAGGGCCATGGCTCAATGAATGCTGGCCAGTTTGACCTTCAGCGCTTCCAGCACCTGGTCGACCTCCTGTTTCTCCTTGGTCAGCGCCTCGAAATCATCCGCTGCATCGGGGACATCCTCGGAAGCCTTGCCTAGTTTCTTCGAGGACTTCTGTTGATCCTCCATCAGGTCCATCTGCTTCTTGTCCAGTTTGGCAAGGTCCTTCTGCTTGTCGGCGATCTTGGAAAGTGTCTTCGGGTCCTTGCTCACGTCGTACTTCCGCTGCAATTTCTCGATGTCCTTGCGCATGGATTCGGCCTCTTTCAGGTTCTTGCTCGCCTTGTCCTGGGACTTCTCAAGGTCCTTCTGAAGGTCCTCCGAATTCTCCACGGCTTTTTCATGGTCCTTGGAAACGCCATCCAACTTGCTCTGCAGCTTATCCACATCCTTCTGCACCACATCCAGCTGTCCCTGTACAATTCGTCTGTTCAGGTCAACAGCCAAGGCTCGGGATGCGTCTCGAGCAGCATCCGCATCGGCAGGCTTTCCGTCCGGTCCGAGGAAGACCGCAAGCACATCCGTAGCATCCGCCTTCTTGTCCGGAGCGTAGATCACATGCAGGTCCATCGGGCCATGACCAAGGTCGACATTCTTCGCCGCAGCACGGGGTCCAAGGCGCTCGTAGCTGATGTCCTTTTCTTTCATCAAGGCTTTCAGTGCATCCGCCACTTCGGACTCGCTCGCCTCATAGACCCGCACACGGTGCGCTCCATGATCGCCGATCTCGTCCTTGATCGAGTCGGGGCTTAGGGTGATCTCATGATCCCACGTGGTCGAGAAATCGTACTTCTGGCCGAAGTTCAGTTGGACCAGAGCGAAACAGAAAAGTGTCGATAGGACACGCGTCGCCATGATATGGGGTTGGGTTTCCCAAAGGTAATCAGCCACCCCGTTCCCGTACTGCAGCCCATAGGGCAACAATCCATCGGGATCGGATGAACGGCAGGTGAGTGTCGATCGAATAGTCCGGGTCCTGTGAGCGTTCGCTGACCTTTCGTGCTGGCATCCCGGCCATTACGGCGAAGGGCGGTACATCCTAGGTGACGATGGGGCCCGAAGCGACCACGGCGCCTTTTCCGATGCGCACACCGGGTAGTACGATGACGCGATCTCCCAGCCATGCAAAGTCCCTGATCACCACTCCCGAGCCCAGCACCTTGGACGCCGTCGTCCTTGTCATGTTGCTGCGCCCTGATCCAGACACCGGTGCTCAGGTTCACGCTGCTGTCGTTCGCCAGGCCGGCCCGTCCGTCCTGGATCGAGAGGTCCCCGAGGACGGGAGCCCTAGCAATGGCCCGAAGCCTTCATCCACCGGCCAGCCCGCGCTGTCCACGATCCCCGGTGGGATCACGGCGGCACGGTTGCCGCTCCCGGTGGTGGTGTGGGCCTACCTTCGGGTATCACCAAAACCCATCACCATGAACACACGTGTACTGTTGGCGGGCCTCGCATCGGGCGTGGCCGGATTCCTGCTCGGCTGGATCATCTTCGGCATGCTGCTGATGGATTACCTCGAGACGGGCATGATCCACTACGAGGGCCTGCACAAGCCCCAAACGGAGATGAACCTGGGCCTGGTCTTCGTCTCCAACCTGATCTACGGCCTGATGCTGGCTTGGCTATGCGCCCGTAGCACCGTCCAAGGCGCCGTGCCCGGCCTGTTGGTGGGCACTGTGGTGGGCGTGGGCGTGTACCTGAGCATGGCCCTGATGTTCCTGGCCTTCCTGAACTGGTATTCGGACATGACCGTGGCCGTGGCGGATGTGGTGGCCAATACGGTGTGGAGCGCCGGCATGGGTGCCGTGGCCGGACTGGTGCTGAAGCGGAAGGCGGCGTAGCACGCTGTGAACAAGGTGCATGGCGCACCAGCACACACGAAAGCCCCCCGGAGCTCATCCGGGGGGCTTGTTCTTATCAGGGGTGTTCGTGCCGATCGCCTTCCGGCTACCAGGTGCCTGCACCGGTCATCCAGTTGCGTGGTGTCGCGCGGGGCCTTGGTGGTGAAGAAGGGCCGCCGAAAGGTGTACCGCAGTTGCTCCCGAATGACCAACACCGTATCGATAGGACGATAGGGGCTGTGCCCGGACCCAGCGATCAGTCCTTACCGAAGCGGATCCGGAAGGCGGCGTTGCGCGCTTGCAGGCCGCGCAGCAACACGCCGATGCACAGGATCAGGCCGCTCATCTCCGCCAATTCCTCCAGGGTGTATACCACGATGTAGCGCAGGTCATCGTAGAGGTAGCAGGTGGAGGCGGGGTAGAGGCTGCAGGGCAGCCAGGTCAGTTCGGCGTCGCTTGGTGGGCTGGCCACACCTTCATGGATGCTTCCGCTGATGGACTCCAGCACCACGGCGCCGGTAACGAACAAGGCACCACTGAGGATGAATCCCTTGCGCATGGAGCCATCCAGCCTGAGCAACCAGGGCACCAGGATGCCCAGCAGGATCAGCGCCGCGAGGCCGTAGGGGATGGTCCAGGCGTAGAACAATAGGCCCATGTCCCCATCGCCATAGCCGCCATCGTTCATCAGCCGCAGCATGGGTAGCATGAGGCGTTCATGGATCTGGGAGCCCTCATCCAACCCAAGGAAGACGAATACCATGGCCAGCAGCATCCATGGCCGGCGCGCTTTCCCCTGTTCCAGCAGACCCGTGGTGTAGAACAAGAAAGCGCCGGCGAGGAAGAGCAGCACGTTGAACAAGGTGGGCAGGTTGCTCTCCACGTCCATATCGCAGAGCTCCGAAAGAGCGGGCATCGGTTGGCGCAGCACCAAGTGTGAGAAGATCACCGAGCAGTGCAACACGAGCAGCACTGCCAAGAAACCGAACAAGGCCCGCAGAACACCCCGAGGGGTCGGTCGTAACGTGTGTTCCATGGTCGATCGGAAGTTACGCGATGGGGACGAACGGCACCTTTGAACGGGTCCTGCGTTGCAAGGTTCGCTGCAAAGGGGTTGCGAGGACCGTACTTCAGGCCCTTACACCGAACCACAGGGACCTGTGGCGCCTTGCGGGTCCGGGGGGGGGAGGTGGGAGCACCCGTGCTCAGAGCTCCGCCAGCAGCGGTCCTTGCGCGGTCCCTGGTGCTTCGGTGGGCCGGCTTACCAACTGGCAGTAGGCGCTCAGCACCTCATCCACGGAGCGATGCGTGGTATCGGGGTAGTGGACCGTGGCGCGGTCATCGCTTGCCAGCCAATCCTCGATCCTTTCCAGGTGGTCGGTATGCATGTACGGGAGCACGGGCACGCCCATTTGCCTTAAGGCGGCCGCGTTGCATTGCTGTTCGTACTGGCCGAACATGGGGATCACCATCAGCTTCTTGCCCATGAAAAGGGCTTCCGCGGGTGTTTCGAAACCTGCGCCGCACAACACGCCGCTGCTGTTGGCCATGCTGCGCACGAAATGGTCGTCGCGAACGGGTGAAACGTGCACGTTGCCGTACGTGTATGTGGTACGCGCGTGTTTGCTGAACACTTCCCAACGTGTACCACCGCATTTCGACAGCACCTCCAGGATCGAGCGGTCCGGGTAGGCCGGCAGGTATACCGTATAATGGCCGTAGTCGTTCACGGGCCGTTCGCGCACCGTTCTGCGGATCACGGGCGTGAAGGTGGCCTCGTCATACCTGGCGAAGTGGAACCCGAAGTCCTTTCGGGCCGGGGCATAGCGCTTCAGGATGGTGATACCGGTCCGGTCGACGGCTTCGGGTCGGGGCGCGTGTTCCTTCAGCACGGCGGCCTGGTGGCTGAGGCCAAAGCAGGGCACGTTGCGCAGGCGCGCCGCCCACGCGGATACGGGTTCGAAGTCCGTGACCACCAGATCATAACGTTCAACGGGTAGTGTGCGCACTTCACGGATGAAACCGCCACGCGCTGCGGAACGCAAGGTCGCCCAACGGTCTATACCCCCCGTTCTGCCGAAAATGAATCCCAGGCCCGTGCAGCGGTGCTTCACCGTGAAGGGCAGGCGGACATCGGCCTGGGTGCCGCTCACCAGGATATCCACCCTTGCGTGCTGCATGAAACGGGGCACCACCTCCATGGCCCGGCACATGTGCCCATTGCCGGTGCCTTGTATGGCATAGAGGATCTTCATCGGGTTGCGGAAAGGGATGAACGATCAACGGTACTGAGCTCGGCCACCATGGCCGCGAAGAGTTCGTGTGCGCTATGTCCGGCCTTGATCAGTTCATGTTCATCCTCACCACCTTCAACCTTGCCCTGGGCCACAGGGTCATCCGCATAGCGATAGATGCGCCACTGGGCATCGTGGTACTCCAGGGCGGTGAGGTTCTCCACCCAATCACCGGAATTCAGGTAGAGCACTGTACGGCCTTGTTTGTCCTGCACCCGGCGCATGGCGGGCTGGTGGATGTGGCCGCAGATCACTTGGTCATACTGGTTGTCCAAGGCGATGGTCGCGGCGGTGCCCTCGAAGTCGTTGATGTGCTTCACCGCACCCTTCACGCTGTTCTTGATCTTGCGCGAGAGCGAGATGCGGCCGCCTCCCACATGCTGGCTCACCCAATTGAAGAAGGTGTTGATCATGATCAGCAGGTCGTAGCCTTGGCCGCCGAGCTTGGCCAGCCAGCGGCTGTGCTTCATGGTCACATCGAACACGTCGCCATGGAAGAACCACGCCCGTTGGCCATGCAGTTCCAGCACCACCTTGTTCACCACCCGCAGCCCGCCCAGTTTGAAACCGGTGAATTTGCGGAAGAGCTCATCATGGTTCCCCGTAACGTAATACACCTGCGTGCCCTTGGCCAGCATGGAGGTGATGCACTTGATCACCTTCATGTGCGTCGGCGGCCAATAGCGTTTGCTGAACTGCCAGATGTCGATGATATCGCCGTTCAGGATCACCGTTCGTGGTCGCACGGTATGCAGGTAGTTCAGCAGCTCCTGTGCGCGGCAACCATAGGTACCCAGGTGCACATCGCTGATCACGAGAAGCTCCAGATCACGCTTGCGGCCGTTGTCCATATATGCAGTGACTTTCGGTGCCGCAAAGCAAGGTCCGGGGCGTTACGCAGCCGTTAAGCCCAACGCACACTTGTGGTTCTTCCGCACAATGGCCTGTTCATAGCGAAGGTCCCGAGGCCGCGCCTGTGCGTTCGGAAGGCGCTCGGGGATGGGTATACCTCCGCACGTTCTCCTGAAGCACGGCATGGTGCTCCCGAGGTACGCACCAAGGTGCCGAATGGACCTACCAGCCCAAGCGGAACACCAGCCGCGTGAAACCGCGGGCATCGGCAACGTCGCGTTCCGGCACACGCACGAAACCGAGCCGTATGTACAGCCTGTGCGCGCTGGGCATGGTGGGCTGGGACCATAGCACCAGGGCCCTTGCACCACTGGCCTTGGCCCGTGCCTTGCAGGCCTGCACTAGCGCTTCGCCCACCCCCTTGCCACGCGCCTCCGGTGCCACGGCCAGCACCCGGAACTCGGCTTCGCCGGCCTGCGCCACTTGGACCAGATCGCCATCCATACGGAGCATGAGCACGACGCCCATCACGGTGCCATCGCTTGCCTTCGCGAGCAGCAGCGTGCCACCGGCTTCGAGGATGTCCCGGCGCATGAAGGCAGCGGCCCCATCGGCAGTGGAGTAGCCATCGCCCACATACACGCACTTGAGCAGGGCTATGGCCGCGTGCCAGTCGGCATCGGTCCGCGCAGGAAGGATCGGTAAGGACATGGTGGCCTTGGGTGGCAGTTCGAAGGATCTATCGCTTGGGGCCAACATGGCCCCAAGTTTCGCTTTGACAAAGGGCCACTCCCCAGGGAGTATGGAGTACACGCACGTATCGCGAAGCGTGCCGTTGGGCATGCGCATGTGGTTGCGCAAGGTGCCGTCGTACGTTGCCCCAAGCCGTTCGATCGCCTTGCGGCTGGGCAGGTTGAGGGAACTGGTCCTGAATTCCACGGCGATCACATCAAGCACTTCGAAGGCATGTTGGAGCAGGAGCAACTTGCACTCGGTGTTGATCGCGGTGCGTTGCGCGGAACGTGCATACCAGGTGGAACCGATCTCCACCCGTTGGACACTTGCATCGAGGTTCATGTATGTGGTCATACCGACGACGCATCCCCTGCTCAGGTCCCGCACTGCAAAGGGCAACATGCGTCCGGCATGCTGCAAGGCCAAGCGGCGCCGGATCTCGTGCATCATGCCTTCCGGGGCAGGGACAATGGTGTACTCCAGTTTCCAGATCTCCCCATCGCTGGTCGCAGCACGCAGGTCATCACAATGGACAATGCTCAAGGGTTCGAGCGATACGTGCTGTCCGGCCAGTGTGACCGGCTTGCACAACGGTTCGGCTGACATCGACCGAAAAGTAAGGAATGGTGCCTCAGGGTCATCATTGCCTGCTTGAGGTCCTTGACCATGACAGCATGTCCAATGCAACGACCAGTGATCGATGCGGAGTACAGGAGATGATCGGGAACGTGACCTATGCCGCACGCACCAAACGCTCCAAGCGCAGGGGAAAGCCTTGCCCCCAGTTCACATAGCCGCTGGGCCTTGCCTTGGGGTTGGTGGCCGCGAAGTAGCGGCGCCATTCCAGCAATTTGCGCATTTCGCGCAGGGCGGGCTGCTTGGCACCCATGGGCACATCGTAGAAGGTGTGGTAGTCCACCAGGGTACCACTGTACAAGTGGTCGCCCATGAAGTAGCCGTCCTCCACAGCGCTGGCGATCGTGGGCCTGCCTCGATATTCGCGAGGCTCGCTCGCCTTGTCGTAGTTGCGGGCATGCATCCGGCGCAGCGCCTGCAGCACATCGGCATCGGGGCAGAAGCGCTGGCGGTAACGTTCCAGCACGTGCGGCCGGATATAGGTGGCCGGCCCCTCCGCGTCGATCTGGAAGGCATGGATCCCTTGCCGTGTGAAGTACCAGGCCATGGGGTACACGGTGGTCTTGGTGGTGGAGATGGAGACCACGTAAACCCACTGGATACGATCCGCAGTGGTATGCTCGCCGCACTGCACCATGACACCCTTGCCGCCCTTGCGGTGGCGCCGTTCCAACTCCCAGTACTTCTCCGCCACATGCTGCTGCACGTGCACCACGTCCTTGCGCAAGGCGGCGGCGATCTCGGTAAGGGACATGGACGAGATGATCATGGCAACGTGGCTTCGGGTGGCCTCTACGGAAAGCACCAGCACCGGGTTTCAGCCTCCCAGAGGAAGCACGGAACCAGTTGGGAGGATGAAGGACCACGGATGAACGAGGAGCGACACGGCAGCACCATGCCGCATAGCATCCATCGGCGTTCATCCGCGTCCATCAGTGGTGCCTGTGAACCATTCAGGGCATTTCCGCGAAGTTCCGTGCCTCCGCGTAGCTGCGGTCTTCGCGCTCTTCCTCATCCCCCGTACCTTCGCGACCCGCAAGCAAACAGACATGTTCGATAACCTCAGCGACAAGCTCGAACGAGCGTTCAAGGTCCTCAAGGGACAGGGTCAGATCACGGAGATCAACGTGGCCGAGACCACCAAGGAGATACGCCGTGCCCTGCTCGATGCCGACGTCAACTTCAAGACCGCCAAGGAATTCAGCGACCGCCTGAAGGAACGGGCCATCGGCGAGAACGTGCTGACCACCGTGAGCCCTGGACAACTGCTGACCAAATTGGCGCACGACGAACTGGCCCAGCTGATGGGGGGCCAGAGCGCCGGCCTCAACCTGAGCGGCAACCCCACGGTGGTGCTGATGAGCGGCCTGCAGGGCTCGGGTAAGACCACCTTTACCGGAAAGCTTGCCAACCACCTGCGCAAGAAAGGCCGCAAGCCACTGATGGTGGCCTGCGACGTGTACCGTCCCGCGGCCATCGACCAGCTGGAGACCCTCGGCAAGCAGCTGGACATCGAGGTATTCAGCGACCGCGACAGCAAGGACCCCGTGTCCATCGCACAAAAAGGCATCGCACACGCGAGAGCCCACGGTCATACGCTCGTGATCATCGATACCGCTGGTCGCTTGGCAGTGGACGAGGCGATGATGGACGAGATCGCCCGCGTGAAGAAGGCGATCCAACCCCAGGAGACGCTCTTCGTGGTGGACGCCATGACGGGACAGGACGCCGTGAACACGGCGAAGGCCTTCAACGAGCGCCTCAACATCGACGGTGTGGTGCTCACCAAGCTGGACGGCGACACCCGTGGTGGAGCGGCCCTGAGCATCCGCAGCGTGGTGAACAAGCCGATCAAATTCATCGGTACCGGGGAGAAGATGGAGGCGCTGGACGAGTTCCATCCACAGCGTATGGCCGGCCGGATCCTCGGAATGGGCGACGTGGTAAGCCTGGTGGAACGCGCGCAAGAGCAGTTCGATCAGAAGGCCGCACGCGAGCTGAACAAGAAGATCGCGAAGGACCAATTCGGCTTCGACGACTTCCTGGACCAGATCGCCCAGATCAAGAAGATGGGCAACATGAAGGACCTCATGGGCATGATCCCCGGCATGGGCAAGGCCATGAAGAACATGGACATCCCCGACGATGCGTTCAAAGGGATCGAGGCCATCATCAAGAGCATGACGCCCGCGGAACGCAAGAACCCATCGCTGATCAACGGCAGCCGTCGGCAACGCATCGCGCTCGGTAGCGGCACCAACGTCCCGGAAGTGAACAAGCTGATGAAGCAGTTCGAGGAGACCCGGAAGATGATGAAGATGATGGGCGACAAGAGCAAGATGCAGGCGATGATGCAGCGGATGCAGCAGGCGCAGGGGATGCGGCGGTGATCACCATGATGAATGACTGAACGAATACGGCCAGGAGAACACTGTTGTTGACCCTTGGGTTCTTGATGTCAATGCTCAGTGCAAGGCGCAGGAGAAGTTGCATGACTATGCTTGGCTGACCTACCGTTGGGGCGACCGCGACCTCACCATCATATCAACAAGGGATCCGATGAGATCTGTTGACTTGAAGGTCCTGAGCGAGAAGGATCGGCACATGGATAAGAAACAGGTTCTGGACGAGGTGGTGAAGATGGAAGCATCAGGATGGGAGATAGTCGACCTTGAGATCACCGGGGTGCAGTATGAGTGGATCATGCGCAAGCCGAAGCAGTGAAAAAGTTGATAGCAGTTCGAAGAGACGAGGGGATGTGTTGCCGTCCTATCCCTTACCTGTCGCGGGGGCGCG
>JAGQVV010000280.1 GCA_020437805.1 Flavobacteriales bacterium
TGGTTCCGGTAGATGTGGTGGTGCAAGCGTGCCGCCAACCCGTTCAGGTAAATGGCGATGTTGCTCTGCGGATAGAAAGTGCGCGCATAGCTGAGATCGTCGTTCAACTCGATATAGAGATCACTGGTCTCATCGCCGCTGAGGCCGTCCAGTCCTTGGAGCACCTGTTCAAGGCGCTGCCACTTGGCTTGGTTCCGATGGATGAAGGCTGCTTCGCGCATGGATCCCAAACATACGGGAGAGGGAGGAGGGAATAGTTGAATGGAACGCTGATAACACAGAAAGTGGGGATGAGCGCTGTTGAATGTGAATGATGGAAGAGTGTGTGTACGTCTCTCGTGAGACGTCATTCCGGGCTCGACCCGGGATCCCTTTGTCGCAGACGGGTATTGCCGGAGTGCAGCGTCGCCCGCTCATCACGCCGGAATAGGCCGAAGCAGCATAGCCGGGATCTCACCAAATACAGGTGCATGAGTGAGGCGCCGGGTAAGCCACGCATCACCCGGGGTGACGGTGTTGCAGCGAACACTTGGCCTCAACTCCGCACGAAGGATCCAACCATTAAATTCATGGCCGAATGGAACATATCGGCATAGAGACCGCGCAGAACGTAGTGGTTCATCAGGAGGTGGCGAACCTCGGTGACCGTATCGTGGCGTACATTCTCGATACCCTCGTCCTCGTCGTCTGGATCTTCATATGCGTATTTCTGGTGGTGGCCTCGGCCGTGGCATGGGAGAATCCGGTGGCCATCGGGTTCTTCATGGTGGTCGCATTGCTGCCGTACATGTTCTACCACTTGATCTGCGAGATCACAATGGATGGCCAGAGCATCGGCAAGCGGGCCAAGAAGATCAAGGTGGCCAGCGTGGATGGGGGCCAGCCGCGCTTGGGGCAGTACCTATTGCGCTGGGTACTTCGTCCCATTGATGGTTTCTACTACCTCGGGCTGGTGGTGGTGCTCATCAACGGCAAAGGCCAGCGCTTGGGTGACCTCGCGGCCGGTACCACGGTGGTGAGCCTGAAGCCCCGTATGCGCCTGCAGGATACGCTGATGACCGAGGTCAAAGCGGAACATGTCGTAAGGTTCCCGGAGGCCGTGCGCTTGAACGACGCGCAGGCGTCCATGATCAAGGAGGTGCTGAACAACACCCAAGTGAAGGACCGTTGGACGCTGATGGAAGAGATGGCCACCAAGGTGCGCACCGTGATCGGCAACCCCGGTGAGGGCATGAAGGCGATGGACTTCCTCCGTGCCGTGCTGCAGGACTACGTGTACCTCACGGGGCAGCAAGGTGCCAAGCCATAGGGGATCCGTCACCACGGCTTTGGGAACAACGTAGGAACCTTGGCCTTGTACTGTCTGTAGGCATCACCGTGCTTGGCGATCAACTTGCGTTCCTCCAGATGGATGCCGATCGGCAGGTACACGAAGGTGATGCCCACCACGATGAACGTGGCAACGGTGGGAGAGAGCACCGACCAACCGATGGCCGCGATGATCATGCCGCTGTAGATCGGGTGTCGCACTTTGCCGTGCAGTCCGGTCCGCACCAAACCGGTCTGCTTTTCCGGAAAGAAGCCCAGAAAGGAACCGCCACCGAAGCGCAGTACGGCGACCGTGGATAGCGCTCCGCCTAGCAGGATCAATGTGGCACCGGGAACGACCATCACCGGTGTTCCGGTCCACAACGCTTGCCTGTTGGCCTCCACGTAGGCGCACACCACCCATGCCAACAGTGCCATGGATACCAGCGAATAGCCCAAGCGGTACCAACGATCCAAGGCTAGGCGGCGTGCGGCCCATTCCTTCACACCGGTCAGCGCCA
This sequence comes from Flavobacteriales bacterium, assembly GCA_020437805.1. Classification (GTDB taxonomy): domain Bacteria; phylum Bacteroidota; class Bacteroidia; order Flavobacteriales_F; family PHOS-HE28; genus PHOS-HE28. The sequence continues at coordinate 1,830 of JAGQVV010000280.1, forward strand.
ACAGGCTATGCAAGGCGTAGAAGACGAGCAGTGAAAGTGCGAGCATCATGGCGAGGTACATGCGAAAGGCCACCGCGAGCGATGGCCTCTCAGGGTATCAGTGCTGTTGTGGATCAGCGCATGTCGTTCACCTCAACGCCCGGGTACTTGGCCTTGTTGAAGGTGA
>JAGQVV010000002.1 GCA_020437805.1 Flavobacteriales bacterium
GCATCGCCGATGGTCTTGATCTTTTCCACTTCGTAGCGCGAAAGGATCGTATCAAAGGCCTTGAAACAAGTATCGATCTCGGCCACGAGCTCCTGTGCGGTAAGCGTTTCGGAGAGCGCCGTGAACCCTTTGAAATCAGTGAACAGGATCGTCACCTCCGGAATGTCCCGTGCCTGGGCCCTGCCATTCTCCTTCAACTCCTGGGCCACCTCGCTCGGCAGGATGTTCAGCAACAATTCATCCGATCGGTCGCGCTCGTTCTTGATCACCGCGCGCGATCGCCGCATGTAGCGTAGCCTGCTGAGCAAGCCCACCGATAGACCGAGGACGAGCAGCCCACTGAAGATCGCGACGTTACGGCCCTCGCGCTCATTGGCCACCTCCTCCTGATGGAGCAGGTCCGCCTCCAACCGTTCCTGGGCCCGCACAAGACTGTCCGCAAGTTGCTGCTGTGCAAAGGCATGGCCCATTTCGATACGTGTCATTTCCTTCACGTTCTCCTGGCCATAGACCGAATCACGGAGCAGAACGAAGCGCTTGTGGAACGCCAAGGCCTTGTCGCTCTTGGCCATCTTTTCATAAGCTTGATATAGGCATTCACATCCATACTGTTGCACTGGAACAAGATCCAGGTCCTCACCGATGGCCAGCCCTTTGGAACACCAACGTATCGCCTCCCTGACCTTCCCGGCCCTCAGCTGGCTGTTGCCCAAGCGGATGGATACCAGACCCGTCATGTAGGCACGCTCATTCCCTTCCATCACCTCGAGGCTCTTGGTGTAATAGATCAAGGCGGAGTCCGGACGACCCAGCAGGTCCATGCATGCACCCATGTGCATGTAGCTCACCCCTTGCCAATCCGCCGCGTTCAAGGTCCGCCAGATCGCGCTGCTCTGGCGGTGGTAGGTCACCGCGGTCGCGGGGTCCTCCATATCCTCGAACAAGGAGCCGAGGTTGTTGTAGCTACGAGCGATCTCATACGGCTGGTCGAGTTCCCTGTAGATGGCCAAGCTCCGTTCATACTGTGCCATGGCCTTGGCGTAGTTATTCTGCTGTTGTTGGATCGCTCCGATGTGGTTGTACACCTCCGCAAGTCCCGGCCGATCATCCATGAGCTTGCGCATACGCTCGGTGGAGTACAACAGGCGCAGTGCTTCGTTCAACTCTCCGAGGATATGGCGAACGAAGGCCTCTTCCACCTGCACCCTGCACAGGTCCATCTTGTCATCGCGCGCTGTGGCCTGCCTGGCGGCCTGTTCCAACAGGTGCAGGGCGCGATCATATCGGGCATCGGCTCGTGCAACGCGCGCGCTGTCCAGTAGGACTTCGACCGTGGCATGATCCACGCTGGCGGTGAGCGCGAGGGCGGTACTGTAGGCGACACAGAACAAGGTCCGGCGCATGCTCGCCACCGACACCACCCATTGGAACACTTTTCGAGCGCCCGATCGCATGAAAGCCAAGGTACGGCGAGGGATGTAATGCCCATGGATGCACTACATTCACCGATCAAGCCCATCACCATGACCCTCCGTACCACCGCCTGTTCCGTGCTGTTGGTCGCCACGACCTTGGCGGCACACAACAGCGTTCCTCACCTTTTGCCACCCTTGCCAGTGGACCTTCCCGCACCTGTTGCCATGGAAGGGCTCTTCTCGAAGGTCGTGATCAGCGACCTTCTGGGAACCGACGAATGTGTCGAGATCCGCTTCTACACTGCACAACGCACCACGGACCCGAACTCGGCCACCGTGATCGCCATTGGTGTGGACAAGGATGGCAAGGAGATCGACAAGCTGCTCCAGACCACGCCGTACAGGATGTACACCGGGCTGGACGGCAACACCATCACGGTGGACAAGGTGTCCGCCGGTAAGGCGAGCAAAGCCTGTAAGAACTACACGAACAGTGGCGAGAAGTGTTTCGCAGCCTCCTTCTTGAAAAGCGAGTTGGACGACCTGTTGAAATACGAATGCGCCGGCATGCAGCTCACGCTCACCACGCGTGGTGAGCACACCGTCTTCCTGATGACCGCTGTGAACATAGTGGATGGAAAGGCGGTGCCTGCCGGGGACGGCGACGACTACACCCGGCTGAGCACGGACCCCTGCCCTCCGGCATGCGGGGAAGATCCAAGGCCGAGCTACTACCTCGAAATGAAGTAGGAAGGCGGAAGGTCACATCCGCCGGATACACGCACCTGCGCGCAAAGCACATGGTGCGGGTCGGGTACGCCCTACCTATGCCACCGGTTGCTCCCGGAACAATAGTTCCAAGGTGACCAGTTGGCGCACCTCCGATCTGTTGCGGCCGGCGAACGAGGAAGCGATGGCACCTGCGCTCTCGCGCACCATGCGCCGAAGACCGACATCGTACAGCGCCGGGTCGGAACGGAAATGGTCTTCGAAACGAGCGAATGCGTCATCGGCGGACATGCCTTGGTCGTGCGCATGATCGAAGGCGATATCGATGTAGTGCGCCGCATCCGTCCTGAATTCGTCCCGACTGTTCTCCAAAGGCATCCATTGCGTTCGGAGCAAGGCTTTCAGCTTCATCACTTCAGCAGGTGCCACAGTCCCATCGCTGGCAGCGATGCTATAGAACAGGTGGCCAAGGTTGGCGTACAGCGGTCGTAGTATGTCAGGCATATCCGGCCCGTTCGATCCATCGAAGTCCACACGCTGCCACCCTATGCGCAGCTGATCGCGGTCAACCCGGGAATAGGATCCCGCACCGATCTTTAAGGCATACGCCACGACCATGCAACACATCCTGCTCCCGACCGACCATAGCGAAACCTCCTTCAAGGCTGCACGTTTCGCCATTGATACATTCGGAGTGGACGATACGCGCTACACTTTGGTGAACGCCTATCTACGACCGTCCTTCGACCATGCCTTCCTGCCGGACATGGGGCCAAAGGCCGACCGCGACTCCATGAACGGACTACGACGGATGGAGCGTAAATGCCGCAAGTATGCAGGCAAAATGAAGCTGGCCAAGGTGAGCCGCTCCGCGCAGCTTGTGGATGTGCTGAACGACCTCATTTCGCAACGCCAAGCAGACCTGATCGTGATGGGCACCCAAGGTGAAGGCAACTACGGCACCGTGGGTCGCAATGCCAGTGCGGTGGTGCTGGGTGCGAACGCCCCTGTGATCACCGTGCCGTCACAAAGGGAACCGGCGCGGATCGAACGGATCCTCCTTGCACAGGACGGAGAACCCATTGACCCGGTGGCACTGGCCCCCTTGCTCACCTTGGCAAAGCGCTTCGATGCCGAAGTGATCGTGATGCACGTGCGTCGTGAGGCCTTGGACCTGGCCGCACCCGTGGACCGCAAAGCGATCGGTGCCGTGCTGTTCGGCATCCGCCATACCTATGTGAACGTTCAAGGTGATGAAGTGGCGCATGCCGTGGACGAGATGGCCCGTGGCGGTCGCGTGCAACTGGTAGCGATCCTGCACCGCAAGCGCGGGTTCTGGTCCGGCCTGTTCCATGCCAGTACGGCCAAGCGCATGGCGCTGCACACCGCGCTGCCGGTGCTGGTGATGCGGCAGTGAAACACGATCAGCGTGACCCTGGATCGCATCCTGAAAATGCTTTTGGAAGCGAGCGCGCTCGATCCCTCGCACAGATGAGGCGCGGGACCGGAGCATGGCCGGTGGCCATGTGGGGACCGAGCAACGAAATATGGGAGCGCAAGCCCCTCGCGCAGCCCAAAGGTTATTCTTGGGAAATGCGCTAACCGTACTTCTCGGGAATGGTGATCACCCGCTGCACGGGAAAGATGTCCTTCGTATCGCTCGGCCTTCCGGTCACCGCGAACGCGTGCACGATGTGGGTGAAGCGATCGCGTTCCCGATCGTAGTACAGGAACGGCTTGGCCCTGCCCAGCACGTTGTCGATGGCCGGCACATCCATGGGCAGCACCCAAATAGGTGGAACAGCAAGCTCCGGAGCATGCTCCATGGTATGGAACAACTTGGCCCGAAGCGTTTCACGTTGTAGAAGATACACTTTCACGATCGCCTCTTCGATTCCATTGGTGGCTTGTGTGGCTTGCATCATCGCCATGGTCAAAGATCCCTCGTCTGTCGGTTCGCACGTTCCCTTGGTATCGCGTTCTTGCTCGAGTCCATCCGCTGGATGAGGTCATCGAAATAGGTACGGTCGCGCTCCAGATGGCGACGGAAGAAGTCGTCGTGGAAAAAGTCCTCGAAGATGATCCCGTTCCGCAAGAACAGATCATCGCTCATGCGACCCTCCAGCCAGGGATGATGCAGATCGAAGTATGGCTGGAAGTCCTTGAACACACTGTCCAGGAATGCCTTGTCAGGCGTACGCCCTTCGTAGATCGCCGAGTAGGTCGAATCAAAGCGTATCAAATTCCCTTGATCATCGTATTCCTTGTTCACCCGCACATCCACCTTGGGTGGATCGATGGGATCGGACGAGGACGCATTCTCATTCGAAACGCTGTCCTGTCCATTGCAGGCCGATAGGTTCAGCATGGTCGCAAGAAGCACGAGCATGCTATTGCATGTGATGGTCCTCATGACATTGTTGGATAGTGCCGACCGTTAGCTGGGGCATCCCATTGGATGCCCCAGCACACCGGACGGCGATGTTCCACGGTCCACGCCTGCCGATCAACGGATGCTGATGCTCCGTGTCTTGGGCTTGCTCTCTTCGCGTTTGGGGATCGTAAGGTGCAGGACCCCGTTCGCGTAGTCCGCTTTGATCTCGTCGCCATTCGCGCTCTGCGGCAATACGAAACTGCGTTCAAAAGCACTCCGGGTGAATTCGCGACGCGTCCATCGGGTCTCGTCGTTCATGTTCTCTTCCGTCATTTCCCCACGGATGGTCAACGTATCATCGACCATCTCCACCTTCAGGTCCTTCTTATCGAAACCGGGTGCTTGCATGTGCACCTGGTAGTCATCCTTGGTCTCCAGGATGTTGACCCGTGGAGCATGGTCCATGTACCCATCGCCACCCAGGAATCGTGCAATGTTCTGGCCGAAGATCTCGTTGGCCAAACGATCCACCGGAGAAGCTGTGCTCACCGGCGCGTTCTTATACTTCACAAGTGTCATGGTATGTTGGTTCTTTAATTTCCCCGATCACCGGATCGGGGTTCCGGTACATGTGGAACAAAGTCGATACCATCCGACCGGAACTGTCAATTTGTACAGGGCGTTGATCAATTTTCGTTAAAGCCTTGTCGATCTTTCACACCATCCTGAAAAGATGGCGATCTGCCCTACAAATACGCTACTCGTTCCTATCCACTTGAGCCTTTATCTTGTGGCCGAACAACTGGCACATGATGCATTCTGCGCACTTCCGGATCCCCATTCTTGCGACCCTGCTCCTACCCGCCTTGCTCACGGCCCAGACCTCGTTCTACGCGGTCACCTCACCGGTTGACGGCATGGGCCGGCTCGTACAAGTGGATATCCTCACCGGTTCGGAAAGCAACGTGCTGCCCGTTTCCTTGAACGATGATCAGGTGGAGGGTTGCACCGGCATGGCTCTCGACCCCGTGTCCGGGGATGTGTTCGTACTGGCCAAAGTGGGTTCGGAGACCCGGCTCGCGACGATCGATCTAGGAACGGGTGTCCTCACCGAGCGGGCGACCTTCACCGAGAAATTCGCAGGTATCGTTTTCGATGCTACCGGGACCCTGTACGGGATCACCGGTGATGGCTCCAACACACCGGAAACGCTGTACACCATCGATCCGTTCAGCGGGGCTCTGGTGCTGGCGGCACAGCCAGGTACGGGAAGCGATGGGGAAGCCATCGCCTTCAACCCGGACAACGGACTGTTGTATCGTTACGGTGGGGACAACATCTTCCAGAGCATCGTTCCGGGCACCGGAGCGGTCACGGACATCTTCACGAACGGCGCTTCCATCCCCGCTCTGGCACATGCCCTGGTCTACAATGGAGGCAGCTTCGTCCTAAGCGCCGAGACCTCGATCTTCCAAGTGAGCCAAAGTGGAACAACCGTCCTGATCACCGATCTACCTGGGGACCACCCCGGCTACAAGGGGCTGGTAAGCGTGGAGGCTGTTGGGATCCATGAACACCGTGCAGCAGCGCCCAGCATCTTCCCGAACCCCGCTTCGGACAACATCACGATCTCGGTGCCCGAAGGCCGCATCGACCGGGTGCGGGTGTTCGCGGCGAATGGGGACCTGGTCCTGGAGAAGACCGCGAACGCAGTAGCAACATACGACCTCGACGTTCGATCTCTGCCTGCTGGTGGCTATGTGCTCGAGGTCGGGCAGAACGGCTCGGTGCGCAACGGACGCTTCATGGTGATGCACTAAGGTGCGAGCAGGACACGGGTACTTTCGAACTTGTCGCCAGCACGAACCTGTACGACATAGAGGCCTGGCACCAAGGCCGTACCAATGTCCACGTTGAGGGCTCCGGCCCGCAAGGTTGAAGCCGCGATCAGCGCACCGCGTGCATCATGGAGTTGCACGGTCCCGCTTGCGTCCAACATTCTTTCGGAACGGATCGAGATCGATCCGCGCATGGCGACGATGCGGAGGTCGAAAGGACCGATCTCGGGCACGGAGGTCGCACCAGGCGTGATCCGCCATAACGCGTTGGAGGAGAAATTGCCACCCGAAGTGGAACGATCACCGAACACCAAGTAGCCGTGATCCCCGGAGGTGAACATGGCAGCATTAGCGATCCGATCACCCGGTAACAAGGCATCAGCGTTCCAGGTGTTGTTCGTTGCATCGTAGAGATAGAGTTGTTGTCCACCACCGCTTCCTCCACCGGTGTTGTACAAGTACCCCACATTCCCGATCGCCGTGGCGCTGGCCTGATCCGCGTTGGGGAACACGCTCGCGATCTCCGTCCAGCTGTCCGCGATGGGGTCGTACTCCCACCAATCGCCGTAGACGCCACTGAACACACCCGCACCCATGCCGATGTATCCTTTCCCATTGGCACTGAATGCACACTGCGCCCTACGGTCGTTCCCGGGGAAGGGTGCGACGCTCGTCCATGACTCCGTTGTCGCACTGAACGCATACACTTGATTCGTTCCGTTCTCCGGTCCGATATAGTAGGTATCGTCGATCACGAAACCATGGGAGTAGCCGAAGCCGATGCCCGGGACCAATTCATGCGCCACCCATGTCTCTGTGGTCGGCAGGTACTCATAGAGCTCACGCGAGAATTGAATGAAGGGTGAACCGAAGCAAAAGAAGATGCGCTCGCCGATCGTAAAGGCATCCATTCCTGCGCGAACGCCTCCGGGGTAGTCAGGGATCTGGGTCCACTGCCCGGTCGAAACCTCATAGGCGTACATGTCCGCGACCTCGTTGTTCACCCCGGAGAACTGCAGACGGCCTGTTCCGGCGTAGCCGTGCGTGGAATTGCCCGTGGCGGCCGCCCAAAAGCGACCGGGTGCCGGGGCCGGCTCCATCAATTCCCAAGTGGCTTGTGCGTTGGTGCTTGCTGCGGCGAGCAGCATGAGCAGTGTGTTGAGTGTTCTCATGGTATGGGTTTCCGGGACAAAAGGACAGCACACCCATGCGCGGTGCAATAGAACCTTTGTTAGGGGCGAGGGTCGGGATCCCCGGACAAGCCCGGGTGGTATTACGACCCGGAATGCTGTAATTCCCGCCATCAGCGGGAACGCCGCTTTCCATTCCATCAGTGCTGTCGGCGTTCCAACACACCCCGTGATACCGCGTGCATGGCGTTCCATACCGCTGGCAACCAAGAACCGACCAATATCCTACAGGCCACCAATTACCTTGGTGTGCGTCTAACTCGCGTAAACCCACCACCATGCGATCACTTCTACTCGCACTCGTATTGACTTCCTTCCTTTCCGACAGCCTGGCAATTCAAGTGCTGGTGTCCGTGGTTCCGGAGACATGCGGTAACGCCAATGGTGCCGCCTGGGCCTATGCAACCGGTGGCACCGGGCCCTACACGTTCTTCTGGACCGGCCCGAACGGTTTCACAGCCACCACTGACACCATTCGCGGTCTGGAAGCGGGCAACTACGAAGTGACCGTGACCGATGCGCAGCTCGCCACCGCGGTACAAAGCGGCATGGTGGAAGATCTTGCCAACCTGTTGGATGGTGTCGGCGGTCTGTTCGCTGCAACTGAGCCCATTCTCGGCTATCTGGGCCACGCCTGTCCGGGGGAATGCAATGGCGCGATGCTGATGATGGATGACCTGCAAAGCGGCACGCCCCCGTTCACCTACGCATTCGAGAACAGTGCCAACATCATTGCCTACGAACAATCCTCGGGCCGCCCGGTGTATGGTGGCTTTTGTGCGAATGACATTGTCAACTACACGATGGAGGATGCCATGGGCTGTACAGGCTCAGGCCTCGCTTTCATTGCCAGCTTCCAAGAAGATCAGTACTTCACGGTCGCGGCCATTGAAGGCTCATGCACAGGGGGCACGGGCGGTAGCGTGAATTTCGACTATGGCACGGAAGAATTCCTCGCCATCGCTGAGCTACGCCGAAATGGCCAATTGGTGATGCCCGTTCTGGACCCCTACCCGCCCGGTATCCGAATTGTGGATCTTGCACCGGGCAACTATGAACTGCACGTGGAGTGGCCGCCCACCCAGTGCAGCCAGGATCTGCAGTTCACCATACCCGATCTGGGAACCGGTTGTGGCACATTGACCGGTACCAGCTGGTACGATGTGAATGCCGATTGCGTACGCGATGCGGGCGAGATGGGAATTCCGAACAGTGTGCTCACCATAGAACCCGGCGGCTACTTTGCACTTACACGGAACGATGGCAGCTTCAACCTTGACCTGCCGGATGGCAACTACACCCTGGAACAAACGGACCCTACACTGCTGCCTATTTGCCCGGCCGTGCAACCCGTTCCCTTTTCGATCGGCAGTGTACCTGTGAATATCGAACTCGCCAACGGCAGCACCCAGGAGTTGGACGTGGAGGTATGGGGGAACAGTTCCGCCGCTCGGCCCGGTTTCAACCATACGCTGTTTGCCAGAGCAAGCAACCTATCACCACAACCAAGCGGCCCGGTCACCTTGTCGATCACCTATGATCCTGTACTGACCTATTTGGATGCAAACCCTGCACCGACCAGCGTGATCGGCAATGTGCTTTCGTGGGAGTGGCCGGCCTTTGGATCCTTTGAAGACCAGTTCGTGAACGCACAGTTCAACATTCCGGCAGGGGTACCCATCGGCACGGTGCTGAGCACTACGTTCACTGCGACCAATACCCTGCCCGAAGCGGATCTGGCGAACAACACGGTGGTGAATGACCGCACCGTGACCGGCAGCTACGACCCCAACGACAAGATCGCGACCACCAGCAGCCGCGAAAGCGATGAGCTCTACTTCATCAACAGCGATGAATACATCGACTACACGATCCGCTTCCAGAACACCGGCACCGATACGGCCTTCACTGTGGTGATCACCGATACACTGAGCACGGATCTGGACATGAGCAGTTTCCAACCCGGCGTGTGCAGCCACCCTTGCACGGTGGATTTCAAAGCAGGGCGCGTGGTGGAGTGGACCTTCACCGATATCCTCTTGCCCGATAGCAATGTGAACGAAGCTGCGAGCCATGGACTCACCAGCTTCCGGATCAAGTTGAACGAGCCGGTGGTGCCTGGAACCGTGGTGGAGAACGTCGCGAACATCTATTTCGACTTCAATGAGCCCGTGATCACCGAGCCGAGCGTGTTGGTGGCGGAGTTCAGTACGGGGGTCAGGGATGAAGAGCGCAACACCCTGCATCTCTCCCCTGTTCCTGCAACGAACGAACTGATCATTGGTGGTGTGTCCGACCTCGCACACGTACAGGTATTCGCCATCGATGGGCGCCAAGAAATCCAGGGCACAGTGCAAGGGCCGCGAGCACTGTTGAATGTCGCCGCACTTGCAAGTGGACAGTACCAACTTGTCCTCCGTTATCTTGATGGCACTTTGGCAAAAGGCCGGTTCGTCAAATACTGATCCTCCTCCCGCACATGCTGCGTTATATCTGCGTTCTTTCACTCTGTTCGTGGTTCGCTGCGGATGCACTTGGTGTAACGGTCACCATAAACTATTTGAAACGACCGACCTGCACGTACAGCGACGGACGGTTACGAGCAACCGCCACGGGCGGCGTTGGTCCGTACACCTATCTCTGGAACACCGGGGCCACCACCGAAACGATCACCGATGTGCCAGCGGGAGCGTACTCCGTTACCGTTACGGACTTCAACAGCGAAGAAGCAACGGCCAATTACAATTTGGTCAGCTTGAACTACGACTTGGATGAGATCTTCTTGGGCAGCTTTTTAGGTCGCTGTGGCGAGGTGGATCATTTGGTCCTGGACACGTGGTATATACCCGGACCTCCCCCGTACTTCATTGATGGGCAGCAGGTGTTGGAAGACCCGAACGGTTTCTACCACCCTTACATACCAAGCACGAGCGACACCACTTACACCTTCACCTTCGAAGATGGCAACGGTTGTACAGGGATCATCGAAGACCGCGTTGGTTGGCCGTACGAATTCCCAGAGGTCACTGTGCTTGAGGTGAGCGGTTCCTGCGCCAACGACAGCAGCGGGCAGGTGGTCCTGGACGTGAGCAGTGAGGGTCATGAACAAGACATTTTGAGTTTCCTATACGGCAATGACAACTATTGGTGCGGGACACAGATCCATTCCATTGTACGGCCTTGTTACGACCTACCACCCGGTGAATACTACTTGGCCACAACCGGGCCTGCGGTCGGGCCGTTGTTCGCTTCCCGTGGATGCGCGGACACCACCTGGTTCACCATCCCAGACCTCGGCCCAACATGCGGAAGTATCCATGGAAGGACCCACATCGACCAAGTCCGAGATTGTGAGAACGATTGGACTGAACCCGGCGTCAGTGACCAACTCCTCGAGATCCTTCCCGGGCCTTATTACACACTGAGCCGCGCATTCGATGGGTCCTATGGTTTGCAGCTCCCCTTTGGCGACTATACGGTTCAACAACTGGGAACGGTGTATGAGCCGTACTGCCAACCAGACCCCATACCATTCGCCCTTATGCAGGGAGTGCCATGGGCGATCCAGAACTTCGCGGATACCAGCACATTGGTGCAAGGTGTGGAAGTGGACCTGCAGGTGATGATGGCCTGCGGTGCGGCCCGCCCCGGTTTCGAACTGGAGTATGCCATCCACCGCAAGAACCTCGGTCCCGGAGCATCCGGTACGCAAGTGCTCACCATGACCTTCGATCCGACCCTTGGTTTTTTGGATGCAACGCCTGCACCAACGAGCATCGTTGGCAACACACTTACGTGGAACACCGGCAGCATGTGGGGCGGATCCGAAGCAGTTACGCGCATCCATTTCCAAGTGCCTCCGGATATCGAATTGCTCGGTACCGTTCTGGAAGGAACAGCAACGCTTGCGACCGCACAGCCTGATGTGGACCTGACGAACAACACGGTGCTGCATTCCGTGGTGATCACCGGCGCATATGACCCGAACGACAAGCGCGCACGCACCAGCACTGGCACGAGCGATTCCTCGTACTACGTGGGCGATGACGACCACATCGATTACACCATCCGTTTCCAGAATACCGGCACCGACACCGCCTTCCATGTTGTGATCTCCGATACGATCGCAACGAACTTGGATCTGCGCACCTTCGTTGCTGGTGCATCCTCC
>JAGQVV010000031.1 GCA_020437805.1 Flavobacteriales bacterium
GGTGTTGGCGGTCGTGCTACATCCGTTGGCGTCGGTCACAGTGCAGGTCCACGTCCCTATGGGCAGGTCCGTTGCATTGGACGTGATCTGCGCTGGCGTCGTGTTCCAGGAATAGCTGTACGGAGCGGTTCCTCCGGCCACTGTTGTTTGTGCGATACCGTTGTTGGCGTTGAAGCAATCCACACCGTTGATCATCGTTCCCGTGGCGGTCAGTACCGGGGGAGCTGTCAATGTGATCGCATCGGTCATGCGGCACCCATTGGCATCGATCATCGTCAAGGTGTAGGTTCCGGCGCCCAGTGCGCTGAGGTCCTCATCGTTCGATGAGAAGCCATCCGGTCCGCTCCAATTCACGGTAACTGGTGATACGCCCCCAACGATACCAGCGTCGATAGAACCCGACATGTGCCCGTCACATGCGATGTTCCACGCTCCGTCCAAAACCGGACTGCTGAGCGACGCGCTCAACGCCGGAGGCGTTTCCATGGAGTACGTTGCGGATGTCGAACAACCATTGTCATCGATCACGATGTACGTGTAGGTTCCTGATGCCAACACACTGATATCCTCGTCGCTTGAGGTGTATCCATCAGGTCCGCTCCAGCTGTGGGAATAGGGTGCGGTGCCACCGGAGATGGTCTGTGCGATCGAGCCATCGCTCGCTCCCGGGCAACTCACTTCGAATCCATTGTAGTCGCTCGTGGTAGCACTGATCGTGAATACGCCCGGCTGACCCACGTTGAAGCTGCTGGAAGCCGTGCATCCGTTCGCGTCCGTGATGTTGAGCTGGTACACGCCGGCCTCCATGGCACTGATGTCGGTATTGCTCGATGTGAAGCCGTTCGGGCCGCTCCAGGCGACCGTGTACGGTGTACTTCCTCCGCTTACGGTCGCATCCACAGCGCCGTCCGCTGCACCGCCGCAGGTGGCGGGTGATACCGTCCCGGTGATGTTGATCGCTGCGGCGGGTTGTGTGATGGTCACACTGGTGGTCGATGTGCAGCCGTTCACATCGGTGATGGTGCAGATCCGTGTGCCTGCGATCAGGTTCGTTGCCGTGGCTGTGGTTTGTACCGGTGTGGTGTTCCAACTGTACGTGTATGGTGCGGTTCCGCCAGAGGCGACGACCGTCCCACTACCGGTGCTCGCGCCATGGCAGAGCACGTTCACCTGTCCGCTCAAACTGCTTGTCAGTGCTGAAGCCGGTTGCGTGATCGAGACTTGGCTCGTGCTTGTACAGCCGTTCCCATCGGTGATGGTGCAGGTCCACATACCGGCTTGCAGGTTCGATGCTGTGGCGGTGCTCTGCGCGGGTGTGGTGTTCCAACTGTAGGTGTACGGCGTGGTTCCGCCGGTGACCGATACCGTTGCGTTCCCGCTGTTATTGCCAAAGCAAAGCACATTGGTCTGTGCGCTCAAGCTGCTGGCGAGTGCAGCGGAAGGCTGTGTGATCACCACGTTACGTGTGCGAGTGCATCCGTTCGCATCCGTTACCGTGCAGGTCCATGTGCCTGCGGGCAAACCGATGGCCGTGGCGGAATTCTGGACCGGTGTGGTGTTCCATGCATAGGTGTATGGAGCGCTGCCACCGCTGACGTCGATCGTTGCGCTTCCGGTGCTGTTCCCGAAGCATAGCACGTTCGTCCGTGTGCCCAGTGTTGCGTTCAAAGCCGCTGCCGGCTGGGTGATCGTCACATCCAAGGTCGTTGAACAACCGCTCGCATCGGTGATCGTGCAGGTCCGTGATCCCGCAGCAAGGTTCGTTGCCATGGCCGTGGTTTGCACGGGCGTGGTGTTCCAACTGTAGCTGTATGGAGCCGTTCCTCCGCTCACACTTACCGTTGCACTGCCGGTGCTGTTCCCGAAGCAGAGCACGTCGATATGTGCATCCAGGTGCGCGCTCAGTCCTGCGGCAGGTTGCGTGATCGTGGCCGTTCGCGTTACGCTGCAACCGTTCGCATCGGTGATGGTGCAGGTCCATGTGCCAGCGGAAAGGCCGGTCGCGGACGCGGTGTTCTGTACCGGGGTGGTGTTCCAAACGAAGGTGTATGGTGCCGTTCCCCCGGTGGCGTTCATCGTTGCTGTTCCCGTGCTGTTGCCGAAACAGAGCACATTGGTCTGCGCGCTCAGCGCAGCGGACAATGCCGCAGCGGGTTGTGAAATGGACACGTTGCGGAGCACGGTGCAACCGTTCGCATCGGTGATCGTGCATGCCCAATTCCCGGCGGACAAGTTGGAGGCTGTTGCTGAATTCTGGACCGGTGTGGTGTTCCAGTTGTAGGTGTAGGGTGCTGTTCCTCCGCTGGCTGCGACGGTCGCGCTTCCGTTGTTCCCGCCGAAGCAGAGTACGTTGGTCTGTGCGTTCACACTGCTTGCCAATGCGGCCGCTGGTTGTGTGATCAGCACCGCTTGGAGGGAGGTGCAACCGTTCGCGTCGGTCACGGTGCAGCTGTAGTTGCCAGCGACCAGGCCATTTGCAGTGGCCGTTGTTTGCACGGGGCTCGTGTTCCATGCGTAGTTGTATGGTGCGGTACCACCGCTCGCGATCACCGTTGCGCTCCCCGTATTGTTGCCGAAGCAGAGCACGTTGACAGGCGCATCCAACGCCAGGGCCAATGCGGCGCTGGGCTGTGTTATCGTGACCGGTACCGTGATAGCGCAACCGCCTGCATCGGTGACGGTGCAGGACCAGGTGCCAGCGGGAAGCGCGGTCACGACAGCGGTGGTGCGCACCGGTGTCGTGTTCCATGAATAACTGTACGGCGCCGTTCCACCGCTCGCGCCCACCAGTGCACTGCCGGTGCTGTTGCCGAAGCAAAGTACGTTGGTCTGCGCACTTACGTTGCCGGTCAGCGCTGCGGCGGGTTGGTTGATGGTCACGTTCCGCGTGGTCGTGCAACCGTTGTTATCGGTGATGGTGCAGGTCCATGTTCCGGCGGGCAGTGCTGTTGCTGTTGCGGTGCTTTGAGCGGGTGTGGTGTTCCAGCTGTAGTTGTACGGCGAGGTGCCGCCGGTCGCGCTCACGGTTGTGCTACCGGTCGCAGCGCCGAAGCATGTTACGTGTGTGGTGCTGCCCACCGTACTGCCCAATGCTTGTGCAGGACCATTGATCGTGGCGACCGCGGTGCTCGTGCATCCGTACCCATCGGTGATGGTGACCGTCCACGCGCCGGGTGCGAGCCCTGTGGCAGTGGCCGTGGTCTGAGCGGGTGTGGTGTTCCAGGTATAGGAGAATGGGGGAGTGCCACCGGTGTTGGTGGCCGTGGCGCTGCCGATGTTGTTGCCGAAGCAGGCCACATGCTGGATGCCGGTGACGCCCGCGCCGATGGCCGTGGGCTGCGTCATGGTGTACGCTGCGGTCGTGGTGCATCCACCAGCATCGGTGATCGTGACGGAGTAGGCCCCTGCACGAAGCGCGCTGAGGTTCTGCGCGTTGCTGGTGAAGCCGCTCGGGCCGGTCCATGCGAAACCGAAGGGTGCCGTTCCTCCTGTCAGGTTGAGGTTCAGTGTACCCGTTGTCCCGCCGAAGCAGGCCACGTTCTCCCCGAAGGGCAGGATCGATGGGCTCACCATCGCGCTCAACGCGGCCGGTTCGCTGATGTTGAAGCTTTGTGTACGCGTGCATCCGGAGCCGTCGGTCACGGTCACGTTGTAGGTGCCGGCACCCACGTTCACCAGGTCCTCGCTGCTGGCGGTGAAACCGTTAGGGCCGGTCCACGTGAAGGAGAAGGGTGCTGTACCACCGCTTACGCTCAGGTTCAAGGCGCCGTTGCTGGCACCGGAACACAGGGGCCGTGTGATGGTCGCGGAAAGCGTAGCATTGCTCACACGCACCAAGCGGCTGATGGTGCGGCTGCACGTGCCTTGGGAAATGACGACCGTGTAATTGGTGGTGGCCGATGGTGTTGCGATCGGGTTGGCGATGTTCGTGGCGCTCAAACCCGCAGCCGGGCTCCACGCGTAGGTGGTTCCACCGCTTGCTTGGAATTGCACCGACCCACCTGGGCAGATGTTGATCGGACCCGCAGGGCTCAAGCTCGAGACCAAGGAATCCACCAAGCTCACCACCAAGGTATCCAGCGGTGCACCCACGCAATAAGGGTTGCCGAGGATGAAGAGGAGCGATTCAGTGGGCTCCGCAATGCCGTCCGCAACCGGGTCCACCGGTACATCAACGGATGCTTGGTCGGCCGGAATGGTCACGAACTTGGGCACCCCCGGATCCGGGTTGCCGATGGCCGCATAATCCACGCCATTGGTGGCCGTTCCTTGCAGGTAGTATTCCAAGGTGAGCGGCGTAGGACGCACGGCTCCGCGCGTGAAGCGCACGAAACCGTTGTTGCAGCCTTCCACCAGGTCCGGTCCACCGGTCGTGGTCACCAAAGCCATGCTGATGTTGTTGCTCTGGATGCGTTCGATGAACACACCGCTGTCGAACTTCCTGTCGCTCGCATCGGCCACTATCAGCTTCAGGTGGTAGGAGGTGCAAGGCTGTACCTGTGTACGTGCGCTCAGGCCGCGGGTCAAACCATCGTACTGGATGTGTTGGCCACCTGCGTTGTCGAAATAGTACTGGCTGTTGGAGCCGTTGTTCACGTTGTTGATCGTGACCGGCTGGTTGGTGTTGGGGATCAGCGCGATGTTGTGGTCATTGCCGATACCGGGATCACCGGTGATGCCTGGACCACTGATGAAGAAGCCGAACACGTCGTTGTACTGGGATCCGACCCATTCATTGTACTCCTCACTGCCCAGCGCGAAGTTGAATTTCAAACTATCGCCACTGGGGATGATATCGAACTCGAACATGCACGCATCGCGCGTGGTCCTTCCGGTCACTACGTTCAGGATGCTGCTACCGTTGGTGTTCTGCTGGAAGGACTTGTTCTCCACATCATTCGGTCCCACCGCCTCGACCCGACGGCCGGAGGTGAGGATGATGCCTTCCTGGATGCCGAGCGCACTGCCCGTGTAGGTGAACTGGCCGTAGCCCTCGCTGTGGCAGGTGATCACCGGATTCGAGATCTGTACCCCATCACCTGTGATCGTGTTCGCCAATTCGACGAGATCCGTTTGAGGGCTCGTGGTAAGCTGTGCTGAAGCGGACGCGGCAACGCCGATGCACAACGCGACAAAGGCCCCGCGAAGGAGGCTCTCGTAACGGAGGATGTTCGTTGTCGTGCTCATTGGTTGCGGGCTTCTGCGCATGCGGCTTCAGCGGCATTGCGGGACATGGTCGACGTGCGAACGGTGCTCTGCTCGATCCGGTGATGAACGACCGGCATCAGGTCGGTCCGTAGGTTCGACCGGAACGTCGGGTCGGTCGCTTCCACGATCAAGATCCCCGCAGGGACGCACGCAAAGGCGATGCGGTATCGGCCTTCCTGTTGCAGGTCACTGGCCAACCCGTCGCGCATGGCGGAGGTCAAGCCGCGCACGTTGAGAACGAGTTCGCCATTGGAAGGTGCTTGCGCGAACGCTGGTGCCGTGATGAAGCATCCCATCAGGATGGCCACCGCATGCAGGAAGAGTGTCCGATAATTCATGATCCGTCGTGTTCAAGGGCGAAAGCGGATGAGTGGTCCGCTGCCGCCCGGTAAAAGGAGCTGGGGCCTTATACCCGAACACGACGAGAAAGGTTCCGCTATCGACGGAAGGGGAGAAGGGCGCTACGATCAACGCAGGCCCGCAAGAATGGTGAAGTGCGGCTTATTCCGCGCCCAAGCGCTGGAGCAAGGTCGCGTGGAGCACGATACCGGTGGCCACCGACACGTTCAGCGAGCCGATCTCGCCGGCCATCGGGATGTTCACCAGATCATCCGCCAAGCGCAACACCGCGTCGCTGATGCCTTCATCCTCGGAGCCCATCACCAGCACCAGAGGTCCTTTCAGATCGCACGATGCCAAGGGCTGGGAGCCCTTCTCGGTGAGTGCCACGATCCGCAGGCCATGTTCGCGGGCGGTCTTCAGGGCGTCGGTCAGGCGGGTCACGCGGCAAACAGGCTTGCGCACCAAGGCTCCGGCGGAGCTCTTCACGGCATCGGGCCCCAAGCGGGCGGTGCCCATCTTCGGTACCAAGAGGGCATGGACCCCGAAGCACTCGGCACTCCGGGCTATGGCACCCATGTTGCGCACATCGGTCACACTGTCCAAGGCTAGGATCAGGGGTGTTTCGCCCCGTTCGTAAGCCATCGAGATCACCTCGTTCAGGTCCTGCTCCTCCACTTGGCTCAGGAAGGCGATCACCCCTTGGTGCTCCACCTTCGTCAAGCGGTCCAGCTTCTCCAAGGGCACGGGTTGCCAGGGGATCTCGCGGTCCATGGCCAGCTGTCGGATCTCCTTCACGCCATCGCCACCCGCCTCCCGACGGATCAAGAGCTTTTCGATGTTCTTGCCCGCACGAAGTGCCTCGATCACCGGCCACACGCCGCAAACCATATCCTTGGATGCCATGCTGCGAAGGTCGGGCTTGGGGAGCATGCCGGGGCGACGGGTGGATGCTTTTGTGTCAATGGTGCAATTGCAGGACGCATTCGGCAGGAGGCAGGTTGCAAGAGCAGGAGGCAATTGCCGGTTGCCGTTCGCACCTTCCAATTGCACTTGCTGGTTGCGTTTGCCATTTGCCGATTGTTCCTGCCCTTTGCCACCTGCCGTTTTCAGCCCAACAGCCACCCACCCAGCTTGACAACTACGCCCGGACAACAGCCAACTGGACCCCAACAGCCTACCACCCAGCCAGCCTGACAACCAACTCCTGACAACTGACGACTAATTCTGGTACACCCGTCCGTTGCGCCAGCTTTCCACGTTGCGGTACCAAGCGCCCTTCAACATGGGGTCGCGATCCAGGACCAGGTCGTTGTCGCTGAAGGGTCCTTTGCGCTTCTTGAAATTGAACGTGAGGCTCATCAGGTTGTTCTCCTCCCCGAAGATCCAGGTCTCTGAGTCGTCGTTCTTGAAGATCGAATTCGGGGTGCCGAAGATGATGTGGACCAGACCCCGGTCCGTGCGCCAGCCTTCCACCTCCGAGGTGAAATGGCGGTTCGCGTTCTCCACGCGGCTGAAGTAGATGCGGATGGCTTCGCGGGCGCGCTCCCGGTCACCGGCGGCATCGATCCAGAACCGTTCGATGGCGTGCCGCATGTTCGGAGCTTTGGAGATACGCTCGTACTCCTGGTTGGAAGTGATGTAGCGCATGGGCTTCAGCATGTCCTGTGCATCGGAAACGTATGGGAACGCATCGTTCACCGAAAAGAGGGAAAAGCCCGCCGTTGCCGAACTGTCAGGCTTCACATGGTACACGCCGGGCTTGCTCAGGTCCATTGTGAAAAGACCGTCGGCATCCACCTGAACGCGGAAGGTACTGTCCGCCGCTGCGGCCGGTGTGGGCGGCGCGTTGGCATAGGAACTGGAGAATACCGGAACGGGCAAAGCGGTGTTCGTGGCGTAGTGCGCCCCGCTCAACTCTTGGCCCGCGCATATCTCACATCGAACGCGCACCGTGCGCCCATCGAAGTGGTCCGTGAAGAGGGGAAGGCCCTTGGCGGTATCCACCGGCATGAAGTACTGCCGGAGCCCGGCGCTGCCTTTTTCCACGCGGATGAACACCGTGCTCGATTGGTCCCGGTTCAGGTCATGCGCCATCACCTTCAGGATGAACGATCGCTGCTCCTTGCGCCGCAGGTCCATGCTGCCGATCAGTTCCTTGTCCTCCGAGGGGTCTGCTGCTTCATCGTCGATCATGGTGCTGGCACTATCCAGCAGCACCTTCGAACCATAGGCATTGTAAGATTCGTAGCTGATGCGCACCCGGGCATGGAAGGGGCCACCGGTGCCATCGCTCTTGTACAACAGGTCACGAGTGCTCAGCTTGTAGTACACCCGCGAGCGTTCCGGGGCGGTATGGTGCACGCGGGCATCCAAGGCCAATTGGCTGCCCCCCTTGCCGTAGAGGTACGCGAAGTTGTCACGCTTGTTCACGGGTGTGCTGGACGTGCAGCCCCACGCGAGCAGGGCGGTCAGCAGGCCCGTGGCGTATGTGCGGGTCGGGTTCATGGAAGGTCCATTCCTTCTTCCAACGATCGTTCCAGGAGTTTAGGGTGCAGGCTCTTGTTGGTCTTCGCACCGAGGTCCTTCAACATTTCAACTTGGCGCACCAGGTTGCCTGGTCCTTCGCTGAGCTTCTTCATCGCATCGTCATAGGAACCCTTGGCCTGGTTCAATTGGCTGCCCACTTTCAGCAGATCGTTGCTGAAGCCTTCGAATTTCTCGTACAGTTTTCCTGCCCGGTCGGCGATCTCCAGGTGGTTGCGGGCAATCCGCTCGTTCTTCCAGATCCCGTGGATCGTGCGTAGCGTGGCCATCAATGTGCTGTGCGTCACCATCACCACCTGCCGGTCGTAGGCCTCTTGGAAGATCTCCGGCTTCTCGCGAAGTGCCAAGAGAAAAGCGGGTTCCAGCGGGACGAACATGAGCACGAAGTCCACGCTCCTCAAGCCGTACAGTTTGGTGTAGTCCTTATCGCCCAATCCCTTGGCGTGACTGCGAAGGCTTTCCACATGCTGCTTCAGCCATTGCGCGCGTTCCGCCTCGTCCGTGGCGTTGGCAAAGCGTTCGTAGTGTACCAAGGACACCTTCGAGTCGATGATCAGGTACTTGTCCTCGGGCAGCATGATCACGGCATCCGGACGCAAGCGCGAGCCATCGGCCAGGGTGCTGCTTTCCTGCATGCTGTATTCCTGCCCTTTCACCAGCCCGGAGCTGTCCAGCAGTTTCTCCAGCAGCATCTCGCCCCACGCGCCTTGGGCTTGGGAGTCGCCCTTCAGGGCCTTGGTCAGGTTGTCCGCGTCCTTGCTTAGGCGCTGGTTCTGTTCCACCAACTTCGCCACTTCGCTCTTCAGCAGATGGCGCTCCTTGCCCTCGCTCTCGTAGGCCTTGCGCACCTGCTCCTCGAAATCCTTGATCTTGTCGTTCAGCGGCTTCAGGATCGTGCCCAGCTTCTCTTGCTGCTGCTCGTTCAACTCCTTGCCGCGCGCCGTCAGCAGCTTGTTGGCGATCACCTCGAATTCGGTGGTCATCCGTTCTTGCGATGCTTTCAGCTCGGCCTGCTGGTTGTCCAGTTTCTCTTGCAGGCCGCGGTTGCGCTGCTCCTCCGCCGCGAGTGAACCGTGCAGCACCTTGGCTTCTTGGTTCCGTTCGGCCAACTCCGCCGCCTGCTCGGCCAAGCGCCGCTCCATATCAGCGCGTTCCTGTGCGTGCTGCTCGCGGATCAAGGCCATGGTGCCCTGTTCCCGCCCGCGTGACCACCACGCAAATCCCATGGCACCGACAAGCACACCCACAAGAAGTCCGATCAACAAGGTGGAGATATCCATACCCTGCAAAGTTACGGCCGGGGTGGTGGTCAATTATCGAGGATCACCACCAGTGTCCCCACCGGCACCCTGTCGAAGAGCTCGATCACATCGGCGTTGTACATGCGCACGCAACCCTGCGAGCTGGCGGTACCAAGGGAGCGCTCGTTGGCCGTGCCGTGAATGTATATGTACCGGGCGTGGCTGTCCACGCGGCCACCTTGGTTCACGCCGGGTTCGAGGCCATCCAGCCAAAGGATGCGCGAGGTGATCCAGTCCTTGTCCACCCCTGCGAAGTCAGGATCGGCGAGCTCACCGGTGAACCGGCGGTCCTTCAGGATCCCCAAGGGTGGCACCTCCGCGCCGATCTTTTCGCTGATGCGGTGCAGGCCCGTAGGCGTGCGGTAGCTATCCTCCTGTTCGCCCAAACCCGCCTTGGCCGTAGCGATGCGGTATTCCGAAAGAAGCTGACCACTGCGCACATGGAACATGGATTGGCGCAAAACGGAGACATACAGGATGTCGCCCTGCAAGTCCTCGGCCGGGTAGCGCGCTTCGAGGTATTCGAGCAGCATGTCCACCAGCCCTTGCTTGGGATGCTCCGGATGAGGGGTGAGCGCCAACGCGAAAGCTGTCGAGAACAGTATCGCGAACGCAGCCAAGATCAAACGTCGTGGACGGAGGGCATCCATGCATACGAAGTTAGGGAGTTCAGGTGGCAATGGCAGGTGGCAATGGCAACCAGCAAGTGCAAACGCAAGCGTTCCTTGCCTCCTGCTGCTGCCTCCTGCTCTTGCCTCTTACCGCCTAGAACAAGCTCACGAACCCGAAATGCACCTTGCCCGATGCCAGCTCAATGGGGATGTCGAACTGCTTGCCCAGCGCGTAGGTGAGGCTGAATAGCCCGGCCTTGGTCTCGAAGGTGGTGCCGAGGCCGAAGCCGAAGGGCGTGTCGTTGAGGTAGCCGTCCGCCGCCGTGTTTTCCCACCAGCCTTGGTCCGCAAAGAGGAAGAAGTTCGAGTTCTGCTCGAAGACGAAGCGGTATTCGATGGTGCCGATGGCATAGGAAGAGCAGTAGATGGATGCTTCGTCGGCACCGCGCAGGGTCTTGAGTCCGCCGATCCGGTACAGCTCGTTCAGGAAGAGGTCGTCGTTCACCATGCTACCGCCTTGGCCCACCAGACGAAGGGTGCTGCGCTTCCCGAAGGGGATGTGGCCCACCACCTTGCCGAGCACTTCATATTGGGTGGTCTTCACTACATCGGGGATGTCGCTTTGCCCGAACACGGCCTGCGAGGTGCTCTTCTTCCCAGTGGAACCTTCGATCTCGTAACCATAGCCACGGCGCGGGTTGAAGCGGTAGTCGTAGCGCTCGCGGTAGCCGGCGAGGCCGTAGCTCAGCAGGCTCACATCCGCCAGCCCGGGTTGGGAAAGTGCATTGGACCCTAGCCGGTCGCTGGATTTGGAGTTGATGAAGAGGGTGATCTTGTCGCCCTGCGGAATGATGTACTCGAGGCCGCCGCGCGCGTTCAGTTCCAGAAAGGAGGTGTCGCGCTTGAAGAGCTTCAGGCTGCCATCGATGCCGATCGGCGTGTTGAAGGCGAAGGGCAGGTTGCCGTGGATCTTCAGGTCCTGGGTGGAGTTCTGCAGGCTGCGCCAGTTCAGGTCGATCGCTTCGCCGCGCTTCAGGGCGTTGCGCAATCGGAGATCCACATCGCCGGTCAGGGTGATGTCACCGGTCGCGGCGTTCGGCTGCAACCCAAGTACGCCATTGATGGAACTGGCCTTCTTGGCATCCAAGAAGAGGAAGAGTTTGGTGTTCTCCGGCGTGAACTGTACGAAAGGCCGTCGGCGTTGCGTCACGAATGGAAGTTCCCGCACACGTTGCTCCACGGCCCGCACCATGGATTCGTTGTAGAGGTCGCCGGGCTTGATACCGATGCTGGCCTGTAGGTAGCGATCATTGGTCTTGGCCGTGCCGCGTACCACCACGCTGTCGAAGCGCACCTGCTTGCCTTGCTCCATGCGCACCACGGCGAGCAGCCCATCGTCCACCTCCTGCAAACTGTCCAGCCACACCTTGGCGAAGGGGTGCCCGTTGTTCTCGCTCAAGCGCAGCAGGCCCTTCAACAGGTTGTCCACCTGCCTCGGGTTGATGGGGGTGCCGTTGTACAGCTTCTCGCGGAAGTGCGCTGCACTGGCGATCTCCACCGGGACGCCACGGGCCGAGAGCTTCGCCCATCGGTATTGCTTGCCCAGGGCGATGGGACAGGTGCTGGTGTCGCCCACCGCGTAGCAGGTGTCGATGCTGGCTTCGAGATAGCCTTTGGCATGCAGGAAGCGGATCTGCCCGACCACGGTCGGTTCCACTTGATCCTTGGAGGCGATGCGTACGGGCCGCGACCACTTTCGGGGCATCTCCCCGTCCACGGGCATCAACACCACGTGTTTCTGGGCCATGGCGGCCAGGGATAGCGCAACGACCAGCACCATGGAAAGTAGGCGAAGCACGTTCATGGAAGGGTCCAATCGATCGGGCGTGTGCCTTGGGCTGTGAGCAATTCGTTCACCTTGGAGAAATGGCCGCAGCCCAAGAACCCGCGATGGGCAGAGAGCGGGGAGGGATGCGGTGCCTGCAGCACGTAGTGGCGGTCGGCATCGATCAAGGCGGCTTTGTTCTGTGCGAAACGTCCCCAGAGCAGGAAGATGATCCCGGTATGCCGCGCCGAGACCTGCTGGATCACCTCGTCCGTGAAGGTTTCCCAACCCTTGTTCTGGTGCGACCCGGCCTCACCGGCCCGCACCGTTAGCGTGGCATTGATCAAGAGCACACCTTGTTCCGCCCACTTCGTAAGGTCGCCGCATTGCGGAACGGCCAATCCCAGGTCGCGGTGCAGTTCCTTGAACATGTTCTGCAAGGATGGTGGCGGTGGCACCCCGGGTGGAACGGAGAAGCTGAGGCCGTGCGCCTGTCCGGGTCCGTGGTAGGGGTCCTGCCCCAAGAGCACCACCCGCACCTTGTCGAAGGGGGTGTGGTGGAATGCAGCGAAGATGTCGCCACCTTTCGGGTAGACGGTGTGTGCAGCACGCTCAGCGATCAGGAAGGCCTTCAGACGGGCGAATTCGGCAGAACGGAACGCGCCCTCCAATGGGCCGTACCACCCCGGTCCAATATCCGGCCGTTCCGTTGCGTTATGGTCTTGTGCCATCGAAGGTCCCGAAGTTCGACAAACCCGCTGTTGAAACATTTTCCGGTCAAAAACGTTCCGAGGGCTAACTTTGTGATGCTGTTGTGCGTAACACAGCCATCCCTCGGGAAACAAACGAACGAACGATGAAAAAGGTGTTCCAGGTGATCGTAGCGCTGGTGGTGTTCAGCTCCGTTCTCTCGGCGTGCAGCTCCTCGCACTCGTGCCCCGCGTACGGCAAGGTACATAAGGTGCCCGCCGAAGCGAAGGTGTGATCACCCCGGTCCTGTGTGGAACGTTGAGCCCGGCCCCCATGGACCGGGCTTGCTTGTGTCCGGTGCTCAGGTATAACGAAAGCGGACCTCCTGGACCAGGTCCGGGTGCAGGCTCTTGGCCACCGGACAGGTCAGCGCAGCATGTTCCAGCATCGCACGTTCCCGTTCGCCCAGCGCACTTCCATCCAGCTCCAGGTCCACCTCGATCCGTGCCACCCTGCGTGGGTCCGCTGCCATGTGCTTCACTACGCTGGCCTTCAGACCTTTGAGGGTGATATTCCGCCCTTGCGCAGCAATGCCCATCAAGGTCATCATGCAGTTGCCAAGGGAGGTGGCGAGCAGGTCGGTGGGTGAGAAAGCTTCCCCGCGCCCTTTGTTGTCCGGTGGCGCATCGGTGATGATGCGCTCACGGCTGCCTTCGTGGACGGCCTCGGTGCGTAGTTCGCCGAGGTAGGTAACGGTAGCTGTGGCCATGGGTACGGTACACTCTGTGCGGCCAAGGTAACGTTGGGGAGTTGTAGCTTTGTACTACCCTGCGCGCATGCGTTCCTTGCTCCCATTGGCCTTCCTGTTCCTGGTCCTGACCCCCGCGGCGGGACAACAGACGATCTACGAGGAAACGCGGGTACCCTTCAAGCGGGAAATGCTCGGCGGCCTGCTGATCCATGGCGATGGCTGGGGTGTCCAATTCTACCACGGCAAGTACAAGACCGCACGGGACCGACGTTTACTGGGTGTGGAGCTCGTGGGTATGAAACACCCGAAGGAGGTGAAGAGCTTCAACCCGTATTACGAGGATAGCCGCGGCTATTTCTATGGAAAGGAGAACGCCTTGTTGATCCTACGGCCCACCTACGGGCGGAAGTGGCAGATCACGGACAAGATCCGGCGCAGCGGAGTGGAAGTGAACTTCATTTGGGGCATTGGCCCGTCGCTGGGCTTGGTGAAACCGGTATACCTGCAGATCGGGAAACCGGACCGCATCCCTTATGAGACCATCGTGGTGGAGAAGTACGACCCGGCCAAGCATGACGTGCAGAACATCTATGGGCGGGCCTCTTGGTTCAACGGATTGGGCGAAGTATCGCTGCAGCCGGGTGCCTTCGGACGTATTGCGTTCAGCTTCGAGTATTCCGGGAACGTGACAGGATTGAAAGGGATCGAAGTGGGTGCCACGATGGATGCATACGGCAAGGAGGTACCCATCATGGCGCAGCTGGAAGGGGTGGAGAACAAGCAGTTCTTCTTCGAGTTCTACCTGGCCATTCAATTCGGAAAGAAATTCGTGCAATGAGCGGGAGCGTGGTGGAAGTGGCCGAGTGCGGCCGTACAAGGAAGCCGGACTGGCTGCGGGTGAAATTGCCCACGGGCGAGAACTACCGGAAAGTGCGGGAGATCGTGGGCGAGCACAAGCTGCATACGATCTGCCAAAGCGGCAATTGCCCCAACATGGGTGAGTGCTGGGGCGCAGGAACGGCCACTTTCATGATCCTGGGCAACGTGTGCACACGGTCCTGCGGCTTCTGCTCCGTGGCCACCGGACGACCCGATGACGTGGACCCCTTTGAACCGGCACGTGTGGCCCGCAGCGTGGAATTGATGGGGGTGAAGCACTGCGTGATCACCAGTGTTGACCGGGACGACCTGAAGGACGGTGGAAGCGACATTTGGGCGCGCACGATCCGCGCGATCCGTCGCCGAACGCCTACCACCACCATGGAGACCCTGATCCCCGATTTCCAAGGGAAATGGGAGAACCTGGCCGTGGTGACGGATGCCGCTCCGGACATTCTCTCGCACAACCTCGAGACCGTGCGTCGGCTCACGAAACAAGTGCGGATCCAGGCCAAGTACGACCGTAGCCTGGAAGTGCTCTTGCGCTCCAAGCGTGCAGGATTGCGCACCAAGAGCGGCATCATGCTCGGCCTTGGCGAAAGCGAACAGGAGGTGGAGGAGAGCATGGACGACCTGCGCAGCGTTGGGGTGGACATCCTCACCCTGGGCCAATACCTTCAGCCCACGAAAGAACACCTGCCTGTTGCCGAGTTCGTCCATCCGGAACGCTTCGCTCACTTCAAGACCATCGGCCTCGAAAAAGGCTTCCGCTATGTGGAGAGTGGGCCTCTCGTCCGCAGCAGTTACCACGCGGAGAAGCACCTCTTTGATATGGAGGCTTGATGACCCTTGCCGCTCCTGTAGAACCCGTAGAACAATCCATGACGCGCTGAACGATCAGCAGATCAAGGACCTAATACCCACACTGCCTTGTCCAAGCCCATTCGTATCGCCATCAACGGTTTCGGTCGCATTGGAAGGGTTGCCTCGCGCATCCTCCTCCAGCATAAGGATGTTGAACTGGTGGCCGTGAACGACCTGACCGACAACCGCACGCTCACCCATCTCTTCAAATACGACTCCGTGCACGGTGTGTTCCAAGGGAAGGTGGGCTTTGGGGATGACCACCTGGACCTGGGTGGAATGAAAGTGAAGGCATACGCGGAAAAGGACCCGTCCAAGCTTCCATGGAAAGAACTCGGCATCGACATCGTGATCGAATGTACCGGTCGCTTCCTCACCCGTGAGTTGGCATCCGGCCATATCCAAGCTGGTGCACGCAAGGTGCTGCTCTCGGCACCGGCCAAGGAACAGGGTATCAAGACGGTGGTGCTCGGCGTGAACGACCACTTGCTCGACGGCACGGAGGATATCGTCAGTAACGCTTCGTGCACCACGAACTGCGCCGCGCCCATGATCCAGGTGGTGAATGACTTCTGTGGCATCGAGGACGGCTTCATCACCACCATCCATAGCTACACTGGCGATCAGCGCTTGCATGATGCGCCGCACAAGGACCTGCGTCGAGCGCGTGCCGCTGCGGTAAGCATGGTTCCCACCACCACCGGGGCCGCCAAGGCTATTACACGCATCTTTCCTGAGCTCGATGGTCGTTTGGGTGGTTGCGGCATCCGTGTTCCAGTGCCTGACGGCTCCATCACTGACATTACCGTACGCGTAAAGACCCTGCACGATGCCGAGGCGATCAACGCGCGCTTCAAGGAGATGGCCAACGGAAAGCTGAAAGGCATCCTACGCTACACCGAAGACCCTATCGTGAGCGTGGATATCGTCGGCGATCCGCACAGCTGCATCTTCGACGCACAGCTCACCAGTGTCGTGGGCAACATGGTGAAGATCATGGGCTGGTACGATAATGAGTACGGCTACAGCGCGAGGTTGGTGGACCTGGTGCGGCGGATGGGGTAGGACAGGAGCAGGTTGCGTGATGCAAGAGCAGGTTGCGATCGCCACCTGCCCTTGGCCAGCTGCCACCTGACTACACGGCCGGTCCTCCCATGATGCGAACATCCCCGCTCAACGGCCCATCGCTGGTACGCTTCTTCAACTTCAATTCCGTGCCGTCAAACGTCGCGTACGTGAAGTACGTGATCCAATCACCGAGGTTGATGTAGCGGCTTCCGGGCGCCACTTCCAAGTCGATCGGTAGGTGCCGATGCCCGAAGAGCATGTAATCGTAGTGCTTCTTCCTAAGCTCATCGCGGCAGTATTCCACCAGCCATTCCTTGTCCTCGCCGAGCCACTTTCGGTCGTTCTCGTAGCTCTTCTTCCGGCTTCGGCCGCTCCAGAAATCGCCCAGCCACAGCCCGAAGTTGGGGTGCAGTCGCGCGAAGGCCCATTGGCACATGCGGTTGCGGAAGATCTTCTTCATGAACTTGTATCCGTGGTCCCCGGGGCCTAGTCCATCACCATGGCCGATCAGGAAACGCTTACCGTTGAACTCGCGCTCGATCGGTTCGCGATGCACGATCACACCTGTCTCCTTCGGCACATAGTCGAAGATCCACATGTCGTGGTTGCCGATGAAAAGATGCACGGGAATGCCACGGTCCGATAGCTCGGCGAGCTTGCCCAAGAGGCGCACATGACCGCGTGGAACGGCACGCTTGTACTCGAACCAGAAGTCGAAGAGGTCGCCCAAGAGCATGATCTCCTCGGCATCCTTGGACGCTTCTTCCAAGAAGGCCACGATACGTTTCTCACGGGCCAAGCTGGACTCCGCATCGGGAACGCCCAAATGGAAATCGCTCAGGAAATGGATCT
>JAGQVV010000281.1 GCA_020437805.1 Flavobacteriales bacterium
CCCGCTTCGCGATTCCATGAATTGTTCGAGGGAAGATGCACACCCGGATTCGACCCGGCGAAAGACCTGGACAAAGTGGGCGTGGTGAACCAGACCACCATGCTGGCCACGGAGACCCAAGCCATTGCCGACCACCTGAAGGGAGTGATGCTTAGGAAATACGGCGAGCCTGAGTTGAAGACCCACTTCGCCGATACGCGCGACACCCTCTGCTACGCCACCAACGACAACCAGGATGCCACGAACGAACTCCTGAAAGCCGAGGCCGATATCGCCTTGGTGATCGGTGGATACAACAGCAGCAACACGAGTCACCTCGTTGAACTGTTGGAACAGAAGTTCCCGACCTACTTCATCAATGGGGAGAGGGAACTCTTGAACGCAGAGGAGATCGAGCACTTCAACTACCCGAAGCATGAATTGGAGAGGACCCCGAATTGGTTACCTGCGAAGCGACCACTGACGATCATCCTCACCAGCGGCGCCAGTTGCCCGGACACGTTGCTGGACAGGGTAATGCTGAAGGTTGTTGGTATGGTGGAGGGTGTGAAGGACCCGGAGGACGTTGTGCAAGAGATGATCCGATGAATATTCCAGAGTGATGCGTTCGGTCACGCATCTCCTGACCGTGCCGTTCGTGCATGTTGCCGCGGAATGCTAGTTCGTCGATGCAGGCTGACCGTGGGTATCACCACAGAAGACATGCTTTTCTTTTGCATGGCGAGTTCGCGCAACTCTCGAAGTTGAAGCGCCCGATGACAGCACTAGGCTTCCGAGACCACCCCGATGGTCCTTACCACTTCGCCCAACGCCAGATCGAATTGCTCCGATGAGGTCAGGTGGGTGTTATCGATCACGAAGGCATCGGGAGCTTCCACCAACGGATCAGCGGCGCGGGTGGTATCGTCGAGGTCCCTTCTGGCCGTATTCGACACCACTTCCTCCATGGTGATATCAGCTCCTCGCCCCTTCAACTCAAGATAACGGCGTTGAGCGCGGACCTCCGGGCTGGCGGTCATGAAGAACTTCACTTCCGCCTTGGGGAAGACGACCGTTCCGATATCGCGACCGTCCATCACCACACCCCCACCCTGCCCCATTTCCTGCTGAAGTTGCACCAGCTTGGCACGGACCTCGGGTATTGGGCTCACCAGGGTCACGTGGTGGTTCACATCCATTTCACGTATCCGATGCTCCACGTTCCTTCCATCCAACCACGTCTCACTCCGTTGGGTGGCATCATCATGCTTGAAGCCGATATGGATGCCGGGCAGCACCCGTATCAGGTCGGCCTTGTCCAGCTTTCCGTCCTTCACCAATCCGTTCTCTATCACGTACAATGCGATGGCGCGATACATGGCACCGCTATCGATGTACGTGTAATGCAGGTGATGGGCCAGTTGCTTGGCCAGGGTGCTCTTGCCACAGCTACTGAAACCGTCTATCGCTATGGTGATCCGCTTCACGAGACCTGAATGGAGCGGCCAAGGTAGGGGTCGGGAGGCATGCGATATGCCTCCTCTCAATGCCTTTGGATACGGCTACGAGCGTTTGAAATCGGCGAAGCGGACCGCCAACGTGATGGTATTGGAGATCGCCGCCAAGTGGAGCTGGGAATACCCGTAGCTGATGTGGAAACGACTTACCTTCAGGCCAACACCGAAACTCAGGCCCGTGATCGAAGGTTTTTCCGCAACGACCAATTCCTGGCGCCGGCGGATATTGTACGCCACCCGCAACATGAAATTCTTGTTCAGCAGGATCTCCGCGCTGGGCACCAGGTGCAATACGGCCTTGTCGAAAGTGCTTGACTTCTCCTCGATCACCTCGCCCGTGGAGGGGTCGATCTCCACGGTGGCATTCGGATCCTCATAGGTGAGATCCCATTGCTGCAATTGCTCCATTTGCAGACCCAAACGGAACGGGGCGTGCTTGAACTTGTAAGTGACCCCCAGTTGGACCTGGAACGGGAGTTTCTCTCGCTCATCCGTATAACTCGAGGTCTGGTAACCTATGTTCCGCAGCATCGCGGCCACTGTGATCCCCTTCGAAGGCTTCGCGAACACACCCCCGACATCGAGACCGATGGCACTGGAGGTGTATGTGTCCAGGTTGCTTGTGATGAACTTCACGTTCGCCCCGATACTGAACAAACTATCGATGGGCATTCCTGCTCCGGCTTGGAAGACGTATTCGCCGGCCTTGAATTCGCCCAATTCGGTGCCCGTGTCGTCGGTCCGTGTGAATGTCCCATAGTCCACATATTGGATGGTGCCGGCCAACGTGATACCGCTGCTATCGAGATGATGTCCATAGGAGAGGTAACCTATGTTGATCCCCTCGAAATAAGGCAGATAACTAAGCGCCACCTGCCGATCCATTTCTTCATTCAACAGCCCTGGGTTGAATATCCCGAGATTGAGGTCCGCATCCTTCACTGCGATATAGTCACCACCCAAGGCAGAGGAGCGCGCGGAACTGGGGATGTCGAGGATCCTGAACACCGTTTGCCCGCCCAGCTGCGCAGCCAAGGGCAGCCACAAGGAGAGCGAAACCAGAAAAAAGAGCGGGCGTAACCTTTGGGACATGGGATCCATTGGCGTGATGGGAACGCAAGATAACGGCAGGTAGTATGCTGGACGGCAAGTGAGGGATACCTTTCCGCCCGTGCAGCGATCGATCCCACTGACCGTGGTGCTCCTATTGCTCTTGCTCGGCGCATGTTCGCCATCGCAGGACGTAGTAGGACGCGGGCCCATACAGAAGCGGAAATACAGGTCCGGCTGGAACCTCGAGTTCGGACGTTCCCGTGAAGCCTCCAGCTATCACCATCAGCGTCCCAACGCAAAAGAGGTCGTCCTACTATCCTGCCGTTCCACTCCACTCCCTGGACCAACCTTACCTCCCCTTCACAGCGCTTCCGACGTCGTCTCGGTCGACCTCCCCTTGACGGAGAGCGTGTCAATGAGTGGACCTTATGCGCGTTCCACACCCTTTGAACCCACCAAACGACCACCACCGGAATCGACCAAAGAACCGGACCTGGGGGATCCAGCGTGGCAACCATGGGAACGCATGGCGATCGTGGCCGGGATCTTCATGGTGCTGGCGGCGATCTTCTTCGGCATTTCCGGCTTCGTCCCCATCGTATACTACATGCTGAGTTTCGCCTTCATGACGGGTACCGTGGGCCTGATCATGGGGATCAAGCACGAACGGAAGGGCAAGGGTTTGGCCTTGGCCGCGGTCGTTTTCGCGATAGGGATGGCCATATTGGCCCTGAGCGGTTACGACCTCGACCGCTGATCGTTGCGGAAGAGCAAGGATGTGTCACCGTAGCTCAGGAATCGGTACCCGCTCGCAAGGGCGTGCTCATAGATCGCGCGCCAGTCCGGTCCCAGGAACGCGGCGACCAGCAGCAATAAAGTACTTTGTGGTTGGTGGAAATTCGTCACCAGGGCATCCGCGAAACGGAAGTCGTACCCCGGCGCAATGAGCATAGCTGTGCTACCGATCAACCGCTGATCGGGCTTCGAACGTACCTGATGGATCACCGCGTCCAGTGCTTCGATAGGTGTGGGCAACCCTTCCTGTGAATGCTCGTAAGGTTCCCATTGACCGATATCCAGCTCCGGCCCACCGGTCCCGAAGAGCAATTCGGCACCATGCCAGTATATGCTCTCCAGCGTGCGCAACGCCGTGGTGCCGATCGGGATGACCGGCCCGTTACCGAGCCGTTCCCTCAATAGCTCCAATGCACGCAGCGGGACCCGGACCTGTTCGCGATGCATAGCGTGGTCCTTCATCAGCTCGCTCTTCACCGGCAGAAAGGTCCCCGCGCCCACATGCAAGGTCAATTCGGCCATTCCGATCCCGCGTGCCTGGATACGTCCAAGAAGGCCCGGTGTGAAATGCAGACTCGCCGTCGGTGCAGCCACCGAGCCTTCATGTCTGGCGAACACCGTATTGTAGCGTTCTTTGTCGCTGTCCTCATCAGGCCGCTTCATGTATGGAGGAAGCGGCACGTGACCGATACGTTCAAGCACCTCGGCGAAGGTGAGCGAGGTCGGTGTCCAAGAGAAGGCGATCCGTTCCGGACCATTCCGAGCGGCCTTCAATTCCAGTTCCATCGCTCGTACCACCAACTCCTCGTCGTTCTTCCAACGCTTGGAATTCCCGGTGAAGGCATGCCACTCGCACCGTCCTTGTTGGGCGAACGCCTGTTCCACAGGGACCCCGGCCCATGGCTCCAGACACAAGACCTCGATCCGTGCACCACTTTCCCGATAGAGGAAAAGTCGAGCGTTGACGACACGCGTGTTGTTGAGGACCAACAGCGCCCCTTTCGGCAGAAGCTCCGGGAGGTCGACGAACGGATGATCTCGGATCCTACCGTCCTTGTATACAAGTAGCCGCGATGCGTCGCGATCGCCCAATGGCTGTTGCGCTACATGTGCCTCGGGCAATACGTATGTGAAGTCAGCTATGGAAAGGTCGCGAGGCGAGGTCATTCGAACATCGGACCCGGCTCAGCGCTTGATGAACTTGGCCACTGTCGATCCGTCCGCGCCGATCAATCGGATGTGGTACATACCGCTGGGCCATCCCACAGTGCTGAGCGTGATGAACGAACCAGCGTTACGACCCTCTTGGATCATGGTTCGGCCGGTGACATCGGAGACCAGGATCCGTAATGGCCCCGTGAACGAGGACATCACGTTCACCACATCGGTCACCGGGTTCGGCCAAAGCATGATGTCCTCTTCTCCAAGACCCTCCGAACCGACGGTTCCCATCACCTGCAGAATGGCCCGGTAGGCGTTCACCTTGCCCATTCCCCAACGCGTGCTGCCTTCCGGCGGGATCCCACCGGTGTGCACATCGGTGCGCGCTGTGAGCTTGATGATCTCCTTGACCTCGGCGGGAGTGAGCGTCGGGTCCGCTTCCAACATCAAGGCTACCACACCGGTCACGGCCGGTGCCGACATACTGGTACCGGAAAAACGTGCGAAAGGATAGGTACGCCCTTGGAAATCGACCGTCGTCAAGGTGGTGTAGGAGTTGTCCGTGAAGGAACTGATCGATGACCCTACACTGACACCGGGGGCTGTGATGTCGGGTTTGGCACGTTCGTCCATGGTCGGTCCATAGGAGGAGAAGTTCGCGATGGTCCCCCCTGCCGCCGACCCACCGGATGTGAGGTAATCGGAACTGTGCGCAGCCACGGTGACCAGGCTTTCCGTACAAGCCGGTTCGCCGATCCCATAATACCGGTCGCCCCCTGTGAAGCCTGGAGGACCGGCACTGAAGGTCTGACCCCAATTGCCCACATCGTTCGTCAGTTCGGTCAGGTTCCAGAAATGTACCGTGCCATTCGCTGCCGTGGCACGCATGTTTATCCGGTATTGCGTGTTTCGATTAGCGATCCGCAAGCGGAAATGCGGTCGGCCGTTCTGTGGGTGCGCCGCATCCGCCGTAAGGTTGAAGAAGACCGTGTCGGTGCCGATGATGAGCATCGAATCCAGGTAGGTCGCTTGGGTGGCCGTGTTGTACCAAGGCGTTTCCTGCAGCACCGTGTTGGCCGAATTCGCGACAACGAATCCAGCGCTGAACGAACCTCCCGGCTCGCCCCACATGGTCAAGCTCTGGCCCCACATATTGGGGTGTGCGGCATAGGGATAGAACTGTACCCTGGTGATGATCGAATCGTTATCGAAGTCCTTCTTGATATGGAACGCGACATCGCCGTTGTTGCCACCGGAATTCACGAAAACCACACCTTCATCTGAGAACTGATCGATCGCTTGGCTGAGGAGCGAGGCCCCATCCAAGGTACCTATCCAATACAAGCCCCAGCTCATATTGATCACCAGGCGCTTGTCATCGGCTTCGGCCACCTGTTGCATCCAAGCGAAAGCATCCAACACGGCGGCGGCGTCCACGAGGAAAGTGCAGAAAAGGTACTGCGCTTCGAAGGCTACACCTCGATAATCCGTGCCTCCTCCACTGCCCCCAGCGATCCCCGCGACATGCGAACCGTGCGTGGCCCATCCATAGATATTGGCCGTGTCGGACTGCGCGCCGGCGAGGGCTTCAGGGCTCAGCATCTCGGTACCGTAACCGAAGTCCGATGGAGCCGGTCCCGTCTGCCGATATTGATCCCAGGCACCCCGCACCCGGGACTCCTGTAACAGCGTATCGTAGAACATGGGATGGGTGTAATCGAATCCCCAATCGGTGATCCCGATCAGAACATCCTTGCCTGTATAGGGCTGAGGGAGACCGATGCCAGCGTGAACGCTGTCCGCATGAATGGACCAGATCACCTTGTCCAAGGTGGGTTTGGCCTTGCCCGCCAATTCCACATAGGATAGACCGGTCAGGCTCTCGAGTTCATCAAGGTGGTAGGCATCGACCCGGAAGGAGACGATGTTCCCCTTCCGTGCTCCGAACATCACCCGCTCCCCCCCACCTTCGACCGAGCTTCCATCAGCAAGCCCCAGGAATCCGACCATGCACCGCCCGTTCACCATCGCTGTTGGGTAATAGCCTTGCGTTTCGTTGGTCAACTCGGTCGCCTTCGGAAATCCCACGGCGAGCTCCTTCAGGATAGCGAGATCCGCTCGAGTGGTCGCAGGCATCCGGACCTGGCCCAGGATGGCAGTGGAAGAGAGGACACAGCCGAGGAGTAGGCATCTGATCATAGGACGAAGTTCGTGCATCCGAACGAAGTGACGTGCATGTTCTTCCGATCGGCCGGGCTTGCACAGGATAGGTTCAGGCCACCTTCAAGGCATTGGCCACCTTCTCCTTCAACAGTGCGTGTTGCACCACCTCGATCATCTCGTTCACATAGGAGAAGCGCATACCCTTCGTGTACCGCGAGTCGATATCCTCTATGTCCTTCCGGTTATCACCACTGAGGATGATCTCCTTGATGCCCGCTCGTTTCGCCGCAAGTATCTTTTCCTTGATGCCCCCGACCGGGAGTACCC
>JAGQVV010000032.1 GCA_020437805.1 Flavobacteriales bacterium
GAGGCCTTCCCTACCCATACGTACAGCAGCGGGAGTGCATACCTCTTGTGCCTCACCATCGCCGATGATGCAGGCTGCACCGACACGTACTGCGACTCCGTTTCCGTGGATGGCAATGGCCTTATCGACGGTCTCGTGGCCGCAGGTAGCCGTAGCACGTTCACGATCAACGTGATGAACCCCTTGAGCACCGGTGTACAGGAAAAGCCCGCCTTCAGCGAACTGAACACCTGGCCCAACCCGGTGAACGATGTACTGAACATCGCCTTGACCAGCGAACTGAATGGCAATGTGCAAGTGCGCATCAGCGACCTCAGCGGCCGTGTGGTAAGCACGGAGAACCGCAGCGTCAGCAACGGTCTGAACCGCATGGAAGCCCCTGTGTCCGACCTGAACCCAGGCCTGTACATGGTACAGCTGAGCAACGGGAAACACAGCATCAGCAGCCGCTTCGTGAAGTTGCGCTGATCCAAATGTGAACGCGAGGGAAGGGCGTCCGTGCAGTGGACGCCCTTCCGCGCATCGCGCAGATGGTGAACGAGGCGCTCATAGCACGTTGCATCCGCGAGGAGCCCAAGGCGCAATACGAATTGTATCGCGCCTTGTACGGCTTGATGATGGGTGTATGCTCCCGCTACACACGGAACCGCGATGACGCCGCTTCGTTGATGAACCAGGGCTTCCTGAAGATCCTGCGGAACCTGGATCGCAAACGCAGCGAAGTACCATTGGAGGCTTGGGTCCGCCGGATCCTTATCAACACGGTGATCGACGCGCACCGAAAGGACCTGGATCGCAAACGCCATGAGACCATGGAAGAGGCCATGGACCAATTGGCGGATCCCGATGTGAACGAATACCTCACCCAAATGGAGTCCGAAGCCATCGCCGCACTGTTGGAACGTGTGCCGGACATGTCGCGCAAGGTGTTCAACCTCTTCGCGATCGATGGGTATTCGCACGCCGAGATCGCCACGCTGCTCGGCATCAGCGACGGTACTTCCAAATGGCACGTCTCGCATGCGCGGCGCGTGCTGCAACAGGCGATCGCCGCCAAAGCGATCGCAATACAACCCACTATCCGATGAAGGACCAGCACGAATTCGATGAGCAGGTACGGCGCAAGATGGAGGAGCGTGAGTTCGCCTTCCGCGAATCCGACTGGCTCGCAGCACAACAGCTGATCGAACGCTCGCGCCAGCGCAAAGGCGCGTGGTCACCGTTCCTCATCGCCGGAGTTGCATTGCTTATCATCGGTGCAGGAACTTGGTGGTACAATGTAGTTGACGCCGTCGGGGAGGAAAATGGTGTGACGGTCATCCAAGGCCAAGAGCATGAAGTCCTATTGAAGGGTCCAATAATGGACGGGAAGGACGGTGCGATGCTGGAAACCGGCTCTGGCGCGAAGCGTGCGATCACCATTGGCAATGGGACCATTGCAACTAACGGGACTAGTGAAGTGAACCGAGAAGAGCCCTTGACTTCACAACCGACAGTGACCAAGAATACCAGCGCTGACCTGGCGCTACAACCCGGGAACGCGGTGATGGGCTCGAGATCAACTCCATCTGATGATGGCATACGCGTGTCCATGATCGATGATCAGCACGCTCTGGACATGAAGACCTCCTCAACGAGAGATGATGTTTCCATCACCGTCGAGGTCGACCGACCCGATACGGACCATAGCACGGAGAACGCATCGACGGACCAGGACATCAGCGCACTGGTCCCGGTCGTCGCTGGTTTCGTTGGTAGCTCGATGGACGCACTCCTGGGGTCACCCGCCGTCGATACGAGCGATGCGGATGACAAGGCAATGGACATCAACTCTTCGGAAACAGGTTTGTCCCAGGAAGGATCGGTATCCGGGTCCACCGATCATGTGACCGATCCAGGTTCAGCACCCAAGGACAGTTCGGACCGAAGCGCAGCAGAAGCAACACCCAGGCGTACCCAGGACAGCGTTTCAACAGCGACCGACCCGTTACTGGCTGCAGCTGCCGGCCCATCGCCTTGGGAGATCAGCGCGATGGTCGGTGCGATCCTCACAGGCAGTGCGTACTCCGGGAGCAACAGCGCGGATTGGACACCCGGGCTCAGCGACCGCTGGACCACTACTGCTGGTGCGGAAGTGATGCACCTCGGGCGAAATTTCGGCATCGGCACCGGTGTGCATTACAGCACTTACGAGGACCACCTGCATGTGGATGAGCGTACGCGTACCAGCACGGTGATCATGGACAGCAACTATTTCCAACCGACCGAGGTCACACTCTTGTACGTGGTCGGGAACGTGCAGATCAACGGGCAGGATTATTACGTCACCCAGTACCGTGACACGGTGATCGATGTGCTGCTTACCACGACAACCTCCAGCACCGGTCAGGTCCGCCTGATCGACGCTCGGGATGTGGTGCTCAGCGCCAGCTATTTCGAGATCCCCTTGCTCCTGGATGCACATGTGACGCAAGGTCCATGGGCGATCGGACTACGTGGCGGCCCGACCTTCGGATCGTTGAGCGGACGAAAGGGGTTGGTACCGAACAGCAGTTTCGACGGCTACGAATCCTTCGGAGAGCAACAGTTCCGAAGCACGGTGTTCGGGCTGACGGCCCGTGCGTATGTCCGCTACCGTTTCTCGCCGGGTTGGTCAGTTGGCTTGGAGCCCTGTTGGCGGGGACAGCTTTCGAACGCCATGGAGAACGGCGACCCGGAGCGTCGTTCCAGTGGTGCGGGCATATTGTTCTCGCTGAACTATCGTTTGAAGTAGGGTCGGCCGAGAAGCACGAACTTTCGCCACATGCGGACGAGAGCTCGAGTGCTTCTTCTTGTGCTCATGCACACCGCGTGCACCACGACCATGCAAGAACCGACCGTCCCCGAGAACTTGGCAGAGCTTCCCGCGATCATCCGCGAAGGTGCGTTCCGCGCGGTCATTGAGATCCCGGCCGGCAGTGTGGACAAGCAACAATACGATCCTGCCACTAAAAGCTTCCCGGTCGACTTGCGCAACGGCGAACCGCGGCGGATCACCTTCCTGCCCTACCCGGCCAACTACGGTTTCATACCCGGAACACGCATGGACAAGGGCCTAGGTGGGGATGGTGATGCTTTGGATGTGTTCGTGCTCTGTGGCGCGTTACCGAGCGGCACCATCTTGGAGGTGGAGGTCATCGGCATCATCGAGCTGTTGGATGCCGGAGAACGTGATGACAAGCTTGTGGCCCTGCCCTTGGATCCCTCCCTTCGCACCATGGAAGCCTCCGACATCACGGAACTGCCCGAGGCCGCACGAACGATCCTCGTTGCATGGTTGTTGAACTACGACCCGGATGACGGTGCCGAATTGATCGCGGTGAAAGGGCGCCAAGAAGCCATGACCACGGCCACGCGCTGGAGGAAGTGATCAGGAACGCACCTCCGCACCCACGCCTTGTTCCAAGGCATGCCGGATGCGGCCCATCGACCTCTCCACTTGCTCGTCGGTCAGCGTTCTGCTACTGTCCTGCAGCTGGAAACTGAGCGCGTAGCTCTTCTTTCCCTTCGGCACCTTATCACCTTCGTAGACATCGAACAGGCCGACATCGAGAAGCAATTTGCGCTCAGCACCGAATGCCAGGTCGCGCAGCTGATCGAACCGCACCCCACTATCAAGCAGAAGGCTTAGGTCCCGGCGCACAGCGGGGACCTTCGTGATCTCCGAATAGCTGATCCGTTGTGCTCGACATGCATCCAATAGTACGGCTTCATTCACCTCAGCGAAGTGGACCGGTTGTGCCACATCGAAAGACTTCAGCACCGCCTTGTCCACCGTGCCGAGCACACCAGCGCTGCGGCCACCGATGCTCAATGAATGTGCCTGCACCAACAGCGCGTGCGCACAAGGCTCCCACTTCGCTTCACCCGACAAGCCCATTCGATGCAACAGGTCTTCGAGTTCCTCCTTCAAGTCGGCGAGTTCCGACTTCCTATCGTTGACCCGCCAGTTCTCTCGATAACGCCTTCCGGTCAAAGTAATGGCGAGCATGTCCTGTTCCACGGCACCCATCTTGGTGTTCACATACGTACGTCCACGTTCGAAGGTGCGCAGGTCCCGTTGCTGGCGGTTGATGTTGAAAGCCATACTGGCAAGCGCCCCGAAGAGCATCGTCGGGCGCAACACATCGAGCTCCGCGCTCAACGGGTTCTGCATGGAGACCAATTGATCGGTGGTTGCCGCACCCAACGCAAGGCAACGTGCACCATTCACCAACGAAGGCGACATGATCTCGCGCATGCCACGCGATGCCAAATGCTCCATGGATCGTACACCGAACTGCTCCGCAGTGAGCGCTCCATGATGCACGGGCGGGACCATCAAGCGTTCCGGAACGGGCACCTCGTCGTATCCGTGAATGCGAAGGATCTCCTCGACCACATCGGCCGGGCGCCGCACATCCACGCGGTAACTGGGGACCTGTACCTCAACAGCGCGATCGTTCCGATCATGGATACGGAAGTCCAAAAGCTCGAGCAGCCGCACCACGGCGTCCCTGTCCAACCGAATGCCGATGGTCCGATCCAGTTCGGAGAAGGAAAGTTTCACCATGCGCTCCAAGTGCACCCGCTGGTCGATGTCCGCGATGGCCGATGCCACTTGGGCTCCGGCCACCTCCTTCAGCAACAGTGCTGCGCGTTTCAAAGCGTAAACCGTGAATTCGGGATCGACCCCACG
>JAGQVV010000282.1 GCA_020437805.1 Flavobacteriales bacterium
GCCCATGTTATTGATGCCAGCACATTGAAACGCTCTCCGATCTTCACCTCAACCCTTGCCGCCATGCGTGGGCTTGCGAAGCAGTACAACGACCCGTTGGGCTTCAATATCCGCTGCCACTGCTCAGACAACTGCCCGATCCATTCGATGAACTTCTCCGAGCTGTCCCATTGGTTATCCCACGCCTCGCCCTTAACCCTGAAGTAAGGCGGGTCCGTGACAATGGCATCCACGCTGTTGTCCTCCATGCCGCGCATGTACTCCATGCAGTCGATGTTGTGTAGCTCGATCATAGCCGGTTCTCGATTTGCTTCATCCGCAGCTTGCAGGCTCCCTCGCTCCGCTTCATTTTCTCCGCGATCTGCCACCAAGCATACCCGCCGCCCATCCGGTGATTTCTCAGGCTCATCAGCATCACGTCATCCGCGAACGTCCATGCTGTATAGCTCCTCTTGTGCTTCGATCCCGCCAAGCGGCGAAGGCGGGCCATTCCCCGGAGTTGCTTTCTGTATCGGTCGGTATCAATGAATCGCTTAGGCATTGGTCAATTCTGTTCGGGGCGTCATGGCCTCCATTCCTTTACAGTGATCGGCTCTCCACAGTCATAGGAGCACCACCCCTTTTTCTTGTGATACCATCCATGGGTCACAACCTGGACCTTTTGCTCTACGGGTGGAGCGTCGGACCTCCATGGTTCGCGATCAATCAACTGGATGACACCGAAGGCAACCGCGAACCCAAAGGCGAATGACCCACCCGTGTACATCCACATGGTTCGGATCAGCCGGTTTACCTCCGCTTTGTGTCGTGCGGCTCTCTCTGCCGTTGCCCTGCGTGATGCTTCGGTGCTCATCGGAATACGGTGTTGAATTGTTCGCGTACCACGCTATCTGGCCTTCCCATGCGGTGAGCAATGCGGCCTGGAGAAAACCCTTGCATGGCCAGTTCCTTCATTCGCCGTTGGTCGGAAGGTCCCCAAGTCGGGCGCTTCAGGCTCACCAAGCGGTTCACCACCTTTAGGGCTTCGATGTTGTCCTTCACGGCAACCTGTGACCCGCCTGAATTGCGGAGGACGTTGGCAAGTGGTACGCGGTCCTCCGTTGTTCCTTGGGCGTAATCCCGGAAGCAACTATATCCGGTGGCTTCAATGGCGGCAACTTCCTCCATTGTGATCTGCTCGGTTCGTCCGTTGAGCTTGTAGGTCAAGTGTTCCTGTTTCATCGGTTGTTGGGCTTTTAGTAACGGCGTGGCGAAAGCCAGGGGCCGAGTATTGCGTTGGCTTTGCCGATTATCTCGGCCCTTCGTGTGTAGAGGTGTCGGAGCCATTCTGTGAAGGCTCCAAGGAGTAGGCGCGTGGTCATGCTGCGATCGTGAATGGTTTGCTGACTTCCTTGGCGATGTTCAACCGGCGCGTTTTCCAGATCTTCCGGGCGCGGGCGGTGTAGTCCGACTTCGCAGCGGCTTCGCGCATCGCGTCGATCATGCTCACGCAGCGCAGGTTCTCGATGGTCACGTTGCCGCAGTTACCGTCGATGAATTGAACCTTGTGCTTTGGTGGTATAGGTCCGTGAACTTCAGCCCATAGGTATCGGTGCAGGTATTCGATACCGGATGTCGTTTTGATCCTCCAGTACGTGTATCCGTTCTCTTTGCGCTGCCAGCGATCGCCGACCTTGCGCGTATTGTGAGGCGTTCCACCTTTCTTGAAGTGGCCCCGTTTGCAGGCTCCGTTCTTTGCCCAAGGCGCTCGCTTGCCCTTATTGTGTGGTACGTTACCCGGCTGGATCCTTCCGGCGTGTTCTTTGAGCAGCCCTTGACGCTTGCGAAACCCTCGAAGTCGGAAAAGATTGGTGCCAATGTGCGCGGCCATTTCCGCGTCCGTCTTATCCATGTTCGCCGCGATCCAGCGCAGGTGCTCAGTGGTCCAATGGAAGTGCGTTCCCTTTTTCATGCGGCAATAGGTTTTCGGGTGAATAGCCCCAACTGCACACCGTACCGCTGT
Source organism: Flavobacteriales bacterium (assembly GCA_020437805.1). Taxonomy (GTDB): domain Bacteria; phylum Bacteroidota; class Bacteroidia; order Flavobacteriales_F; family PHOS-HE28; genus PHOS-HE28. The sequence goes on from JAGQVV010000282.1 coordinate 2,003, forward strand.
GCCATCATCCGTTTGATGAGGTCACGAACGCACGACACGCTCACTTGCTGTTTGTGGTACAACCGCAGGAACTCCGCGATCTCTTCCGGAGAGGATGTGAGCATGAACCTCCGCACCACGGCTCTTCTAACCTTGTGGGCGCTGTTCAGTTCACATTGGCTGCACACCTTCCGGAGATAGGTGTAGCTCACATTCTGGGCCTGCGCTATCTGCTTGGTGCTCATTCCGGCGACCCTCAACTCTTCAATCCGTTCGATGTCCATCTGTTCAGCTATGGGTGTACCTCTCCCCATAGGGGACAAGGCACGTTGTCAGGATGTAGTTGCAGGGATCTCTCGCAGTCCCGTGGCGGATTATCTGGGTCTTACCCGTGGCATCCGCTGCCGTGCACACCTCCCGGTGTCAGCCCTTTG
>JAGQVV010000283.1 GCA_020437805.1 Flavobacteriales bacterium
GCCGTGCCCAAACGTCCTACGAACGCGGTGTCCACCAAGCTGATCACCGGTTCGGCGATGCCCGCAATGATCGCCGGGAACGCCAAGCGATCCACGGTGCGCTTGGTGGTGCGTGATCTACTGTTCTGCTTGGTCAAGGGAGCGATCCGTTCAGCGGTGGTACAAAGATGCGGAGCATGCTAACGGCTGGTTGGTCCGATCCGATACAAGGACCATGGTGCTTGCCCTTCGCCCCAAGTGTACCAATGCATCAGTTCCGCCACCCACGGTGCTTCCGTGGAAGCCAGATGAACAACACTTCGATCCGTGTTCGAGAACAAGGTCCCCAGATCCTTGTCATGAGCAACGAGGTACCTGATATCCTTGGTAACCCATGCATCCGCCGAAGGAAGGAATGCCGTGTCACGCATGCCCTCTGGCAGGTAGAAGTCAGGCAGGCTGATGCGCCAAGCTCTTTCAGGATCGATCACATAGGCGATCGTATCCCCTTCAGCTGGTCGATCATGGAACAAGGCTTGCGCGAGCACCGTGCGTCCCACGCCTGCCGCTGAGGTCATGACCACCGCCGTTCCCATGATGTTCGACAGCACCAACGACACGACGAGGAACTTGGCGATGCCCCCGGTCTTGATATGGCCCACCAGCAGGCGAAGTTCGGCGAGACCAAGAATGAGCGTGATCGGTGCCAACGGCGCCAAAGGGTAGAGAAAGCGTAGTTCCTTATGAGGGATGAAGGAATGGACCGCGATGAAGGGAAGGATGCACCATACGAATAGATCCTTTGGGCGTTTCCACAGAACGATGATGAAGCAGACCAACAGGGCGATACCGATGGGAGGAATGGCATACTTCACGATCCATGGGGGGTAGTAGTACCACGGTAAGGTGTCGAAGCGAACATCCGGGTCACCACCGAATCCCATGCTCAAATACTCCAAGGTGCTGAAATGGGGACGACCATGGAAGGCGCTGTCCAAGAGGAAACCTAGCGCCGCCATGGCTGCTGAGCCCACCACGAGCAAGGTCGTGTTACGCCATTCCGCTCTTCGTGCGATGACCATCCATGCCAAGGCGGATAGAACGATAAGGCCTACAGGTGGCCTGCACAGGACAGCGATGCCGAATGCTGCTCCGGCCCACAGCAGGCCCAAGGTATTTCGTCGCTCACCCGATACCTGGCCCAACCCGAACATGAGAAAGATGGCCGACCATCCCTCGGAACCGAAGCGGACGTACAGGAATGGAAGGAACCATAGGAAATAGGAGAGGAGGAGGTATGCGCGATGCAACTCCGGCGGAACATCCTTGATCGTGGCTTGGACGAACACACGAATGGCGAACAAAGCGAGGACGGCCGTAAGCAAACGGAGGAGCAGTGTCCGGTTGAAGGGGTCAGTGATCCCGAGCACCGCTGCAAGCTTGAACACGGCCACGGCCACCCAGGGTTGCAGTGAGGACCGTATGCCTGCTTCAAATTCCCACGGTAAGTGCTCCACGGGCAACTCCCCGAGTTTGGCCTGTGCGAAGGCGATGATCTGGAAGTGTTCATCCGCGCTGTGGTATCCGCTACTGTTCCATGCGGTGATCGCATAGACCAGCGCTGCGGCCAACACCAGCTTTCCGTGAAATGGAACGAAGCGGTCCTTGATGAACTTGTCCATGCTTCCGGTACGAAGGTGCGGGAAAGAGAACGGGTCCCGAAGGACCCGTCCATTTTTCGTCACGATCGGTATCAGTTCATCTCCCGTTCCAGCTCCTCGCGAAGTGCGGCCATGAAGTCCTCACTGGTCAAATAGGCCTCCGGGACCACAGCGTTGCCATGGATGCACACGGCCAGGTCCTTGGTCATCTTTCCTGCTTCCACCGTGCTGATGCACGCATTTTCCAAGGTGTTGGCGAAATCGATAAGGGCTTGGTTCCCATCCAGCTTGCCACGGAAAGCCAGGCCTCTCGTCCATGCGAAGATGCTGGCGATCGGGTTCGTGCTTGTCGGTTTGCCCTGTTGGTGCTGACGGAAGTGTCGGGTCACGGTACCATGGGCCGCTTCAGCTTCCATGGTCTTACCATCCGGTGTCACCAGAACACTGGTCATCAAACCCAATGAACCGAAGCCTTGTGCCACGGTGTCACTTTGAACGTCCCCGTCGTAGTTCTTGCAGGCCCAGATGAAACCACCGTTCCACTTCATGGCTGCGGCCACCATGTCGTCGATCAAGCGGTGCTCGTACACGATCCCGGCCTTTGCGAAATCCGCCTTGTAGTTTTTCTGGTAGATGTCCTCGAAGATGTCCTTGAAGCGACCATCGTATTTCTTCAGGATGGTGTTCTTGGTGCTCAGATAGAGCGGCCACTTCTTTTGCAATGCGAGGTTGAAACAGCTGTGCGCGAAGCCTTCGATGCTCTCGTCGGTGTTGTACATGCTCATGGCCACGCCACCGCCTTGGAAGTCGTACACGTTCCAGGTCTGCGCTTCGCCACCGTCCTCTGGTGTGAAGGTCATGGTGAGCTTGCCCTTTCCCTTGATCACGGCATCCGTGGCGCGGTATTGGTCGCCGAAGGCATGGCGGCCGATCACGATGGGCTTGGTCCAGCCGGGTACCAAACGGGGTATGTTGCTGATCACGATCGGCTCACGAAAGACCGTGCCACCGAGGATGTTCCGGATGGTCCCGTTCGGGCTTTTCCACATCTGCTTCAGTCCGAATTCCTCCACGCGCCCTTCGTCCGGGGTGATCGTGGCGCACTTGATGCCCACGTTGTGCTTCTTGATCGCATTGGCCGCGTCCACCGTGATCTTGTCGTCCGTTTTGTCACGGCTCTCGATCCCCAGGTCGTAGTACTCGATGGGCACGTCCACGTATGGCAGGATCAGTTGGTCCTTGATCCATTTCCAGATGATACGGGTCATCTCGTCGCCGTCGAGTTC
>JAGQVV010000033.1 GCA_020437805.1 Flavobacteriales bacterium
ACGCGATGCTTCCCTTCCATACCCAGCTCCTGCCGCACCTTCATCATGGCTGCGACGTTCTCGGCCGTGAAGCGCACCCCCGATTTGAAGCGCACCTCCACCCTGTCAGGTGCGGTGTATACCACCGTTGCGATCGGGGTGTCGGCGCTGGGAAGCTTCTTCGCCATAAGCTAAAGTTAAGACGAAGAGGTCAAGGGTCCTCGCTTATCGCGGCCCACCCCCGATATGCGCTTCCAACCAGTCGAACACCGTCCGGTGCCACTGCATCGAGTTCAGTGGCTTCAACACCCAGTGGTTCTCGTCCGGAAAGCGCAGGAATTGGGACTCGATCCCCTTGTGTTGCAAGGCCGTGAACACGCCGATACCCTGGTCCATGGGTACGCGGTAGTCCTTGTCACTGTGGATCACGAGCATGGGTACCGACCAGTACTGCGCATGGAGCATGGGGTTGAAGGTGTCATACACCGAGGGGTCGGTGAACACGCTGGCACCGTTCTCCCGATCGGTGAACCAAAGCTCTTCAGTGGTGTGGCCCATGGCCCGCGCGTCGAAAATGCCGTTGTGCGAGACCAGGCACTTCCATGGCTCCTGCCACTTGCCAGCGATCCAGTTCACCATGAACCCGCCATAGGATGCACCCAGCGCCGCCGCGCGATCGCCATCAAGGAAAGGATACTTGTCCAGGGCAAAGGCCCAACCCTTCTGAAGGTCCTCCAAGGGCCGATCTCCCCAGTGCAGTTGGATCGCATCGGTAAAGTCTTGCCCATAGCCGGTGGAACCATGGAAGTCGATCATCACCACGGCGTATCCCGCACCGGCATAGGTCTGCGGGTTCCAGCGGAAACTCCAACCGTCGCCGAAGCTGCCTTGCGGACCACCATGGATCAAGAACGCCACAGGGTACTTCTTACCCTGTACAAAGCCCGCAGGTTTGATCACGTATCCGTGCACGGTCTCATTGTTCCAACCGCTGAACCCGAACTGCTCGAACTCCCCGAATTCCTTGGTCTTCAGGATCGCGTTCACGTTGGTCATGGTGGTCGCTCCGCTGTCGATCATCCTCGACCCTTTCTTCGAGAGGAAGAGCTGCGAAGGGCTGTTCAGGCCGCTCTTCAGGAACACGAAGCCGTTCGGCGTTTCGTGCACGGCATCCATATGGCCCTTGGTGGACATCGGTGTCACCGCCCCGCTCTTCACGTCGATCCGGAACAAACGCGTGGTGCCCAGGTCACCGGCGATCACGAACAGGCTTTTACCATCGCGGCTCCATTGCATGTCATCCACGCTGCGGTCCCAATCGGCTGCCAAGGCACGTAGGGACCCGTCCTGATCTCGCAGCTGGATCACGAAACGGTCCGCCTCGTAACCCGGGATCCTCATGGCCTTGTACGCGAGCGTCTTTCCATCCGGCGACATGCGTGGTGTGGCATCCCATGCCTTGTTGGCTGCACTCAGGTTGGTATACGGACCACCTGAGATCGGTACGCTGAAGATGTCGAAGTTGGTGCTCCAAGGTTCAGTGGTACCTGCCACGCGTGCAGCGAAATACACGGTCCGTGAATCGGGGGAGATGGAGAAGTCCTCCTCACCACCGAAGGGCTTGGACGGGACATCGCCATCGAAACCCGGCATCAAGGCCACTATCCTGTTCGTTCCGTCAAGGGCCATGTGATACAAGTGGTTGCGCGTGCCATCAACCCACGTGTCCCAGTGGCGCACGAAAAGCTTCGTGTACACCATGCCGGTGGACTTGTCAGTAGCGCGTTCTGCTTTCCGTTGCACCGTGCAAGCGATCGCATCACCATCGCAGTCGGGGAACACGGCCAGTGACACCACAAGACCCGACCCGTCCGGTGTGATGCGGAACGCAATGATGTCCAACAACGAGCGCGTTACCTGCTCCGCCTTCACGCCATTGATGTCGGTGCGCCATACTTGCGTGATACCATCCTGGCCGCGAGCGGACAAGAAGTACAAGTGCTTGCCGTCGGGTCCCCACTGCGCGTTGAATGCACCATCTTCGCTCACGGCCAGCTTCACTTCCGGGGCTGTCGGATTCGATAGGTCCTTCAACCATAGCGTGCTCACACCTTTGTTGTTCTCCATATCCGTGGACCTTACGTTGAACGAGGCGTAGTGGCCGCTCGGGTCCACGCTGAGACCCGAAATGCGGTCCAGCATCAGCATATCCGGGTACGTGAAGGGCTTGGTCTGCGCGTGCAGCGTAGCTGAACCGAACAAAGCGACCGAGCAGGCGAACCACTGTATTGTTCGCGCGCTCTGCTGGAAACGATCGAGAAGTGCTGTCATCGTGTTGGATGCCGCATTGGAGTGTGGCACAACAATGATACGGCCGTGAGCGAACACGGCGTACGGATCGGATGTTCCGGATGGAAGTCCCACTTTCGCAGCAACGTATCGCGCATGGACAACATCATTTTCCACCTTTCCACCTGCAGCACCTGCCAGAAGATCCTGAAGCGGATCCCGAAGCTGAAGCGTTTCACCTTGCAGGATATCAAGACCAACGCCATCAGCACCAAGCAATTGGATGCGCTCAAGAAGATGGCGGGCAGCTACGAGGCCCTGTTCACACGCCGCTCAATGAAATACCGTAGCATGGGACTGCAGGACCAGGAACTTGGTGAGAAGGACTTCCGACGCTTGATCCTTGCCGAGTATACCTTTCTGAAGCGGCCGGTCATGCTGGTGAACGGACAGCTCTTCATCGGCAACGCGGACAAGGAGGTGGAAGGTGCGATCGCCGCGGCGAAGAAGATGGAATAGGCCCTATTGACCTTTACGCTCCTGCTTTCTGGCACGTCTGGCTGCACGTTGACCCCGTCGTTGTTCAGCATCGGAACGCAACATCTCGCGCATGCGGTCCCATGCCTCCGGCGTAAGGTTCCGCGCCAGCCCTTCACGTGTCGCGTGCCAGAGGTACCCGGTGAAGGCCCGGGTTGGATCGCGGTCGATGTTGAACTTACGCTCGCGGTCGGCGGTGAGCCCACCACCATAGGCTTCGGTGAGCATCGTTTCCAGGACATTGCCGAACATGCTGTTGTGCAAGGATCGCGGGGTCCCGGGCTCCACGCGTAATTTCAGATCGGTGTAGCGTATGGCCATGGACCCCTTGGCTTTTCGCTCGTCGCCCTCCATGTCCATTTCCAGGCGCTCCAGCAGTCCGCCCTCCATCTGCACGCGCATCAGGGGGCGGGTCACTCCGTTCAACACCACCACCGGAAGGTCTGAGACCATGGCGTTGAGCGTGAACTGTTGCGAACCGTCCAATTCCGCGCTGTACCGGCAGTTCACCTGCGCGGTATCGAAGATCGATCCGACCACTTCACCCGTGATGAGGGGGTACTGCTGGATCGCGTTCGGCACATTCGAAAGATGCCGGAATTCCGCATCCAGTCCGGTGAATGGCAGCGTGCCCCAACGCTCGGTACCATCGTCCCGTTCCCGGTAAATGACAGCGGCCCCGTGGATGTTCATGGTGTCCACACGAACAGGGAAACCAAGGTCCAGCAATGCTTGTGGGGGGAGGGAACGTGGCGGCCGAGGTGCAAGTTCCAAGGTCTTGTCCAGTTCCACTTCCATCAGGAGGCCGTGTACGGCGACATGACCCGTGGACAATTCCTGGTGCGAGATCAAGCGATCCACTTCGAAGCGTTCCAGAAGGATACTGTCCACCACGAGGTCCATCAGCGGGCGAGCAATGGTATCCGTGGTGTCACGCTTCGCCGAATGTCGCAGGTCGATCACACGACCGCTCCGCCCCCCCACTGATAGGTGCGCCGAACCGATGCTGAGCGCTGCACCATCGGCAAGTTGGGTGCTCATTCCATCCACCTCAAGGTCCGCATCGCCAACCGCCAAGCGTACTCCGCTGCGCCGCCGCCCCATGTAGGCGTGCACATCCACGGCCATCAAGGATAGACCACCCACGTTCAACACCGGCAATCGTTCGCCGAGGTCCTCCACCATCGCCGAGGCCCGACGCACCAGCACGGTGTCCGCGGAGAGCAATGAGATGGACGGGCCATCGCCCAGTCCAGCGAACGGGTCGGCAAGTTCCACGGTCACGCCGCTGATGAGGTACGCCAACGTTGGACCTTTCAGTTCGAAGGCGCGCACGCGGAATTCCTTGCCCCAGATCAACCGCCAGAAGGAAAGGCCGCGCAGTTCGATCCGATCCACGCTCGCGGCGAAGAGGTAGCGGTGGGTGCCGCTGCGTAAACTGTCCAAGAGCTGTGGGCCGAAATCCAAGCGTGCCCCGTTGATCACAAGATCACCGTTACGCACATCGGTGGTCAGTTCCTCCATGGCGAAATGATATCCCTCCACGCTGGCCTCATCGATGATCCCGGCGATCCGTTCCCGCAAGGTGCGATCGAGCCAGACCTCACCGTGCCTGGGGATCCACCATGCGGCGACCGCCAGTCCGATCACGCACAACAGGACCAGTCCGAGCAGCGATCGGAGCAGCAGCTTGATGAGTGTTCGTCGATCGAAGGCCATGGATAGCACGAAGGTCGGTAGGAAGGGCCGGACCAAGCTCAGCGCATCAATGCTTCGATCGCGGCACGCAGTTCCATCCGCTGCGGTAGATCGGCCTCTTCCGTATCCAAAAGTTCCAGAGCCTTGTTCAACGACCTCATTGCCGCATGTCGATCGACCTCCAACAACGACTCGCCCAACGACCAGTGGAACTCGTACAACACAGGATACAGCTCCACCGCACGCTCGTACACCGCCCGCACCTGTTCCTCGTGACCACTGCTCCACAAGCGCGAGGCCAGCCCATTGATCTCGGCAACATCCCAAGGGATCACACTGCCCGAGAACCCGAGTGTGTGGACCACCTGTTGCAGCAGGACTTCCGGCGGCGGTGGTGGCTCGCGCAATTCGTAATTGTCGTCCACCGGGGCCAGGCTGTCCCGCAGCGCGTAGGGTGAGAACAAAGTGCTCGTCAGTTCCGGAAAGGCGATGATGGGCAATGAGGTATGCCCTGCGGATGGATACTCTTGGTAGATGAAACGACCCGGCACAGGGTCAGGTCCCAATGCTCGGATGGTGGGTTCCACCCGTGCGTAGTGGCCACCATCCTTCAGCCGTTCCGCACCACCGAGGGCGAGAAGCACGTGGTCGTTCGATCGATCCTTCAGCGATCCCACGACCTGTGGTAAGGCTTCATTCATCAAGTGCAAGGGCGAAAGAGCGATCACGGCGTCGAAGGCCTCGGGCTGCTTCAGGTATGCATACAAGGCGAAGGATGCGCTGAAGGAGTGCCCGACCAGAACCCGGTAGTCACCCGGATGGTAGGGTTGCAACAAGACAGGGAGTTCCTCGGCAAGCATCCGGAGCAAAGGCATATCCACTTGCCCAATGCTGTCCGGCGCACACTCCGCTACGCGGTCGGTATGAGGCACCGTGACCACGATGGCCTGCGGGACCGCGTGGGTGTATTGCAGGGATCGGATGTCGTTCAGCACCGGGTCGATGAACCATTCGTGCTGTCCGTCCAACACGATGATCACCGGCATGCGCACTTCGGGCGCGGCGTAACGATGGAATTCCGGCAGATGCACCACCAACTCCCGCTCTTCGCCGAATGCGGCGGACCGGAACCGGAGCGTATCGCTGTGCTGGGCGTGCAGCAAGCAGCCCGAGATCGACAGGATGAAAAAGAGGCATGACCTGTGCATGCCTCGAAGATCGGACTTCCGAGGATCACAGCACCCTCCGCGCGCGCGCTCCCGTATTTTTGCACCGATATGCTCAAACAAGGCCTTTTCCAGAAACTTCAGCAGAAGCTCTCGCCGCAACAGATCCAGTTGATGAAACTGTTGCAGGTGCCCACCATCGAGTTGGAGCAGCGCATCAAGCAGGAGATCGAGGAGAACCCGGCGTTGGAGGAAGGCGAGGACCGCGAGGACGAGGAAGAGATCACGCAAGAGCAGGCCATCGAGGACAACCGCGTGGAGAACGATAAGGAGGAGAACGATCGCGACGACTTCGATATGAGCGATTATTTCAGCGACGACGATACCCCGGACTACAAGCTCAGCATCAAGAACGCGGGCGCTGATGAGGAGGACCGCGAGATGCCACTGGCCGGCGGCACCACGTTCCAGGATTCACTGCGTGCGCAGCTTTCGCTCCGGCGTATGGACGAACGGAAAGCGATGCTGGCCGAACACCTGATCGGGAATCTCGATGAGGACGGCTACCTCCGCCGCGAACTTGACGCCATCGTGAACGACCTCGCCTTCACGCAGAACGTGAGCTGTGAAAAGGAGGAACTGCTCGCCGCCTTGAAGGAAGTGCAAGGGCTGGACCCCGCCGGGGTGGGTGGTCGTGACCTTCGCGAATGCCTGTTGCTGCAGGTCCGAAGGAAGCCGCACAGCCTTTCCCAGCGCGTGGCCGAAGAGATGCTGGACAAGCATTTCGAGGCCTTCAGCAAGAAGCACTACGAACGCATCATGGATCGCCTGGAGATCGATGAGGAGGCCTTGAAAGGTGCGATCGAACTGATCGTGCACCTGAACCCGAGACCCGGCAACACTGCACGCGACACCAACAAGCCTTCGCAGGAGATCATCCCGGACTTCGCCGTGATGTCCATCGATGGGCAGCTCGAACTCTCACTGAACGGACGCAACGCACCCGAACTGCGGGTGAGCCGACAGTACCGCGATATGATCAAGGAATACTCGCGCAACAAGAAGGACAAGGAGCAACGCGAGGCGCTGCAGTTCATCAAGCAGAAGCTGGACAGTGCGAAATGGTTCATCGACGCCATCAAGCAACGGCAGAACACCCTGTTGGTTACGATGGAAGCGATCATGGAACACCAGCGCGAGTTCTTCCTGACCGGTGATGAGACAAAGCTGAAGCCGATGATCCTGAAGGATATCGCCGAGCGTGTACACTTGGACATCAGCACCATCAGTCGCGTAGCGAACAGCAAGTACGTCCAAACGAACTACGGCACCTACCTCCTGAAGTTCTTCTTCAGCGAAAGCCTCACCAACGAACAGGGCGAGGAAGTGAGCACACGTGAGGTGAAGAAGATCCTGAAAGATGCGATCGAGGCAGAGGAGAAGCGCAAGCCGCACACGGACGATGAGCTGACCGCATTGCTCAAGGGCAAGGGCTATAACATCGCTCGACGAACGGTGGCGAAGTACAGGGAACAGCTGAACATCCCGGTGGCCCGCTTGCGGAAAGAGCTCTAGGCCTTGTGCACCAGACCCATGGATTTCTCCGCCAAGCTGCTTTCCATCGTTCTGCACCCTTTGCTGATGCCCTTGTACACCGTCCTGCTGGCCTTGGAACTGGACCCGCACTTGGGCTATTTCCTTCAGGCTGAACGGCGCTGGTTGACGGTCGGCATGCTGGCCCTGATGACCGTGGCGTTCCCCATCACCAGCGCGTTGCTGTTGATGCGCTCCGGTCTGGTGGATTCGCTGGAAATGCGCACCCGCCAGGAACGCATCGCGCCGTACGTGATGACACTCGTGTACTATGGGATGACCTATTACCTCTTGCGCCGCACCCCCTTGCATCCAGCGGTACTGGCCATGTTCATCGGAGCGATGCTGGCCTTGACCCTCACCACGGTGATCACCTTGCGATGGAAGATCAGCGCACATATGGTGGGCATCGGCGGCGCCATAGGGACCGTGCTTGCCATCGCCACGATCCATGCCATTCCCTTGCTTCCCATGGTGGCAGCGTTGATCCTGCTCGCCGGCCTGCTGGGCAGTGCCCGCTTGCTCACGAGCGACCATACGCAGGCCCAGGTCCTCACGGGAGCGTTGGTCGGCGCATTGTGCACCTACTTCCCGGTCGTGTTGGGCTGGAGCCTATGAGCCGCGATACGCGCGACACCTCATCGGCTCGCGTTCGATCGCTGATCTTCGCGCACACATGATCGGTCGTGCGCGTTCCGCTTCCCTGTTGGCCCTGCTCGCCGTGGTGTGTGTCACCGCTGCGATATCGGTCCGGGGCCTATGGTCCGGGACCAACGGCGAGGGGTGGAAGGAGACCATCCGGAGCGATGCCAAAGGATACTATGGATACCTGCAGGCGATCTTCATTCGCCACGACCTCGGCGAAGAGGACTTCGTGCGCGAATACGTGAACGAAACGCCGAACGGGACGCTGAACAAGTACTTCGCCGGAACCAGCCTGATGATGGCGCCCTGGTTCGGTATCGGCCATGCGTTCGCCCTGAACGATGATGGTGTTCCGCAGAACGGCACCAGCGAATACGAGCAGAAAGCGATCAGCATAGGCGCATGGGTGTACCTCCTGACCGGACTTCTCGCCTTGCGCGCGCTCTTTCTGGGGCTTGGCGTGCGTGATGCGTTGGTGGCATGGGCGGTCACTGGGCTCGCTCTGGGAACACCGTTGTTGCAATACACAGCGCTACAGCCCGGCTGGTCACACATTTATTCGTTCTGTGCGGTCAGCGTGTTCCTGCTCACCGTGCATCACTTGGCCGTAGGGGGCTCCGTGCGTTGGGCCTTGGCCTCTGGGCTGCTCTTCGGCCTCATCGTGCTGATCCGGCCGGTGAACATGATGGTGCTATTGGCCGTGCCCATCGTAGCCGGCGATCAGACCAAGCCAGCGATCGAACGGCTTCTGCGTCACCGTTGGATGTTGGTCGGTTCGGTCCTTCTGGCGGCATCCGTGGTGTTCATCCAGCCCCTGTTGTGGCTGGCGCAGACCGGTCGCTTCATCGAATGGGGATACGCCGGCGAAGGCTTCTACTGGACACGTCCCGAAGTGTTCAAAGTGCTTGTTGGGTTCCGGCGCGGATTGTTCCTCTACACACCGATCATGCTCCTTGGGGCGATCGGCGCATTGTGGCTGTGGCGTGTGGATCGCACACGATGCATGTGGTCCTTGATCTATTGGGCGGTCAGCACGTACGTCATCAGCAGCTGGTGGATCTGGTACTACGGTGGCGGATTCGGAAGTCGCGCATACGTGGACCACTTTCCGGTGCTCGCCATCGCCATGGTGCTGATGTTGCACCGTGTAGGGCCCATCTTGTGGCTTGCCGCGCGGGTCTTCATGGCGCTCTGCATCGGGCTCAACCTCGCACAAACCTGGCAATACCACCACGGTTTCCTCCATGCCGAATGCATGGACCGTGAACGTTATGCGTACAGCTTCCTCAGGTTCGATGACGCACACCGGAACAAGCTCGGGGGGAACTACCAGGAGGCTCCGTACCACCCGAACGGCATGGACGTGATCCTGACCGAAAGCTGCGACCTCGACAATCCCTGCCACTATTGGAGCGGCTGGTGGGTGGAACACGAGAAGGCCTTCAGCAACAGGATGGTGTGCCGTTTCTCTGCTGAAGCGAACTATGGGATCGGGTTCCGTGCCGGCACCGATGTGCTGCCCACCGACCGCTGGCTCTTCCTCGAAGTGGGCTTGCAGCGCTACGATGAACTACCCGAGGGCTCACTACCGATCCTTGGTGTGACCGAATTGATCAACGAGAAGGATTCCAGCTACTACTATCAATCGTTCCCGATGAACCCGGTCCCTGGCACACCCGGTGTATGGGAGCAGGTGGAATACAGGATCCCGGTGCCTCCCCTGTCCGCTGGGGATCGGTTGTATTTCTACCTCTGGAACCAGAACTACGCAGGCGACTGCCTGATCGACGATGTGTTCATGCGCGTTTCAGCGGTCCGGCCTTACTGATCAACGCATCGGCCTGGCAATGGAGCCGCCGGGCGCGTAGGGAACAAAGTGGGCCCAGCAGGATTTGAACCTGCGACCAAGGGATTATGAGTCCCCTGCTCTGACCGCTGAGCTATGGGCCCGGTCGTCCTGCCACCTTCGACAGGATCGCGAAAATAGAGCGACCGGAGCGAAGGCTACATTTGGCGCCCATGAAAAAGGCCTACGATACCATCCTGCTGGACCTCGGCGGGGTATTGATCGATGTGGACTACCATGCTTCCGCAAAGGCTTTTCGTGCATTGGGGCACCCCGATTTCGACAAGCTGTACAGCAAGGCGCAACAGGACCACCTCTTCGATGGCTTCGAGACCGGTGCCTTGGGACCAGCGGAATTCAGGGATCGGATCCGGCAAGTGCTGAACATGGACCTGAGCGATGCGGTGATCGACAGCAGCTGGAATGCCATGCTTGGTACCATCCCTCAGGAACGGATCGCTCTCGTGGAAGGTCTGAGGCAGCATTACCAAGTGCTGTTATTGAGCAACACCAATGCCATCCATGTACCGGCTTTCACCGCCATCGTGGCACAGGAGAACGGTATCAAGGACTTCAAGGGGCTGTTCGAAGGGGCCTACTACAGTTGTGAGATCGGACTTCGAAAGCCGGATGCGGCGGCGTTCGGACATGTACTGGAGCGCCATGATGCCGACCCGACCCGGACGCTCTTCATCGACGACAGCGAACAACATGTGGTGGGTGCACGATCGGCCGGACTGCACGCCGAACACCTCGACCTGGTACAAGAGGACATACTGGGCCTTTGCGAGAGGCTCGACCTGCTCTGATCAGGCGGGGACGATCTCTTGGCACAACTCCACGAGCACCCCATTGGCACTCTTGGGATGTATGAAGCACACCAGCTTATTGTCCGCGCCGCGTTTCGGCTCCTCGTTCAGCAGGGTGAAGCCTTCAGCCTTCAATCGCTCCATCTCGGCACGGATATCGGCCACCTCGAACGCGATGTGGTGGATCCCTTCGCCCCGTTTCTCAATGGCCTTGGCGATGGGACCGTCCGGCCGGGTGCTTTCCAACAGCTCGACCTTGTTCGGTCCCACTTGGAAGAAGGAGGTGATGACACCTTCGCTCTCCACGGCCTCCCGTTTGTAGCTGGGCGCGCCAAGTAGGGCAGCGTAGACCTCTTCGGCCCTGCTCAAGTCCTTCACGGCGATGCCGATGTGTTCAATGCGGATCATGTGGTGCGGTTGAATGGAGAAGTTCCCGAAAAGAAGAAAGCCTTCCCTAAGGAAGGCTTCCAACATGTGCCTTGCACGATCAGCGCTTGATGAAGGTCTCGCCCAACTTGTTGTCGTAGTTGAGGTAATATAGGTCCTTCTTCAGGGAGGCCACCTCGATCTTGTCGGCATAGCCGCGCTTCACGATGTTGCCGTACTGATCGTAGATCTCGTACAGGGTCTTCGAGGAGAAGAGGATCTCCTCCTTCGGTTTCTCCGGGCTCCATGTCACCGCGGCCACGCTGGGGTCGCTGTAGGTAACGGATTCGCTGAAGCGCGCGCGCTTGGTCAGATCCGTCTGCTTCACACGGAAGGTGTTCTCTCCACTGTGCGGGGTCACTTTGAAGGTATAGCTATGCTCACCGGGAGAACCGGAGCCCATCACTTCACCCACCTTCACCCATTTGTTCCATCGCTTCTGCTCAACCACATAGGGCAATTCGCCGGTCTCGTTGGTCGTGGTCCACGAATAGGTACCGTCGCTGGAGATGGATTGCTTCACGATATCAAAGGTGCTCTTCGGCTTCAGGACCTCCGGATTGAGGATCACCGGTGTGCAGCCGTCCTTATGCTTCACTTTAACCACCACCTTATCGGAGATCTTCAAACCGAAATTGGCCATGTCGATCTCGAAGGCGCTGCTGTTGATCTCGTCCGTGGCGATCTGCTCGTTAACGGTTACTTCGAACACGCAGAAACCCACGCCAGCCTCAGAAAAAGGATTCTGGACGAAGATGTTCTTGCCCTGGTAGTTCCCTTCCAGCACGATCACACCGGCGGAGGCGGGAAATGTCAAACAGGCAGCAAGGAGGAGTGGTATGGAGCGCATGACAGAGGTTCCTTCGATCGACAAGAATACGCGATCCCGAGCGTTTTTCCGAGCGGAGACCGACGACGTTTCTACGTGGGATCGTCCATTCGGTTCCAAAACCGGGCCGGAAAGCTCAATGGAACTTCCGAACCCCGGCCTTTACCGGCACCTCCAAATGGTTCTCCATCGGCGGAATGGGGCATGAATAATTCCCGCCATAAGCGCAGTACGGGTTGTAGGCCTTGTTCAGGTCCAATTCCACGATCTCCCCCAGCGGCCCTTCAAGGTCGATGTATCGCCCGCCACCATAGGTGGTCTCACCGTTCGTGGGGTCCGTGAAGGGAACGAAGAGGTAATTCACGTAGTCCGGCAGTTGGCTCAAGGCGATATTCCGGTACACGGTGAGTTGCTGTTCGCGACCATCCAGCACGAAACGCAGGGTACCCACGCTCTTGTACTTCGGTTCACGTTCGCTGGTGGTCAACATTCCGAACACGGGGCCTTCCTTGGCTTCGAAACGGGCCGATATCCGATAGGAGGGGTCCACAGGGAAGCGGTCCAATCCCGTGAATGCCGCACGCTCGGACCTTGGTAGTGGTGTTTGCACACTATCCTTGAAGGTGGAGTCGATGTGTGCCCAATACGCCTCCAGACCCGCACGCCAAACCTCTTGACCGGTTTGGGCTACGACCGCGCCAACGACGCCGAACACAGCGATAAGGAAGAACGGACAACGCATCAGCTGACTTCCAACACCCGTACCGCGGCCACCATGCGCTGCACGTCCGCCTCGTTGAACCGACCTTCGGCGGCGTCTCGCACCACGAAGGTCCGATCCCCCACGGGGACCAAACGGTAGAAGTGGATGAACACAATGTCCTCGTCCGGGAATTGCGAACGGTACACCACCTTTTCCGGCGTTTCCTCCAGCACGGTGTGCTTCCGTAGCATGTCCCGTTCAAGGTCGGCCTTCAAGCGCGCAATATCACCGGGTTCCTCGGAAATGGAAATGGCGAAATGCTCTCCCGCGTTCACCCGGAGCTCACCGAATTCCTCGTTCCAGACCACCGAAGCGGAATCCACCCTGAGCGTTGCGCGGTCCCCGAGATCGACCTCCAAGGGCAGGTCATGCTCCCGAAGGTCGATGAGCCATGTAGCGGCCGGTTCGGAAGCGGTCGATGCGGCTTCCGCAGCTTCCCTCTTACCATCCCCACATGAGACAAGGAAAGTCAATGCCAACATGGCGGTCACGTACTTCATGCGACGAAGGTAATCAGCCCATCAGGGCAGTTGCTCGTAGCGGATGTTGGTGGGCACGGTGCCGCCGATGTTCACCAGGATGATGTCCCGGTCGCTCGACGCACCGGTGTATTTCACTTCACCGTCCATGTTGGCATCCTCCGGGTAGTATCCGTTCACGATCGCCGTGGCCACGGACCCACCGATACGGAACAGGATGGCATCCCGATCGTTCAGTGATCCCGTGTACTTCAGTTCATCATCCAATACGGAGTTGCCCGCCCATAGCGCATACACTCCGGATATCACCGTTCGTGCTTGCGTGCCGAAGGTGGCGGTACCCGCCACGCGAAAGTCGACCACCGTTGTCGCGGCGCCAAGGGCCACCGCGTTCGCCGTCATACAGCCGAGGTGGTTCCTGTGCCGCACTGCGACGTGGTAGTTCCCGGAGGTCACCGGGAACGAGAGCGGAGAGGTCCCATCCACATCGACCACATCACCGTCCCGCTGCAGGAGGCCACAGCGCGTGGCCAGAATAATGGAAGGGTCCGCGGTGGAACGCAGTTCGACCAATACCCAATCCACGATGGCATTGCTACCGGAAACGTTAAGGACAGGCGTCGTGGTCGTTTCTCCTCCGCCCCCGACCTGCGCGAAGCCCATGACCGTATACGGCTCACCAAGGGGCACCAGGCCATTGGCCCGGAGGTCGTCCCGCATCGATCCGGCCTCGTAGGGTCCTTCCAACCACACTTTCACGGACAATTGGGCTTCGGCCACCGTTGCGCCATCGATCTCGATATCATCGATCGCCATATCGCTGGCGAAGCCGCTACCGGTGGTGCCCCTGAAACGGATCCGTGCGGTCCCTCCAACATACGCACCAAGGTCCACTGTCGCTTGCTGCCAGCTGTCCCCTTGGGCACCCGTCAGGGTGAATATCGAATTCGTCCAAACGGAACCGTTCCAGACATCAACCGTCAGGTTGCCCATGTTGGCCCCGAACATGTGGTACCAGAATTTCAGTTCGGCCGATGTGAACCCATTAAGGTCCACGCACGGACCGTAGAGTTCTGCCACTTTGTTGGGGAAATTCGGATCGCTGGCCTCGGTGTAGATGTATTGACCGCTTCCAGTGGTGTGGTCCGCGGAAGGTCCGGTGTTGTTCGAGGGCGTGCCACCGGATATGCGGGTCCAGTCGATATCGTCCGCGTAGCCTTGACGCCATTGACCGATACCGCTCTCAAAGTCCTCCGTGTAGGGCAGACTGGACACGCAGGTGGCGGGAACACAGAAGTTGACCGTCACTGAAGATGTGAAGGTGCTGGCAAAGGCCAAAGGTATCTCCCCATCCACCACGGCGATATAGCCGGTACCGTATGCGCAACACAAACCATCATTGGCACTGTCATTCACGATCAGGTCGTAGCAGCCGGCGGGCAGGCAAACGTTGATATCGGGTTGCGGATACTCGCCGTTGGTACCCACGGTCGTGTATGGTCCACCGCTGGCGTATACATTGTTCGCAGCATCGCGAATGCTCCACGTCGATTCCGCGCCATAGCGGTCCATGGTGATCTTCACGGTCACGTTCTGGCAATCCGCCGTTGTGTACGACCGTATCGCGGAAGGTGCCCCGAAGCCACAACTGTTCACCGCTTGCACGAACCAGAAATAGGTGGTGGTGGGTTGTGTGGCGAGCGCTGTTTGATAGCTGGTACCGGTGATCCCCGATCCACTTTCCACGATGTTGTTCATGGCCGCGTCGGTCGCGATCTGGATGTCGTAGGAGGTCGCTTCGGGAACGGCATTCCACGTAAGGGCGCTCCCGCCGGATACACCAGTAGCCCCGTCGGCCGGAGACACCAGCGTGGTTTGCGCCGGTGTTTGGGAGATCACCAAGGACAAGGCCAAGTTCTTCGGGCCGGCCGCGCTGGTAGCGTTCAAGGTCATCGGGAAGGTGCCGATACTCCCGCTCCCGGTGTTGGAGATCGTAAGCGTGCTCGTTCCCGCCGGGGTGACAGGGTTCGGGTTGAAGGATGCATTGAGGCCGGCAGGAAGCCCGCTCAGGCTCAAGGTAACTGGACTGTTGTACCCGGCAAGGGACCCCACCTGTATTGTGTAGCTGGTGTTGTTCGGGCGGCAAGCCGTAGCGGTGTTGTTCGTTACCTCCAAGGTGTAATCCGGAACACTGGGTGCGGTGATCGTGAAGTTGGTGTTAGAGATGTCGTAGAAGATGTTCCCGTTGGCGCGCACCATGATCCGGGCCGTGGTGGTAGCTTGGTTCGGCACCGTGATGGTCTGGCTTCCATCATTCGGGGTACCCGTGATGATCGTGGTGGGGTACGTAAGCCCGCCATCGGTGGAGAGCAGGATGTCCACGTTGGCGCAACTGACCGGCGATGCGGTGGTGTTCGCTACATCCCATGTGACGGTCTGCGCGGACAGCCCCGCCCAAGAGACCGCGGTGTTCGGTTGGGTCACGAGGAACGGACCACTGGCTGCATTCACCGTGACCACCATGTTGTCCTGACCATTGCAGCCACCGTCAGCCACATTGTCCCGGACCGTGAGCCGGAAGTTGTATGTGCGCGCTACGCTGGAAAGCACCTCCCAGGTCGGTGTGGTGTTGGCGATCACCGCGTTCAAGTTGGGCATGTAGCGCACCGGTGTGCTTTTCGGCAAGAGCGGCTCCCACGCCGGACCTCCGGTGTTGGTCGCAGTGGGTGGCATGGTGGCCACGGCGTTGTCCATCTGCTCCCAACTGTAGCTGAGCACATTGCTGCCGTTCGCATCAGCACCGCTGCCGGTGAGAATGAAGGGTGTGGAACGCGGGATCGTGCGGTTCGGTCCGGCATCGGCCGTTGGTGCCACTTGCGGGCTCAGGGACTCGGTGGTAGGGCAGGTGCTGCTGGTACCGGCCGTTACGTTCGCCGCGATCTCCTGCATGCTGTAACCGCCGAACATGGCGATGCTGTTGTTGCCCACGTTAGGGGCACAGATCCCCGCGTAACCCATTATCGTGATACCGCTACCGACCTCCACAGCGGCGGAGCCGGCGCGGTTGCAATTGTTGTTCTGCGTATGGTTCCCACCGTACTGGTGCCCCATTTCATGAGCGACATAATCGATGTCGAAGGGGTCGCCTACCGGGCTTGACTGCCCGGTGACCCCCCCCGCTTTGGAGCTGTTATTGCAGGGGCTGTTCAAGTACGCGACACCGCCACCGCCGGTGCTGAACACGTGCCCGATGTCGTAGTTGGCGCTGCCGATGATATTGTCGCACGTTGTTTGATTCTCTCCGAGCATGGCACCCCCACTACCATTGGTGAACGGGTCGCTTCCAGCGTTCAGGAAGATCAGGTCGTCGTTGTTCGCCACCATCTCCATGGTCAAGGTGGCATCGCGCTCGAACATACCGTTCACCCGGTTCATCGTGGTCACCATAGCGGACATGACCCCGCCTACCGTTCCTCCGTGGAAAGCCGCATACTCACCCGTACATGACAAGGCCAGACGGTAGGTACGCAGTTGGCAATCGCCCACGCGCTCCAAACCCATTTGCGCGATCCATCCTAGCGTACGCTCCTGCTCACGCTCAATGTCGTTCACCTCATCATAAGCGCAACTCATCTGCACCGCTCCCACTTTCCGGAAATCACGTTTGGTGTAGACCTGATGGTAGCTGTTGTTCCCGACCACGAGCGGGTCGATGTACCATGCGTCGCGATCACCGGGCAGGACCATGGCGTGGAAGCCATCGGGTGTCAGGTCCATCTTCACCGTTGCGCCGGGATCGTCCACACCGACGCCGGTGTACGTGCGGATCTCAGGGAAACGGGCTTGTAGATCGGGGTGCATCACCGGCACTTCCATGATGCGGAAGGCCGCCTTACCACCCTGTGGTGTTGGCAGCTCGATGTTGATCCCACCTGTGCTCAGATCCGTCAACCGGCCCACTGGGGCATTCGCCAACCGCGAACGCATCGCGGGTACATCCAATTCAATGATACGCGCCTTGATGGGCGTGATCCGCCGTTCCCCGGAAAGGCCGGACACCCGCTCTTGCGGGATCTCGGTCCAAGTGGACTGGGCATTGGTGAACGAAGCGAAAGTGATGGTCGCGAGAACGACGGCGAGGCAACGTACGGTCATAGGATCGTGCAAAAAGAGTTGGAGGTTGGATGTTCACTGCAACATCCAAGCGCCCAAACGGTTCGAAGCACACGCAAGTTGAGGCGAACAGTTCGAACGGTCGATGACAAATATCACGCAGCCTTTCGATCTCAAGGCCGCTTCGGCAAAGCATCGCTAATCACCCACCTTCACCCGCACACCTTCGCTTTGGCTGCTGAATTCCGGTGCATACATGCACATGGCCGTGGTTATCCCGTTGCTGAAGTCGCCGGCGTGCGTTACCCGCAGGTCGTACTCGAACACGTACGTTCCGGGTGCGATGCGGTCGAAGAAAAAGTGCATACCGGCATCGCGAATGCTCTGGTAATAGCCCAAACCGCCCTGCCATTTGTAGCCGCTGATCGCTTCGGTCGGTTCAAGTCCCGCAGCACGCAGGTCCTTCAGGTGCACGTAGTCCACATAGCGGTCCGTACGCATTTCGATGCGGATGGTGAGCTTGTCGCCCGGCTTCAAGGTCCGTGCCTTGTCCAAGGTGATCAGATGAGCTCCGGCATCGCTCTGTGCATGCAGCATGACCTGCTTGTTGATGCTGAACGGACTTTCATGCGCAGTGACCTTGTCCATGCGTTCGAGGTACTGCCAATGCAGAGCACCCCATTGTACGCCGTCGCTCGCGGTGGTCACTTCCACCTCGCCCATTTCAGGCTTCACATCGGCCCCGCCCCAGGTCTTGGTGAAGTAGCCGGTGCCGGCCTCCTGCTTGTCGACGACCACCTTTTCACCACCGACCAGGATCACCGGATCGGCCTTGGGTTCCAGCTGGTCGCTTCCCGTAAGAAGCAAGGCATAGCAAGCTTCAGATGTGGCCTTGGTGGTCTTCCAATCGGCGGTCTGTTTCAACTTCAGCAAGTACTGCTTCAAGCCGTTCACGCTGGTGCTGTCCTTCGCCACTTCGTGATAGGCCTCGATCAAGAGCGCATGTGATTCCGTGGGGAAGCTCCACCAGTTGAAGCCGTTGTCGAAGCCTATCCAGTACATGCCCAATTCCTCGCTGCGTGTGGCGCGTTCGCTCAAGGACTTGAGGATGAGTTGCGCGTGTTCGCCGTTGTTCAAGCGATCGAAGGCGAGCACCAACATGGCCTGTTCCTGCAACCCATTGCTAAGCCAAGTGGCCTTGGCGCGTTGCAGATAGAAGTCCACTGCGGTGCGCGTGGCGCCATCGATCGGCCAGCGGGGGAAGAAGCTCCGCGCGTAGAGGTAGTGGATGTCGGTGGCGTTCGGTACGTACTGCTCCAAGCTCTCTTTGGAGGAACGTCGCACCAGCTCCTGGTGGTCCTTTTCGAACTCCGCATCCAACCAGCGCACCGCGTTCCGCAGCATCTGTTCGCTCTGTCCATCGGGTCGGGTGTCACCTGCTTTCAAGGCTTCCAAATGCCCGAAGCCCGCTACGATGTGCTGGGTGATGTAGCGCGATGGACGCATGCCGCTCCACCAAGGCCACGCCCCTTCCGGTAGTTGCATATCGCGCAGTTTCTTCATGGCGACGACCTCTTCGCTGGCCATGCGTTGCAGGTCGAAGAAGAGCGCGATACGCCGTTTGCGTTCCCCTTCGTCCCTGGCGTTCACCACCCACGGGGTTTCCTCCAACAGTGCGTTCTTCAACTCCGGGTTCTTCTCCAAGGCCGACCGGAAGGCCTCCTCATTGCCCTCCTCGCCTTCACTCCACTTATCGAAGATCGCCTTCACCGCAGGGCGTTCCTCCACGATGTGCGTGGCCAAGCGGTTCGCATAGTAGCGGCTGAAGGTCTGTTCGGCGCATTCGTGCGGGAACTCCATCAAATAGGGAAGCGCTTGCACCGCGTACCATGCGGGGTTCGGGGTGTACTCCAGTTCCAAGCGCTCATGGCGGAGCGTGGTGCTCGTGTTGTTCTTCAGCTTCTCCAAGGTGAAGGTCTTCGTGCCTGCTTTGCTGATGGCGATCGGCATGCTTTCCGTGACGAGGACACGATCCGTGAGGATCGGCAGCGTACGTTCCTCACCGTCGCCCATGCCTGCTGCGTTCGCAGTGATCCGTATGCTCACGATACCGGCTCCGGCAGGCACGGTGATCGTCCATGCGACATTCGCGCTTCTACCAGGACCCGCCGTGAAGGCCTGCTCGCTCTTGACCACGCCGAACCCGCTGTTCACATCCGCATTGTTGCGCGGGTCGAAGAGCTCCAACTTGGCCCGGCCATCCACGAGCGCACCTTCCAATACGTTGACCTTCGCGGTGAGCGTGATGCGATCGCCTTCGCGCAGGAAGCGCGGCAGGTTGGGCACCACCATCAAGGGTTTGCTCGTGACCGCTTCCTTCACGAATTGAGCGAGCTCGAGGTCCTTGGTGTGCGCCAGGCCCAACACTTTCCAGCGCGTCAAGGCATCGGGTGTGGTGAAGCGCAGGACGATGCTTCCATCGCGATCGGTGAGCATGTCGGGGAAGAAGAAGGCCGTTTCACGGAAGTCGGTTCGGACGGGTTGTGGTGCAGCTTCGGTGGCCGTTGTTCCGGATCCGGATATCATCTCCACCGACCCCAATGCACCCTCGGCCGCCTTGAGATCCGCGTCCTCATCCATGGCCACTCCGGCCGCGAATGCATAGTTCATCACAGCGGAGTCCTCCACATCCATCGCACGACCACCGCGCCTCATTATCCCGCCATACCGAGCGAAGCCGATCTCCAACAGTTCAGGATAGCGGTGTTGTTGCCACCCCACGAATCCTCCACCACGGTACATCGGCGCACCGCTCACCTCACCGAAGGGTTCGCTGCGGTCCCAGTTCCTTCGCGCATAGGTGGTGGGCCATTGGAACATGGACCAACTGTGTTGCACGAAGTGATCAAGCGACGCATCGTACATCACGCCCAACAATTGTGCGGCGGCCTTTTCGGCCTTCGGACCGCTGATCCGCAGGCGCCATTCTTCTTTTGAACCCGGCAGCAGTTTGTCGCGGAAGCTCATCCATTCCACCTGCAGCTCCTTGTTGCTCCATGGTACCTCGATCCGTTGCGTCCTCCGATGGTCACGCCCGCGTTCCACGCTGAGGAAATGCACGGCGAAGCCACCGCGGTCACCGTCCAACACCGGTAGCTCCACACGCTGTTGGCCTTTCTTCAACACGAACCACTTGCTTACCACGATGCGACCCTCGCGCTCCACCTCCATGAGGATGCGGCCCGCTGGCAGCGCACTGCTCAGCAAGAGCACGGCCTTCTCGCCCGGTTCGCAGGTGGTGGTGATCGGCTCCACATGGAAGGCTTCGTTCACGAAACCGGTGTTCTGGATCATCGTGTCGTAGACCGTCACCAGCTTGTTCACCTTCACTTGCTTGCCATCGGCATCCATGGCCGATACTTCTATGCGGTAAAGGCCGACGGTCCAGTCGTCGATGCCCGGTGTCGCCATGGGCTTGCCATTCGCGCGGTGCTCGGAACGTGTGAAATGCTCCTGCTTCACCGGCCAGCTCAAAGGCTCGTCCTTCAGATGCGTCGTGGGTAGTTCGCCACTGAGCACACGGTCCGGACGTTCCCACTGGCGTTCCCGTTGCGGCGCATCCACAGGCGGCTCCAACTCCACGATGCGGACCTCCATGGGCACGTCCATGTCCTGACCGTTCAGGTTCTTGATGCGGATGTCGATGCTGTCCGTCCGGTTCCGATCGATCGCTTCGCCCACGTTGATCGCGATGTCGATGCTGCGGTAGGCAGCGCTCAGTGTGGTGTTCGCGCTTTGCGTTTCACCGGTGATGTCGGTAGCCGCCGCTTCAATGATGAAGGTGAAGGTCGGGTCCGCAGCCGCCGGAAAGGCACGGTCCGCAGCCGCCATGAACGCGATACTGAACTTACCATCCGCATCGCACAAGGCCTCGCCACTGGCGATCTCCGTCTCCTGTCCCCACGGTAATCCGCGCCACCCCCGACCGCACCACCACGGCATGCGCGCACCGCGTTGTACCGTCCATTGCACGGTGGCGCCATCCAATGGCACTCCCGCATAGCTCTTCGCCACGCCGGTCACCGTAGCTTCCTGCCCCAGCTTCGCGACGGAGGTGACCGGGTCGAAGATCACCTCGAACGTGGGACGCTTGTACTCCTCCACCTGCACCCATTGGCTGCCGTGCTCTTCCTCGATCCGCATGGAGCCCGTGAGAACGCCTTGCGGCGCTTTGAAGCTGCCGTGGAATGCACCGAAGGCATCGGTCTTCACGCGCAATGTGTCCACCTCTTCACCGTTCACATCAAAGAAGCGGATGGTGGTCGCGTAGCCGCCCTTCACCTCGGCGCTCTTGCCTTTGAGCGTGGTGACGATGCCCTTGAAGAATATCTCCTGGCCCGGCCGGTAGATGGCACGGTCCGTGAAGAGGTACGTGCGGGTTGATGTCTGCTCCTCCTGGTCGCCGCGATCGTGGATCCAGGACGAGCCACTGATGAACGCGTCATCCTTGGTGGTGAGCGACCATACCAATTCTCCTTGCTGACCCTTGATGGTGGTACGCACCCGTCCTTCTTGGTCCGTCATGAAGTCGGCCACGCCAATGAAGCGTCGAATGCCCGTGTAGTCCCTGTTGCGCACATAGGCCCACGCCTTCACGCCCGGTAGGGGTGCGCCGCTCGTGCGGTCCAACACGAGCAGATCCAATTCCGCTCCTTCCTGGCGGTCCACCAACGCGAAACGGGTGGACCAGAACGGGACATCTGCAACAAATCCATTGTCCACCTCGAATACTTCCTTGGCGCTTGCAACAAGGCCGTACCGTCCTGGTGGAAGACCTTCCACCGGCAGTTCGATCAAGTGCTCGTTGAGGTCTCCGTCATCCGGCAGCTCCACGCTCCACTCGCTCAACGGACGTTGATCCAGCAACCAGCGCGTATGGTCCTGACGCGACTTCTTTTCGCTGTTCACCTCCATCGGGTCCTTCACCACGCGCAACCACACTTTCGAGGTGTTTGAATAGGTCAAGGCAAACTCCGAAGGCGCGTTCGGTGTTACGGCCTGCTCGTATTGGATCAGGATCGTGGGCCGTTCCAAGTGTGCTTTCAGTACCGCAGCGTTCTTCGCACCGAAGGACCCTGGGAAACGTGCGATGGCTTCGTTGCAGAGATCGCGCGCGGTACGCTTCTCCCATTTCCACGCATCGCCCAAGAGGCGTTGGTACTTCCCGGCACGCTCGGCGTGTTGCCCAGCAAGGACTACCGTGATCTCCGCCCAGCAGCTGTCGTTCGCGAAGCGGGTCCGCATCGTGTCCAAGGCGTTCATGTACAATACCTCCTTGTTGGGCAACGTGCTCGTTCCATGCACGTAGCGCAAGCGCTCAAGCATTACATCCACCAGCGCATCCGGCACCGCGTCGTTCAGGTGCAGCCCTTCCAGCGTTTGGTAATGCTGCATGGCAAGGAATTCCCAAGCCGAGCTGTCGCGGTGTTCGAGTTTGCGGGACACGAATGGCTCGAACAATTCGAAGTCGCGTGGATCGTCCAATGTGAAACGCCACGCGGGCTCGGTGATGCGCGTCTCCGAATTGGTGTAGACCTCCAGCGCACGGTGTGCGAGCACGTCATACAGCGTGGGACGCAGTCCGCGCTCGTAGGCATCGTTCACAAGCAGGTCGCCGAGGTCCTGCGCGGGGATGGCTATCAGCGCTTCCTTCGGTGCAAGTGAAAGAGCGTAGGCATCGATCACTTTCTGGATGAAGGTGGCTTGTGTCCACGTGGCGGGATCATCGCCGGCCACCGCCATGTTGGTGCGTTCGAGGATCTGCCAACGGTCCTGCTGGTAGCGGTTCCACCAGCCTTCCGCCACGGCGGAATACAGCAGCTGCTTCAAAGGGGTGGTGGCCGTTGCGGCACGTTGCTCCAATTCACGCAGGCTGCTGTCCTGGTCACCGCCTGTGCGCATCTTGAATGTCCCGCGATACGCCCATGCACGGTATTCCTTGCGCCAATCGTCGTCGCGCTGCGCCTCGCCCATCAGGATGTCCGTGCGTTCCAAGGCGCTCGCGTACTGCCCGATGTTCGCAAGCGAATCGACCTCCGCCCAGCGCGGATCCTTGGCAGGGCTTGCGTCGTTGTTCACGGTAGAGCGGGTTGTGCCACAGGTGATGAGCAGCGGTAGAAGTGGGAAGAGCAGGAGCGTTCGTGCAAAGCGCATGCGGGATCGGGTTCCTTGCAAAGTTCGCTTTGTAGCGGGAAGGAACACAGCACGAACTTCGCAGCGACATGCCGCTCCCGGACCCAGTTCCTTTCCTCAACCACCTCTTCGATGCCTTGCAAGCGGATGGCATCGATGTCACATCCTACGAACTGGACCACCTCTGCTACCGCGTGGAACACATGGATCGCTACGTAGCCTTGAAGGCCGCTCTCGCCTCTCAGGCCGTCCTGCTGGGCGAACACCGGATCGGCGGACGAGCGATCGCGAGCTTCGAACTCCATAAGCCGATCGTCTTTCACAAGCGCCGGATCCGCGTGATCGAACTGCCCGCACCCAAGGCCGGAAGCCCGTACGCCGAAGGTTGGGAACATGCCGAATTCGTAGTGCGCGAAGCGCCGGGGACCTTCGCCGATCGCTATCCACAGCTCGCCTGGGACCGCTCCGGAACGGTTAAAGCAACGAATGCCGATGTGCGTTTGAACTACGAGGGCTTCAGCGTGAAGTTCCATCAACGCAGCCTCGCCGATGTGATCGCGGAAGAGGCCGGGGCTTGATCAGCTGAAGCGCGCGGGATCCACTTCGGGGTCCACAGAAGCATTGCGGAAGAGCTGATCGGACAGGTGTTGCGCGCTCCATGGCGCCAGGAGCACGCCGCGCGAGCCCAAGCCGTTGAACACCGCCTCGTGCGCACCGGTGCGGCCGAGTATGGGCCGCCGATCCCGCGCGGCCGGACGCACACCGGCCCAATGTTCCAGCACCTGGTACGGGCGATCGATAAGCTCTTCCAAGCAGGCCGACAGCCAGCGTCGCGCCTCCGCCGTGGGGCCGCTCCACACATCGGTCCATGCGAAGGTGGCGCCCACCTTGTACACGTCGTTCCCGATGGGCAGGATGAAGACCTTGCGATGCACCGCGCTCTCCAGATCGAGGCCCGGGATGCGCACCGTGAGCCCTTCGCCACGCACCGGCACCAGACCGGGAACAGCAGCGAAAGGACCCGCGCAATGCACGAGCATAGGGGCCGAAAATCCGAGCACTTCCACGCCATCGGCGAACCTGCGGATGTCGCTGTCCTTGACTTCCCGTTCCACCAGATCACCGGCCGTAACCCAACGCTGCCGATGAATGGACAGCATGGTGGGGATATCCAACCAAGCGCCGTGCTTCACCACACCGTGGCCGTGCGGCTGTGGAAAGGACCGCACCACGTGATCCTCCGACGGCTCGCGGTCCAAGAAGGGGGCAACCTCTGGATCCGCCAAGCGCTTTTCCCAGAGCTCAGCTTCATGAGGCGATGGGAACAAGCCCACCACGGGCAGCGGATGCCAGAAGCGCGCGCCGTATCGCGCCTCCAATTCGTGGTAGAAGGCCACAGTGACATCCAACATCGCCATCGCGCGCCAGCTCGGCACCGTCCGCCGCAACACCAGCGGATTGACCAACCCGGCCGCCACCAGCGAGGATCGCCCAGCCTTGGGCACATCGAACACCGCCACGCGTCTGCCCTGCGCCACCAACGCTTCGGACAGCACCACACCGGCCAAACCTTGGCCGATGATCAGAGCGTCGTGTGTGTGGGTCGCGGACATGCGCCGCGAAGGTCGCGCTTGGGGGGCGAAGCGTTCTCTTTCCGTGGAACGCGGATCAAGCGGCCACCAAGCGCGCCATGCGCTGCAGAAGTTCCTCCTGGTCGTAGGGCTTCTGCACCAGTTCGTTGGCGCCGGTGCTGCGCACGGTTGCTTGCAGGTGCGGCAACTCGTAGGCTGTCAGCACCATCACGGGGGTGGTGAAACCTTGGGCACGCAGGTCCTCCACCACGGTAAGGCCATCGACGTGCGGCAGGCCGAGGTCGATCAGGATCAGGTCCACCCGGCTGGCGCGGAGCACTTCGGTCACGTTGCGGCCATCACGCAGCGCGGTGACATGCCAGCCGGCAGCGAGCAAGCGCTTTTCCAGCAGCATGCGGACAAGGGCATCATCCTCTACGAGCAGCACATGGGACATGGCCCATTGTACGCGGAAGAGGCGGGGAAGGTTCTTGGGGCCGCTCGCGCCTGTGCTCGCGGTTCGTTCGGTGAAGAGAACCACGGATGAACGCGGATGGACACTGATGCGGTATTGGCTTTGGCGGGACACCGGATAGTTCTGCTTCGTCGGACTTCCGGTGTGACCTCGTTTGGGGCCTAGCGGTCCCTTATTCCGGCGAGCGGAAGATCCAGAACTTCTGGCCGAGGAAGGTGAAGGCGGCACAGATACCGGTGGCACCCACGAAGGCGACGAGGTATTTATTTGGGACCTCGGCGAACATCAACCGGGCGTGGAGCGTGGTGAGGAAGTAGGAGTTCAAGCCCACGTTCAGCAACAGCGATACCCCGTAGAGCAGCATGAAGTTGAGGAGCCGGCGGTTGTTCTTGTCCTTGCGCCGCCAGGTCCAGCGCTTGTTGAATTGGTAGGTGACGGATAGGCCGCAAAGGAAGGAGAGCGACTTGGCGATCATTTCATTCTGCAACCACCCGAATCCGGCTCCTTCGGGAAAGAGCTGCAGGAACAGGTAGTAGCACGCCAGGTCGGTAAGCACGGCAAGCCCACCGATGCACACGAATTTGATGATCTGCTTGTTGGACTCGCGTTCGATGAGCACACGAAGTCCTGAGCTCAGCTGCCGCTCAGCCATTTGAACAGATCGTTGCCGTTGGCGAAGAGCAGCAGACCCAGCAACAGCACCATGCCCACCATTTGGGCCACTTCCAATACGCGTTGGTTCGCGGGTTTACCGGCCACCATTTCGTAAAGCAGGAACACCACGTGGCCACCGTCCAACGCGGGGATGGGCAGGATGTTCATGAAGGCCAGGATGATGCTGAGGAAGGCCGTCATGTTCCAGAAGATCTGCCAGTTCCAGGTGCTCGGGTACATGTTGCCGATGGCCCCGAAGCCACCGATCTGGCTGGCGCCGGACTTGGTGAACAGGAGCTTCATGGAGCTGACATAGCCGCCCAAGGTCTCCAGTCCGTAGTTGATGCCCGCGGGAATGGATGCCATGAAGCCGTAACTCTCATGCACGGTGTGGAAAGCATGGCCGCGCTGCACGAGCCCGTCGAATGCGAGCGGCATGATGCCCACCAGTCCATTCTCGTTCACCTGCACGGCCACATCCAGCGTGTCCCGCTCCCGCACAACGGTGATCGAGGCCTCCTCACCTTTCTTGGTCTGCATGGTCTTCACGAAATCTTGGAAGAACAGGACCGGTGCATGGTCCACAGCGATGATGCGGTCGCCTTTGCGCAACTCGCTTTTCGCTGCGTTCTGACCCGCCATCAGGGAATCCACATAGAAGGGAATGCGCACGGCCATGATCTCCTTCTCGTTGCTGTCCAATGCCAATTCGTTGTAGCGCGGGGTAAGGTCCACCTGCACGGTGCGGCCGTTCCGCTCCACTTCCAGGTGCGTGGCACCGTCGATCATGATGGCCTTTTGGGCATCGCCGATGGTCTTGGGCTTCACGCCGTTCACGCTGATGATCTTATCCCCTTCCTGCACACCTTGGGCAGCAAGCGTTTCGCTGGGATGGATGCCGTACACCGCGTTTTCCGCCGGCAGGTATTCACGCCCCCAAACGAAGAGCACTCCGATGTATATGAGCATGCCCAGCAGCAGGTTCACGGTAACACCGCCCACCATGACGATAAGTCGCTGCCATGCGGGCTTGCTGCGGAACTCCCAAGGCTGCGGCGGCTTGGCCATCTGCTCCTTGTCCATGCTCTCGTCCACCATCCCGCTGATCTTCACGTAGCCGCCGAGCGGCACCCAGCCCACGCCGTATTCGGTATCGCCCTTCTTGAACTTGAAGAGCGAGAACCACGGATCGAAGAAGAGGTAGAACTTCTCCACCCGGATCTTGAACCAGCGGGCGGGCAGGAAGTGCCCCATCTCGTGCAGCACCACGAGGATGGAGAGGCTCAACAGAAATTGGGCGGCTTTGATCAGGATGTCCATGCAGGGGTGCGTTCAATGGCCAGGCGACGGGTCTCGCGGTCGGTGGCCTCCAGCTCGCTCAGGGTCGGTCGTTCGATGTGTGCTACGGTGGCGAGCATGTCCGCAACGAGGTCGCTCATGGCGAGAAAACCGATGCGCTCGTTCAGGAACAATTCCACGGCCACTTCGTTCGCCGCGTTCAATACGCATGGGGCATTGCCTCCTTTGGCCATGGCCTCCAAGGCGAGCCCAAGGTTCCTGAAAGCGTCCATGTCCGGTTGTTCAAAGGTCAAGGCCGGGTATTCGGTGAAGTCGAAGCGCGGCCATTCCGTAACGGGACGCTCTGGATAGGCCATGGCGTATTGGATCGGCAGCTTCATGTCGGGCAGTCCCATCTGGGCCTTCATGCTGCCATCGCGGAACTGCACCATGCTGTGGATGATGCT